>NZ_JAWOVT010000016.1:0-81598 GCF_033340055.1 Vibrio sp. 1580
TGGGTGTTTTTTATTCTAAAAGGCGAGTTTTCACTACTATTCTACCTCCATACACCCTGTAATCGCCCTGAATAAGGAAAAAAGATGAGCTCAATGAGAAGCTACAAAGGTATAAAGCCTGAACTTGGTGAACGTGTTTACGTTGACTCAACCTCTGTTTTAGTCGGTGATATCCGAATTGGCGATGATTCTAGTATCTGGCCATTGGTCGCAGCTCGGGGGGATGTAAACCACATCCACATCGGAGAGCGAACCAACATTCAAGATGGCAGCGTACTTCATGTAACTCATAAGAACGCAGAAAATCCCAATGGCTACCCACTCCTCATTGGCAATGATGTCACCATAGGTCACAAAGTGATGTTGCATGGCTGCGAGATCCACGATCGCGTATTAGTCGGTATGGGAGCTATTGTATTAGACAACGTGGTGGTGGAATCAGATGTGATGATTGGTGCAGGAAGTTTGGTGCCACCAGGGAAGGTATTAGAAAGTGGTTATTTATATGTTGGAAGCCCTGTTAAGCAAGCTCGCCCTCTATCAGATAAAGAACGAGCTTTCTTGCAAAAGTCTGCCAACAACTATGTGCAGAACAAAGACGACTACATTAACGAAGTAGAAGACATCAATGAGTAGTCAGGTATAGTCCGCTAATCGATAATGATATGGCCTTCTTCATCGAAGGCTTCATCTTCTATTAGCTCTTCGGCGATTTCTTCTAGATCGAATCGGTAATCAGTAAACACTTTGATTGCCGCTTGCTCAGTTTCAATCAGAGAACCACTAAGCTTTTCTAGCTTTTGTTTTGTTACATAGCACTCAATCAACGCACCAGATTGCTGCGCAGCAAAATTTATCGATTGCGAGGCTTCATCCCAAGACTGCATGTCAGGGAATAGGATAGATTGATTCATTGATTACTGACCTTCAAGGTTCTTTCTTAGTTCTCTGAGAATTTGTTTGGCACCAGGACGTAACCCGCGCCAGAGCATGAAGCTTTCTGCAGCCTGCCCAACTAGCATTCCAAGACCATCATACGCATGAGCGGCACCATTTTCTCTTGCCCATAAGTTAAAGCTCGTGACCCCTTTACCATAAATCATGTCATAGCTTGTGCTATTGACGGCAAAGATAGAGCAAGAAATAGCAGGCAGTTCACCACTAAGAGAAGCAGAAGTAGAGTTAATGATGACATCATACTCTTCATTAATACTTTCCATCTCTTTGGCGACGATAGGACCGTGAGAGACAAACAACTCTGCAAGCTCCTGTGCTTTACTAAAGGTACGGTTAGTAATGGTTAAAGAAGCCGGCTTTTGATCAAGCAGTGGCTTAATAACACCACGAGCGGCACCACCAGCACCAATAATTAGGATTCGCGCGCCTTCCAATACAACCTGATGCTGAAGCAGATCTTGCACTAGACCTGCACCATCGGTGTTGTCACCAATGATTTCACCATCATCTAACTTCTTGAGAGTGTTCACTGCGCCCGCCAATTGAGCACGCTCAGTCAGACGGCTAGCAAATTGATAAGCGTCCTCTTTAAATGGCATGGTAATGTTGCACCCCTTGCCACCTTCAGCAAAAAACACCTTAGCTGCGTCAATAAAGCCATCAACAGGTGCACTTTCTGCGGTGTACACCAAAGACTGATTGGTTTGACGGGCAAACAAGGTGTGAATGAATGGCGACTTACTGTGTCCGATAGGGTTACCAAACACGGCATAGCGATCAATTTGCTGGGTCATTTCCTTACCTTTGTTCCTTACTTAGATATAGAGAAAACAGGGCCACCTGATTACAGATGACCCTATCACTATCTATCTATATAGAAAAGGAGATTCCGTGCTTACCACTCTCGGGGCGTTAGGTATCGCTCGTAAAGTTCAGCTTCTGGCGATCCCGCTTCTGGCTCGTAGCAGTACTCCCAGCGAGCGAGCGGCGGCATTGACATCAGAATCGACTCAGTACGCCCACCACTTTGTAAACCAAATAAGGTGCCACGGTCATACACTAAGTTGAACTCTACGTAACGGCCGCGACGATATAGTTGGAATTCACGCTCACGCTCACCATACTCGATCTCTTTACGACGAGAAACGATCGGCAAATAAGCCTGGCAATAGCCTTCACCGACTGCTTTGATGTAAGCAAAACACTTATCAAATTCCCACTGGTTTAGATCATCAAAGAACAAACCGCCAACACCGCGAGTTTCATTACGATGTGGTAGGAAGAAATATTTGTCACACCATGCCTTATGCTCTTGGTAAACATCGTCACCAAATGGTGCACAAAGCTGTTTTGCAGTGTCGTGCCATGATTGGCAATCTTCTTCAAATGGGTAGAACGGCGTTAGGTCAAAACCACCACCAAACCACCAAATTGGGTCTTCGCCATCTTTTTCTGCAATAAAGAAGCGGACATTGGCGTGTGAAGTCGGTACGTAAGGGTTTTTAGGGTGAATAACCAAAGAAACACCCATCGCTTCAAAACGACGACCCGCTAGCTCTGGGCGATGCGCTGTCGCAGATGCTGGCATTTCTTTCCCTTCCACATGCGAGAAATTCACGCCTCCCTGCTCGAAAACAAGGCCATCACGCAAAACACGTGAGCGACCACCGCCACCCAGACGCTCTCCTTTTTCACGTTGCCATGCATCTTCGACAAAGACGGCCTTTCCATCTTCTTGTTCTAACTGCTGACAAATGGAATCCTGAAGTGACATCAAGAACTGCTTTACGGCGTGCTTATCGATCGCTGACATACGTTATTACCTATTACGTGAAACCTAATGATGGCTGGCTAGCAGGGTTAACCCTGTCTTAATATTTGTGAAGTTTTGGCGTCACGAATCTCGCTGGGTTTATCACGACCGCTGGTCTCGCCACGAAGAATGGCGACCAGCTTATCACCCAACTGCTCTTCGACTTCTTCCGTGGTCATACACGGTGGTAAGCCGGAAAGATTCGCGCTGGTAGAGGTTAACGGCTTTCCGAATGCATTACACATTTTTTGCACCAAAGGATGATCAGTCACACGAACCGCAATTGAATCAAACTGCCCTGAAACCCAGTTGGATACTTTATCGCTCGCTGGCATGATCCAAGTGTATGGGCCTGGCCAAGTGGCATGAACAGTCTGTAATTGTTCTTCAGTCAACTGAGATTCATCAATATAAGGCAAGAGCTGATCATAACTTGCCGCGATGAGAATCAGCCCTTTTTCTACCGGACGCTGCTTGAGCTCTAATAGCTTTTGAATTGCTTCTGGGTTATCTGGATCACATCCGACACCAAAAACCCCTTCTGTTGGATAGGCAATCACTTCGCCTTGCTTGAGTGCGTTGAGCACTTGTTCAAAGTTATCCACCGATTACTTCCTATTTGTTTGACTGTGTTGTTTTCACTAAGTGTACAAATATTCATTCTCAGACACTAAAGCAATTTTTTTATAAAATGTATCAATAGCGCCAACAACAAGACGCAAACGTTTGCTTGAGATAAAAATCCCCGTATAATGCGCACAAATTTATAGCTCACCTAATTTTTGCAGCTTAAAGGAGTTTGAGATGAAAGTCGGTATCATCATGGGTTCTAAATCCGATTGGCCAACCATGAAACTAGCAGCGGACATGCTAGACCAATTTGGCGTGCCTTACGAAACAAAAGTCGTGTCAGCACACCGAACTCCTCAATTACTGGCTGACTACGCCAGTGGCGCAAAAGAACGCGGCATCAAAGTTATCATCGCAGGCGCAGGTGGTGCAGCCCACCTACCAGGTATGGCGGCGGCGTTTACTAGTTTGCCAGTGCTTGGGGTTCCCGTTCAGTCTCGTGCACTGAAAGGTATGGATTCACTGCTTTCTATTGTACAGATGCCAAAGGGAATTGCGGTTGGTACATTGGCGATTGGCGAAGCGGGCGCAGCAAACGCCGGTATCCTAGCAGCGCAAATCCTAGGCACTCATGATGAAAACATCATGGCGAAGGTAGAAGCATTCCGTAATGAGCAAACGGAAACAGTTCTCGCAAATCCAAACCCTGCAGAGGATTAATCAGATGCATGTACTGGTTCTTGGTGCGGGTCAGTTGGCTCGTATGATGTCTCTGGCTGGTGCGCCACTGAATATTCAAATTTCAGCTTACGATGTCAGCAGCGGTGATGTCGTTCACCCTTTAACTCAACAGGTACTTGGCCATGGTTTGGAAAATGCGATTACGCAAGTTGATGTGATTACTGCCGAGTTCGAGCATATTCCACATGACGTGCTCAAGGTTTGCGAAGCGAGCGGCAAGTTCCTACCAAGTACGCAAGCCATCAAAGCAGGTGGTGATCGCCGTATTGAAAAGGCACTGCTTGATGATGCTGGCGTGCGCAACGCGAAATACTACGTCATTGAAACTCGTGAAGACTTTGAGCGCGCAATTGAACACGTTGGTATGCCAATGGTTCTGAAAAGTGCATTAGGTGGTTACGATGGTAAAGGCCAATGGCGCTTAAAAGAAGCTTCTCAAGTCGACGACATTTGGACTGAGATGGCAGAGTGCATCGCGGCAACACCAACTCAAGCGATTGTTGCTGAAGAGTTTGTTCCTTTTAACCGCGAAGTATCACTGGTTGGTGCTCGAAGCAAAGATGGCAGTGTGGAAGTGTACCCTCTGGCAGAGAATGTTCACACCAACGGTGTATTGAGTCTTTCTACTGCGATTGATGCGCCAGGGTTACAGGAACAAGCAAAGCAAATGTTCACGGCAGTCGCAGATAGCCTAGATTACGTTGGCGTATTGGCGCTTGAGTTCTTTGATGTCGATGGGGCACTTTTAGTGAATGAGATTGCTCCACGCGTGCACAACTCTGGTCACTGGACACAGCAAGGTGCAGAAACGTGTCAGTTTGAAAACCATCTGCGCGCAGTGTGCGGCTTACCATTAGGCAGTACGAAATTGGTTCGTGAAACCTCAATGATCAATATTCTTGGTGAAGACACACTACCAGAAGCATTGTTATCAATGGATGGTTGCCACATTCATTGGTATGGCAAGGAGAAACGTGCAGGTCGCAAGATGGGACACATCAACGTGTGTGGCGACTACCCAGGAGAATTGCACCGTAGGTTGTGCGCTCTGGCAGACATCTTAGACCCAATAGCTTTCCCAGCCGTGCAAGCGTTCGCTAAACAGCCTCAACACTAACGTTTGGCAGCAAAAAAATAAAAAAAGGTCGCACGATGCGACCCTTTTTAATTCCTTTGATGTATTTACCCTTGTTGGGTGTGCTGGCACTTACGGTTGGCACATTGCAATTTCACACCACTGGCGAGTTTCTTCTCCACCAACAAAGTAAAACCACATTCTTCGCATCGCCCCTTGACCGGAGCAAGGTTCACAGCAAATTTGCATTTAGGGTAGTTATCACACGCGTAGAATGTTTTGCCAAATCGGGTTTTACGCCCAACCAAATGTCCTTTGCCACATTCAGGGCAAGCGTGTTGCTCTTGTGACTGCGCCTCTGGCTCTGGTTGATTAATCGACTCAATATGATGACAAGCCGGGTAGTTACTACAACCGACGAACATACCGTAGCGCCCTTGGCGGAGAACCAACTCATTGCCACACTCAGGACAAGGCACACCCAACTCTTTCACGATGTGACCATCATTGCTGTGTAGCGGTTTAATGTAATCACAGCTTGGGTAATGGTTACAGCCGAGGAATGGGCCATGTTTTCCGTGCTTGAGAGTCAGCTCACCACCACATTTTGGACACGGCTCGTGCTCCAAAGCGTGTTCATGGGCAGAGAAAAGGGTGTTGTCGATTTTACTACTCATACTTACCGTTTCGTGAAAAACACACAAAAAAAGACAAGCTCGCGTTTATTCTAGTTAAACTCGAACTTGCCCAGATGGTTAGTGAAGAATCCCTTGTTCCTTGGTGTACAACAGCTCTTCCATTAGCGTGTAAGCGTTTTCGTTGCCAGGCACATTAAACAGCACCATCAGAATGATCCATTTGAGATCTTCAAGCTCAAACTCACTCGTTTCTAATCCCATCACTCGGTCAATCACCATTTCGCGAGTTTCTGTGGTTAACACATTGATTTGCTCGAGAAACAATAGAAAACCTCGGCATTCCAAATCTAAACGCTGCATCTCTTTCGCTGTGTAGATACGAGTTGATGACGAAGCCATGCAAGTCGAGATTGCAGAAGAGGTGTCACTTTGCTGCAATGCGGCAAGCTCTTCTAACCAGACAAGGGCTTTGTAGATATCTTTTTGTTGGAAGCCTGCACGAAGCAACTCTTCTTCCAACTCGTCTTGTTCGACCTGTAACTCTGCATCGCTATGGATGTAGGTTTCGAATAGATACATCAGTATATCCATCATCATAGCTAGCCCCTCCCCTTTCGAATATAGCCACCTGAAACCGCAACGACATGCCCAGAGAGTTCTAACTCTAAGAGCTGCATCATGACTTCTTGGACAGGTATATTGGTCCTGTTTGCAAGAATATCAACCGGTGTAGCTTCACTTCCTACGTTAGCTAACAGCTGAGGAAATGGCAATTCTTCTTCATCATTTAACGTAGAAAATAAATCGGTACTCTGATTAATAGACCAATCAAGCAAGGACTGTATTTCATCTAAGACATCTTTCGTCTTTTCTACGAGGCAAGCGCCATGACGTATCAACTGGTTTCCACCGCAGGCATTGGGGGCATTGATTGACGCTGGCAGCGCAAATACTTCTCGACCTTGCTCAAGCGCGTAACGAGCTGTAATTAACGAGCCGCTCTTTTTCGCCGCCTCGACGACCAGTACACCAAGCGATAATCCACTAATAATACGATTACGACGCGGGAAGTTTTCTGGACGCGGCTTGGCATTAGGCCGAAACTCAGACACCAAGGCCCCATGTTCAATAACACGTTGCGCTAAACCACGATGACGTGCCGGATAAATATTTTCTAAGCCAGATCCTAGCACCGCAATCGTCTTACCACCCGCTTGCAACGCACCATCATGCGCATGACCATCAATGCCTAAAGCGAGACCACTGGTGACAATAAAATCGTGCTGAACAAACTCTGCAGCAAACTGACGTGCATGCTGTAATCCATCAATACTCGCATTTCGACTGCCAACCATCGCGATTTGTGGCTGAGAGAGACAAGTAGGGTTTCCTTGAACAAAAAGTAGAGGTGGCGGTGCAACGATTTGTTTGAGTTGAGGTGGATAACGCGGGTCAGTCAGTGTCAGGATATGATGATTTGTAGAAGCCTCAAGCCAGCTTAAACAAGCATCGACTTCTTTATCTGTTGAAGCCCAAGCTTGAATTTGCTTAGTTGTTAACCCAAGTTGTTGTAGCTGTTCAGGAGAGAAGTTTACGATGTTACGTGGCGCGTCTCTTGCCAGTAGCTTATTCATTTTGACGCCGCCAATGCCTGGTAAACAACTCAGTTTTAACCAGGCAGCGAGATCATCGTTATTTCGTCGATTCATCGATGATTAATTCGTCCGCCAACGGTGACACCACCGAAATATCTTGGTTAATGGGTTTCGTACTGTTAGTGATCAGTGCCAAGCTAAAGTACTCATAAGGACGAATGACCAGCAACTCACCAACTTTGCTTTGAGGCAAAGTGATTTTCTTATCAAGCACGCCAAACTCTTTCTTGAACTCATCGCCGTCTTTGTAAACTGGGTGCGCGTCTTCTTTTAAATCAAACACACTGCCTTGCTTGAGATTATCTGACGTGCCTTTATCAATCACCACGACTTGGTTAGTTGAACTAAAGCGAATACCTTCGATATTACCTAGCAACTTTGCAGAACTGCCTTGTGGCGACGGCAGCGGATAGAACGTAGTCGTGAAGTCAGTATTCTCAACCGATTGATTTGGCAACGCGATATCGTTACGTAGGATTTCTTGCATTTGCGATGTAAGCTTCAAACCTGAATAATCACTCGAAGCTTCAACGAGATCGCCTTTGGCAATCAAACGCAGCGCGGTAATCTCTTCCGACACATCGTCACGCGAAAAGGTAGCTACTGGTCGGTAAATAGCCCAACCTGTCGCGGTCTGATTGCCATTGATATACAGCACATCTTCTGCAGTCAGATACTTACTGCCCTTGCTGCTACCCATCACTTTTGCTGCTCTGTTCAACGAATCTTTATCTAGCAACCGATCCGATTTAAGGTAAGGCATCACCAAACCTTCCGCGACCGTTGGTACGGCTTTCTTTTCTGTGATGCGAGCTTTCGGGCTCAGCTTCTTAACTGGTTTTAGGCTCAACACGGGCTGACCGTTAATCCACACCAAAGACAGCTTGTCTCCGGGATAAATTAAATGAGGGTTATCGATTTCCGGGTTTACTTGCCATAAACGAGGCCACAACCACGGGCTATCTAAGTACATGGCCGAAATATCCCATAGCGTATCGCCCTTCACGACTACATACGTTTGTGGCGCATCATCTTTAACAGTCAGTGGGTTCGCATCCACATTTGCTACAGCGTTGAAAGAGAAAAGTAACGGCAACGTAACACTGGCAACGTTGCGGAAAATTCGATTCATGACCCTCGTCCTTGGTCTATTAAGCAGGAACCAGAATGGAAATTGGTGCAAGGATGCTGTCATTTAGGCTATAAAATGTCTAGAATTGAGCCAACAAGGTTTGTGCTGTTTCGGCACAGTTCAATATTTCGAGTGAATATGTCTGTATTACAAGTATTAACATTCCCGGATGATCGCCTGCGCACAGTCGCAAAGCCTGTTGAAGCGGTGACACCTGAGATTCAAAAAATCGTCGATGACATGATTGAAACCATGTACGACGAAGAAGGTATTGGCCTTGCTGCAACGCAGGTTGATATCCACAAACGTATCGTAGTGATTGATATTTCAGAAACTCGCGATGAGCCGATGGTGCTAATCAACCCTGAGATTCTGGAAAAGCGTGGCGAAGATGGCATCGAAGAAGGCTGTCTGTCGGTACCAGGTGCGCGCGCACTTGTGCCTCGCGCTGCAGAAGTTACCGTTAAAGCACTGGATCGTGATGGCAAAGAGTTCACCTTTGAAGCCGACGACCTGCTAGCGATTTGTGTTCAACACGAGCTTGATCACCTACAAGGTAAGCTATTCGTGGATTACCTATCACCACTGAAACGCAAACGCATTCAGGACAAGCTAGCGAAAATCAAACGCTTTAACGAGAAGCAGCAAAACGCTTAATCTCGAACCATACCAATTAGAAGGAAGTCTACCTTGAGTCAGTCTTTACGAATTGTCTTTGCAGGTACTCCGGATTTCGCCGCCCGTCACTTGGCGGCGTTGTTGTCTTCGGAGCATGAAGTCATCGCGGTTTACACAAACCCAGATCGTCCAGCGGGTCGTGGCAAAAAATTGGCTGCGCCACCGGTAAAACAACTGGCGCTAGAACACAATATCCCGGTTTACCAACCTGAAAGCTTTAAGTCCGACGAAGCGAAACAAGAACTTGCCGATCTGAACGCCGACCTCATGGTTGTCGTGGCGTACGGTATGCTGCTGCCACAAGCGGTTCTTGATACCCCTAAACTGGGTTGTATCAACGTACATGGTTCTATCCTACCTCGTTGGCGTGGTGCGGCTCCAATCCAACGCTCTATTTGGGCGGGCGATGCAGAAACTGGCGTGACCATCATGCAGATGGACATCGGTCTCGACACTGGTGATATGCTGAAGATTGCCACGCTGCCAATCGAAGCGACAGATACCAGCGCTTCAATGTACGAAAAATTGGCTGAGCTTGGTCCAGAAGCCCTGATTGACTGCCTAGTAGACATTGCTGCGGGTAAAGCAGTGCCAGTGAAGCAAGACGATGAGTTAGCGAACTATGCGAAAAAGCTCAGTAAAGAAGAAGCACGCATCAACTGGAACGACGATGCGGCGCACATTGAGCGCTGCGTTCGTGCATTTAACCCATGGCCAATGAGCCACTTTGAGGCGGCAGAAAACAGCATCAAAGTATGGCAAAGCCGTGTGGCAGAGCAAACCAGTGACAAGCCAGCCGGCACCATCGTACAAGCAGATAAAACCGGTATTTATGTTGCGACAGGCAACGGCGTACTGGTGCTAGAGCAACTGCAAGTTCCTGGCAAAAAAGCCATGTCAGTTCAGGATATTCTGAATTCGCGTGCGGCTTGGTTTGAAGTTGGCACTCTGCTGGTTTAAGCCATACTAGGGGTTATTACTCCCAACTATACGAACTTTTAGAGGGCAGAGATGCCCTCCTTTACTTTAAGGTACTCATCATGAATGTTCGCGCTGCGGCTGCTAACGTCCTGTATCTTGTCGTCGACAAGGGCCACTCACTTTCAAGCGCTCTTCCAGCGGCTCAACAAACGGTACGACCTCGTGACCATGCTCTGCTACAAGAGATCTGTTACGGTGCGCTACGTTACCTACCTCGCCTAGAAATGATCGCAAACCAATTGATGGATAAGCCGCTCAAAGGCAAACAACGTGTATTCCATCACCTAATTCTGGTTGGTATTTACCAACTGAGCTTCATGCGCATTCCTGCGCACGCAGCTGTCGGTGAAACGGTTGAAGGCACTAAAGAGCTGAAAGGTCCTCGTCTGCGTGGTTTGATTAACGCTGTATTGCGTAACTACCAGCGCAACCAAGAAGAACTCGACCAAATGGCCGTCAGCAACAACGCTGGCAAGTACGGTCACCCAAGCTGGTTACTAAAACTGCTGCAAGAGGCCTACCCACAGCAATGGGAAAGCATTGTTGAAGCAAACAACCAAAAAGCACCAATGTGGCTCCGTGTAAATCACCAACACCACACTCGAAATGAATACCTTGCGCTGCTCAAAAATGAAAACATTGATAGCACGCCACACACAGAAGCAATGGACGCCATAAAATTGGCCGCACCATGTGATGTGATGAAGCTGCCTGGTTTTGAGAAAGGTTGGGTTTCGGTACAAGATGCGGCGGCGCAGCTTTCGATCAACTACCTAAAACCACAAGACGGCGAACTGATTTTAGATTGCTGTGCTGCGCCAGGTGGCAAGACGGCGCATATTCTAGAGCGCACGTCGGGCAGTGATGTGGTTGCGATTGACTGCGACGACACACGCCTGAAACGTGTGCATGAAAACCTGAAGCGTCTCAACCTTCAGGCAAAAGTGGTTTGCGGTGATGCGCGTAATCCACAAGAATGGTGGCAAGGCGAGCAATTTGATCGCATTTTGCTGGATGCCCCATGTTCTGCGACTGGCGTGATTCGTCGTCACCCAGACATCAAATGGCTACGTCGTGCAGACGACATCGCCGCATTAGCAGAGCTACAGAGTGAAATTTTTGATGCCATGTGGACGCAACTGAAACCCGGCGGCACAATGGTTTACGCGACTTGTTCAATCACACCGCAAGAAAACGTGGAGCAAGTAAAAGCGTTTTTAGCACGTACCGCGGATGCGCAACTGCTGGATTCTGATCCCGACCAGCCTGGTCGTCAAATTCTACCAGGCGAAGAAGATATGGATGGTTTCTACTACGCAGTGCTAACTAAAACACACGCGTAACAGCATGCTAAATAGGGCGATTGGAGTGATTTCAATCGCCTTTTTCAGATAACGAGAAAAGAGTATGAAGATCATTATTCTTGGTGCAGGTCAGGTTGGCGGCACACTGGCAGAAAACCTAGTGGGTGAAAACAACGACATCACCATCGTCGATAACAATGCCGATCGACTGCGTGAATTGCAGGACAAATACGACCTGCGTGTGGTCAATGGCCATGCGAGCCACCCCGACGTGCTGCACGAAGCTGGTGCGCAAGACGCCGATATGCTCGTCGCAGTAACCAACACTGATGAAACCAACATGGCCGCCTGTCAGGTCGCGTTCACTCTATTCAACACCCCAAACCGCGTTGCACGTATTCGCTCTCCAGAATACTTGGCAGAAAAAGAAGCCCTGTTTAAATCTGGCGCCATTCCTGTCGATCACCTTATCGCCCCAGAAGAACTCGTTACGAGCTACATCGAACGTCTGATCCAATACCCGGGCGCGCTGCAAGTGGTGAGCTTTGCTGAACAGAAAGTCAGCCTAGTGGCGGTGAAAGCCTACTATGGTGGCCCGCTGGTGGGTAATGCGTTGTCTGCTTTGCGTGAGCACATGCCGCACATTGATACCCGTGTGGCAGCTATTTTCCGCCAGGGTCGCCCGATTCGCCCACAAGGCACCACGATTATTGAAGCCGACGATGAAGTGTTCTTCGTTGCAGCAAGTAATCATATTCGCTCAGTGATGAGTGAGCTTCAGCGCCTAGAAAAACCGTACCGCCGCATCATGATTGTTGGCGGGGGTAACATCGGCGCAAGCTTGGCAAAACGCCTAGAGCAAACTTACAGCGTGAAGCTGATTGAGCGTAACTACCAGCGTGCAGAAAAGCTCTCTGAGCAACTAGAAAACACCATCGTGTTCTGCGGTGATGCGGCAGACCAAGAGCTTCTCTCGGAAGAGAACATCGACCAAGTCGACGTCTTCATCGCGCTGACCAACGAAGATGAAACCAACATCATGTCTGCAATGTTGGCAAAACGCATGGGCGCTAAAAAAGTGATGGTGCTGATCCAACGTGGCGCTTATGTCGACCTGGTACAAGGCGGCGTAATTGATGTAGCAATCTCACCTCAGCAAGCCACTATTTCAGCCTTGCTAACGCACGTTCGTCGCGCTGATATCGTAAACGTATCCTCACTTCGCCGCGGCGCTGCGGAAGCGATTGAAGCCGTCGCTCACGGTGATGAAAGTACATCTAAAGTGGTTGGACGTGCGATTGGAGATATAAAGCTTCCACCTGGGACCACCATTGGTGCTATCGTTCGTGGCGAAGAAGTTCTTATTGCCCACGACCGTACGGTCATCGAGCAGGATGATCATGTGGTGATGTTCCTGGTCAACAAAAAATACGTATCAGACGTCGAAGCGCTATTCCAGCCGAGTCCATTCTTCCTCTAGGATTTTCCTATGGTCAACTTACGTCCCGTACTGTTTGTTATCGGGCTAGTTTTATCCAAACTGGCCCTGTTTATGTACGTGCCGACTTTGGTCGCTTTCTTTACCGGTACGGGGGGATTCCTCGATTTCGCCCAAGCCGTTGTGATCACGCACCTTGCCGCCTTCATCTGCCTAACGATAGGTCGAACCGCCAAGTTCAAACTCAGCGTACGCGATATGTTCCTCATCACCAGTTTGGTTTGGACCATCGCGAGTGCGTTTGCCGCCTTGCCATTTGTGTTTATCAACCACATCAGCTTCACCGACGCCTACTTCGAAACGATGTCGGGTATCACCACGACGGGCTCAACGGTGCTCAGTGGCCTAGACAACATGGCGCCGAGCATATTGCTGTGGCGCTCTATTTTACAATGGCTTGGTGGCATTGGTTTTATCGTGATGGCGGTAGCAGTGTTACCTATGCTGAATGTCGGTGGTATGAAGCTATTCCAAACCGAATCATCAGATTGGTCGGATAAAAGTAGTCCAAGAGCGAAAACGGTCGCCAAAAACATCGTAGCGGTTTATTTGATGCTAACGGGCCTATGTATTTTGGGCTACTTGATCACCGGCATGAACCTGTTCGAAGCAATCAACCATGCCTTTACTACGCTATCGACGGGTGGATACTCTACATCTGATGGGTCAATGAACCACTTCTCTAATGGCGCACATTGGGTGGCCACTACCTTTATGTTCTTAGGTGGTTTGCCGTTTTTGCTCTTTATCGCCGCATTACGTAAACGCCGTATTGATGTGTTGGTTAACGACGCTCAAGTTAGAGGATTTGCGTACCTGTTCGTATTCTCAAGCTTAGTGATTTCAGCTTGGCTAGTGATTCGAGATGGGTACACCATTTTGGATGCCCTGCGAGTGTCGATGTTTAATATTGTCTCTGTCGTCACCACAACTGGCTTTGGCTTAGAAGACTTCACCGCATGGGGCGCATTACCCACCACTCTTTTCGCATTCTTAATGATGGCGGGAGCATGCTCAGGATCAACGTCTGGCGGGATCAAAATCTTCCGCTTCCAAATTGCGATGACGCTGCTAAACAAACAAATGATGAAGTTGATTCACCCTTCAGGGGTGTTTGTACAGCGTTATAACCAGCGACCGGTGAATGATGATATTGTTCGCTCAGTGGTGGCATTTGGCTTGATGTTTTTTATCACCATTATCTTTATCGCGGGTTGTTTAAGTGCACTTGGCCTCGACCCTGTGACCAGTATTTCTGGCTCAATCACCGCCGTTGCCAATGTTGGCCCTGGTATGGGCAGTGTGATTGGCCCGACAGGCAACTTCGCGCCTCTGCCCGATACTGCCAAATGGCTCTTAAGCTTTGGGATGTTAATGGGCCGCTTGGAAATTCTGACTATTCTTGTACTGTTCTTTCCTGCGTTTTGGCGCCGCTAAGCAGACTCTAATTAAAAGGTATAACAATGAAAACATGGATTACTCTGGCGACCCTACTTGCCGCCTCATCCACATACGCCGCCGAGGTCATCACTTTAGCCGATGGTCGAGAAGTGAAGTTGAACGATGACTTTACCTGGGAATACGTCATGAAAAAAACGGCGCAGCAAGCGACGGAGACACAAACAACAGCAAGCGTAGTTGAAACAATCGCAGCTCCTGCGATTGCGACAATCCCAGTGATAACGAAAACCGTTGGCACGACCGTGGTGGTAAACGCCAAAAAGCCAACCATGCAGCTATCAGATTCAGGTGTGGATGTATTGATTGGTTCAGCAAGCTATCAAAGCGGTGAGCTTGTTTTACCTACATCAATCACCAACCAAAGCTCTCAATCTGTCATTCAAGTGGAAGTTGAGGTGCAAGTGTTTGATATGTCTGGTCAGCAACTGGCAAAAGAAAACGTGACTGTTTGGCAATCCATCAAGCGCATGGCGGATACCTACCTGCGACCTCAGCAAGCGGAGCAAGGTAAGAGCATTAAATTGGCTGTACCGCAATCACAGCAATACCAGTTTTCTGCCAAAGTGCTAGAGGTAAAAACTCGCTAATACGTGTTTAATATTCTTTGTTGAGCCTATCGGCTAGATAGGCTCAACAAAGTAATAAATAGCAAAGAAATGGCACACGCAGCCAGCCAAAACAAAGCCGTGCCAAATCGCATGGTTAAAGGGAATGCGCTTCGCAACGTAGAAAATCACGCCCAGTGAATACACAATTCCACCAGCGGCAAGCAGTGTAAGTCCGCCGACATCCAAGTTGATCGCCAACTGATAAATCACAATCAACGATAACCATCCCATCACCAAATACGTCATCAAAGAAAGCTTTTTAAATCGATAGACGAACGCAACTTTCATGATGATGCCGATCAACGCAATGCTCCAAATAACGATCATCAACCCAAATGCTAGAGGTGTTCTTAAGCTGACTAACAAGAAAGGGGTATAGCTGCCTGCTATCAAAAGATAAATAGCACAGTGGTCGAAGGTTTTTAGCCAACGTTTCGCTTTGGGATGAGGGATCGCATGATAGAGCGTCGAGGCCAAAAATAGCACGATAATACTCGCACCATAAATCGCCATACTGGTAAGCGTTAAAGTGTCAGCTTGATGGTCTATGGCTTTAACTAACAGCAGTATCAAGCCAACAATACCAAAAATCATCCCTATACCGTGGGTGATGGTATTGGCCAGTTCTTCACGTTGACTGTATTGAGGTTTCTGCAGCTCGGACATCAATGCGCCTATACTAGAGTTTGAAATTTGCTCTAGTATGGCACATTAGGCTTACACGTGTAAGCTTAAATTAAGACTCATGAACGGCAGTAGTTTGATCGAGATAATTGAGTACCAGTTCGCCAACTTGATCTGGCTTAGTCGTGGCAGGAATGGTCAGCTCTCGCTTGAGTTTGCCACTACCCAGTAAGCTCGCGAGCATGCCACCTTGCCCCTTGCGTGTGCGGTCAACTTCAAACCATAACTTGAGTTCTTGCTCACTTCGGTGGGCAACAAATTCTAATTCGCGCCACACGCCGTGGTAAGGTCCGTCGGTTGGCACCAGTTCAAACTCTTGCACAAATGGTAGATCGAATCCTTTCACTTCCTCGCATTCCACCTGGCGAATTCGTAAACCTTGCGCTTCAAATGCAGATAGTACCGCATCCATCAGTGGATCAGGTCGAACGGTGAGGATGTCTTTATCAGTCGGATCCAAAGCAGCGGCAACGTCTAAGCCGGTTTCTAACCATACTTTGGCATCACCAATGGTGATAGGCGTGTTCCAAGGCACATCGAGCTTAACATCGAAGGTACGCTCTTCGCCGGAATGGATGGTAAATGCGTAAGGGAGACTCCACTTAGCAAGCACATGAGTTTGAGGTACTCGGCGCATGCTGTGTCCTTCTCGCGCACCACGGTCATCAGGGGCTTCTGCGATGTAGCGGCAACAGAGTTTTAAATCAATGTTGTCGATCGCTTGTTCAGTCGCACCACCATATACATGGATAGACACATCCACACTTTGACCTGGGTATAGCACGTCTTGGTTTAAGATTGAGTCGACCTTCGCGCTCCCAATCCCAAAACTGGCAAGTGTCTTCTTCAAAAATGACATAGGCACCTCCTTCATCGAGATCTCATACTACTACTGCTGATCGTGGGATCAAACAAAAATTGCCTCGAACATCGCGACAAAATGACAAAATCTAAACAATTCAATTGCTCAACTATCGACCAATTATTACAAGGATGCTAATCTTACACTTGATATGCATGCATATCGGTATTCCTGACTCATTAACTGGATTGGCGAGAGCCAGAAGAGTGATTCTTCAATCTTGTTGGAGCCTAGCTCATAATGATTCAGGCCATTACATCGGCAATGGATATGCCTGACAGTTAGGTAAATTAATGCGCCCAACAACAGTCAGGTTCGCACACACTAATACTAGTGCAATGCGCCGCCGCAGTGGCTTTACTACTGCACCAAAGGCAAAGCAAGTTGCGCCAGCAATGACATTGGTTGAGAAGACAGCAATGATGTCGAGTGTTCCGGCCAAAGTTATCAAAGCAGCTTAATCAAAAGCGCGGCGCCAGCTGCGCTTTTTTCTTTGCACGCGACTCATAAAGCTTCAAAGACTTAGAACAAACTACAGTGAAAGAGATCGTTTTTCCTATTTGGTCTTCGCAAAGCAATTTGGTACCTTTACTGCTAATTACACCTATAAATTCTGTGGAGAAAGAAATGAAGTGTCATCGCATTGAAGAGCTGCTTGAGCTACTAGAGCCTGAATGGCATAAAGAGCAAGAGCTGAACCTCTTGCAGTTCATCGTTAAGCTGGCAAAAGAAGCAGGCTATGAAGGAAAGCTAGAAGATCTGACCGACGATGTACTGATCTACCACCTTAAAATGCGTAATAGCAGCAAAGATGAAATGATCCCTGGACTCAAAAAAGACCAAGAGGACGATTTTAAAACGGCGATCCTACGCGCTCGTGGCATCATCAAATAACCAGCTCAACAGCCAGTATTCTTTAAGCGACTCTCTCTGTGAGTCGCTTTTTTATAACCAAAGTTTTTAGTCCCACAATTGGTTATAACTGTTCAGCCAATTATCAGGTTAACTGTACTGATTTTTGTTGTTAAACATTGACTGCGTTAAAGAAACGGAATTGTTATTGATTGTATAATCGCCGTTCATCAGTATTTACTAAAATAATTATGTTCGGTCATCTTTATGACGGAACGAGCAGCAATGTCATCGAGCGACATCAATAGAAATGACGCCGTACATTATAAAAGCCTAAGAAGGATGAGTGCATGAGTCAGGACAAGATCGATATCAAAGATGTGACTCCTAAAACCTATAATCCCAAAACCCACAAAGGAAACGGGGATCGGTTCAACCCAAGTAATCGCATCTATGTACGCGAAAGCAAAGGGACTTACCAGAAACTGCGTCGTTACGGTGGTTGGTTCTTACTACTTCTCTTCGCTTTGATACCGTGGATCCCTTACGGTGAACGTCAAGCGATCTTGCTTGATATTGGCAACCAGCAGTTCAACTTTTTCGGTACCACACTGTACCCACAAGATCTTACCCTACTCGCCTTGCTGTTTGTGATCGCGGCGTTTGGGTTGTTCTTTATTACCACCTTCTTAGGTCGAGTTTGGTGTGGCTATCTCTGCCCACAAACCGTCTGGACCTTCATGTATATCTGGTTTGAAGAGAAGCTCGAAGGTAGTGCCAATAAACGCCGTAAACAAGACTCCAATAAGCTGACGGCGAATTTAGCGATGCGTAAAGCCGTCAAACATATAGCTTGGTTTGCCATTGCACTCGCCACTGGTTTTACTTTTGTTGGCTACTTCGTACCAATGAAGCAATTGGTTATCGACTTTTTCACCTTTAACGCCAACTTCTGGCCCGTCTTTTGGGTAATGTTCTTTGCCATTTGTACTTATGGTAATGCTGGTTGGATGCGTTCCATCATGTGTATTCACATGTGTCCTTACGCGCGCTTCCAGTCTGCCATGTTTGATAAAGACACCTTCATCGTTGGCTACGATGCAAAACGTGGGGAAAAACGTGGCCCACGTCCGCGTAAAGCCGATCCAAAGCAGCTTGGTTTGGGTGATTGTATTGATTGTGATTTGTGTGTGCAGGTGTGCCCAACAGGTATCGATATTCGTGACGGCTTGCAGTATGAATGTATCAACTGTGGCGCCTGTATTGATGCGTGTGACAACACCATGGATCGCATGGGCTACGAGAAAGGCCTAATTAGTTACACCACCGAGCATCGCTTATCGGGTAAGAGTACCAAAGTCATGCGTCCGAAGCTGCTAGGCTATGGTGCCGTACTACTCGTCATGGTCGGTCTTTTCTTTGCCCAAATTGCAGCGGTAGACCCAGCCGGCATGAGTGTTATTCGCGACCGTAACCAACTGTTCCGCGTTAATAGCTCGGGCGAAGTAGAAAACACCTACACCCTCAAAGTGATCAACAAAACTCAGCAAGTGCAAGAGTACTCGTTGGATGTTGAAGGGCTATCCGATGTAAGCTGGTATGGTAAGCAGACAATTCAGGTCCAGCCAGGTGAGGTATTAAACCTGCCAATGAGTCTTGGTGCCGATCCTGACAAGCTAAACTCTGCGATTACGACAATTCAGTTTATACTCACCGATAAGAGCAACGAATTCACTATTGAAGTAGAAAGCCGTTTTATTAAAAAACTATAGCGCTACTTCAGTGACTAACGGAAAAAGGCTCAGTAATGAGCCTTTTTGTTTATATGTCCCAAAGTATGTTTAACTTTGACGCCCTTACCCCAGACTTTATGTGGTACGCGTTAGAAAGCATCGGCGTTCGCGCAGAATCAGGCTTTCTTCCCCTCAATAGCTACGAAAACCGTGTTTATCAATTCACTGACGAAGAGCGTCGTCGTTATGTCGTCAAGTTTTACCGTCCTGAACGTTGGAGCAATGAACAGATCCAAGAGGAACACGACTTTACTTTAGAGCTGATTGGCAATGAGATCCCCGTCGCACCACCTGTGCGCATCAACGGTGAAACCCTGCATCACTATCAAGGCTATGCTTTTGCGCTGTTTGATAGCGTGGGTGGTCGCCAATACGAGGTTGACAATTTAGATCAGCTCGAAGGTGTAGGGCGTTTCCTTGGCCGAATCCATAAAGTCGGCAGCCGCCAAGCCTTCCAACATCGTCCTACTATTGGCTTACAAGAATACCTGTATCAACCAAGAGAGATTCTGCAAAACGCCAATATGATTCCAATGCACTTGGAGAACAGCTTCTTCAATGACTTGGATATGCTGATCAAATCAATTGAAAGCCACTGGCAAGAAGGCTTCAATATCATTCGTTTGCATGGCGATTGCCACCCAGGCAATATTTTGTGGCGAGATGGCCCTATGTTTGTTGATTTGGATGACGCTCGTAACGGCCCTGCAGTACAAGACTTATGGATGCTATTGAACGGTGAACGCCAAGACAAACTGATGCAGTTGGATATTGTTTTAGAGGCTTACCAAGAGTTTTGCGATTTTAATCCTGCAGAATTGAAACTAATCGAGCCACTTCGCGGTCTACGAATGGTGCACTATATGGCATGGCTAGCAAAACGTTGGCATGACCCTGCATTTCCTCTCGCTTTTCCATGGTTTAATGAGCCAAAATACTGGGAAGGTCAGGTCCTTGCATTTAAAGAGCAGATCGCCGCTTTAGAAGAAGCACCGCTGTCTTTAATGCCTCAATGGTAAGTCAGGCCAAAAATTCAAAAATGGAGATATTTCGATGAAAAAACTGTTCGCACTGTTTTCTATGCTGATGTTAAGCCTGTCGGCACATGCAGCGCAATTCAAAGAAGGTGAACATTACAAAGTATTGGATCTTGAGGCATCAAAAAAACCTCTTGTGACGGAGTTTTTCTCTTTCTACTGCCCGCACTGCAATAGCTTTGAACCAGTTATCCAGCAACTGAAAAAGCAGTTGCCAGAAGGTACTAAGCTATTAAAAAACCACGTTTCTTTCATGGGTGGCAACATGGGCCCATCAATGAGCAAAGCCTACGCAACGATGGTTGCACTAAAAGTGGAAGACAAAATGGTGCCAGTGATGTTTAACCGCATCCACAATCTAAAGAAAGCACCACGTAATGATGAAGAACTTCGTCAAATCTTCCTTGATGAAGGTGTAGATGCGAAAAAATTCGATTCTGCATTCAAAGGCTTCGCGGTTGATTCAATGGTTCGCCGTATGGACAAGCAATTTGAAAACAGCGGTCTAACCGGCGTTCCTGCGGTTATCGTTAACAACAAATACCTAGTTCAAGCACAAAGCATCAAAACGATGGATGAGTACTTCTCTCTGGTGAACTACTTGCTGACACTAAAATAAGCACATCGATATCAATCAAAAGGGGAGCACGTCGCTCCCCTTTTGTTTACTTGTAAATCTCTTGTAGTAACCGATCTTTTTCTTGCCACACATCCCCCAACCATTGCTGAAATTGCCGCTTATAGGGCTTATCGTTGAAGTAATCACCAAGCACTCTTTCATCAACGGGTAACACATTTACACGCACAACCACCTTGCTCATGCGGCCCATCAATAAATCCTTGAACGGTTTATGCGTATTTTTTGGGTACGCCAACGTCACGTCGATAATGCTCTCGAACTGTTCCCCCATCGCCGCTAACGTGTACGCAATCCCGCCCGATTTTGGTTGCAGCAAATATTGATAGTTTGCTTTACTCTTACGCTGCTTTTCTTCGGTAAATCGGGTTCCTTCGACATAGTTAACCACTGTGGTTGGAGTGTGTTTGAATTTAGCGCACGAGCGACGTGTCGTTTCTAAATCTTGACCTCGCTTATGAGGGTTGCGGATCAGATACTCTCGCGAATAGCGACGCATAAATGGCATATCGAGCGCCCAACACGCCATCCCGATGAAAGGCACATACAGCAGTTGTTGCTTGAGGAAAAACTTCGGCATGGGAATACGGTCTTTAAACACGCAGCAAAGCACAACAATATCTGTCCAACTGAGATGGTTACTGATCAGCAGATACCACCCGTCTTTTTTAAGCGCTTCACCGCCCTGAACATCCCACTCAACACGGTTAGATACCGCCAGAATGCACGCATTAACGGTAGCCCATAACCACATCACCTTATTGGCACAAGCGGTCGCTATCGCTTTTAGCTTTACGCCAGGAAGCAATATTTTAAATACAGCGATAACACAAATTGCGAGTGAACAAACCGCAGAATTGAGAATCACAAAAGAAGCGTTAAAAAAAAATAACAAATATGCCAACATGATAGTCAAACAACAGTGATAATGTGTGAAGAATAAAACAGCGTGTAATTATACTGCGCCTTTGCCACATTGGAACATGCGTGGGAATGGTCAGATTTGTTACCGCAACCAATATGTGCACCACTCATTCGACAACAAGGAGATAACGAATGAAACCAAGGCTACTTCTCTTGCCTTTGGCCTTTGTCGTCAGTTCTGCTCAGGCTCAACTCGCTGAAACCGCAGGTTTTGGCGGTGAAATTTCGCTGAATGCCGGATTCATATCATCAGAATCCAATTTCAATACAGAAAATAGTAACACCATCGATTCTCTCGATAAGCGTGCCGATAGTGACAGTTCCGTTATCGCTGCACCGCTAGGGAGTGTGACATACACCTTTGGTAGCCGACTCAACCACCAAGTTTACGCCGGTACCACACGCTCAGATGTCGCGGTAGGTACACTCGCTTTTCAGTTGGGCTATCAACACGAGCTACAATCTGGCACCGTGCTCGATGTTTCCTATCTGCCGACGGTACTCAAAGGCGAAACTTGGCGCAACCCTTATCAAGTAGGAACCGCACGTAAAGAGACGGATGTTGACGGCAATGCGTATCGCTTTCAGATCAAAGGGTTAATTGATAAGAACTTCAACCTTGATCTAGCTTATGCTGATAAAGACATCGAGCAGGAGGAAGTGACAGACCGCTCACTTGCTCGCGATGCTAACCTTTACTATGTCAAAGGCGACTATCGCATTCCACTCAACCAAACGTCTATGTTGCAACCCGCTTTCACCTACATCAATCAAGATGCCGACGGTAAGGCGGAATCATTTGATTCGTACGGGTTTGACATCAGCTGGTTTAAATTTATCAATCGCCATCGATTGGCTCTCACCGCGGGTTACGCATGGAAAGACTATCAAGCCGCTAGCCAAACTTTTGCTAAAACACGAAATGACGACACCATCAGCCTATTTGCGGCCTACGAATATCAAAACGTATTTGACTGGCAAGACTGGTCGTTCATTTCTTTAGCCGGCTATAGCCAAACTGACTCGAATATCACGTTTTATGAGGAGAAAGAGTACCTATTGTCGCTTGGTCTCAACTACACCTTCTAACGTCCTTCATCGCAACAAGGGGCTTACAACACTTGTTGCGATGACACTTTGCTGTCTATACCGCTTGCGCCGTAAGCTGTTTCAGTAAACGGTCCATCGCTCGATACCCAAGTGCCTCGGCCAAGTGCGTTCGTTCAATTTGCTCCGCCCCATCCAGATCGGCGATTGTTCGCGCCACTTTGATAATACGATGATACGCACGAATCGAAAGCCCTAAACGATGCAAAGCGGTTTCAAGAAACTCAGCATCACTCTTGTGCAAGGGACAAAACGCCTCAATTTCTCGACTACCTAGCAGTGCATTGACCTTACCACTGCGGTTTAGCATATTGTTACGCGCATCGCTCACACGCGCTTTTACGATAGCAGTCGGCTCACCGCGATCACCACCTTCTGCTAATGTCCCTTTGGGCAAAGCTGGGATTTCTAAAGACATATCAAAGCGATCTAACAGTGGTCCAGATAATCGACCAAGGTAGCGCAAAATAGCTTGTGGATTGGTGCGCGCTTGATTGCCTTCGTAATATCCTGTCGGGCTTGGGTTCAATGCTCCAACTAATTGGAAACGAGCCGGAAAGCGTGTTTTACCTTGCGCTCGAGAGATAATGATCTCTCCAGATTCGAGCGGTTCGCGTAACGAGTCCAGAACTTTACGATCAAATTCGGGCATTTCATCGAGAAACAATAACCCGTTGTGGGCTAAAGAGATCTCCCCTGGTCTGGGTACCGAACCACCGCCGACTAATGCCGCCATTGAACTTGAATGATGCGGAGAACGAAACGGACGCGACTTCCAGTTATGCTCATTAATTTCACTCTGAGTCAACGATGCCACCGAAGCGGTTTCCATTGCTTCTTCGTCACTCATTTCCGGTAATAAGTCACACAAACGCGAAGCCAACATCGTTTTTCCAGTACCTGGCGGGCCAAGGAAAAGTAAGTTGTGGTTTCCAGCGGCAGCAATCTCCAGTGCTCGCTTACCTTGTTGTTGGCCAATAATATCTTGTAAGTCTCGACCATGTTTTTCGATCGTTTTTCGCTTAGGCGTTTGAAAAAGATTCAGTCGATGTTGACCACAAAGCTCGGCACATACTTCCAGTAATGATTGGGCCGATTTATGTTGTTCCTTCCCCACCAGCGCCGCCTGATCGCCATTCACATGTGGGACGACCAAATGACGTTGAATCTTACTGGTTTCCAGCGCAGCAGGCAGCACACCTTTTACAGGTCTCAGACCACCAGATAACGCTAACTCACCAACAAATTCGTAGTTTTTGAGCTTATCTGTCGCGATTTGCTCCGAAGCGGCCAAAATTCCCAATGCAATAGGAAGATCAAAACGCCCTCCCTCCTTGGGTAGATCTGCCGGAGCCAAGTTCACGGTGATCCGCTTAGCAGGAAATTGAAAGTTAGAATTAATGATCGCACTGCGTACGCGATCTTTGGACTCTTTTACCGTTGTCTCTGGCAAGCCTACTAAGGTAAACCCTGGCATGCCGTTGCTGATATGAACTTCTACACTAACCGATGGCGCTTGCACCCCGACGCTTGCTCGACTATGAATGATTGCCAGCCCCATACGTTCCTCAATTTTTTGAACACTCTGTAAACAAATGTTTTATCTAGTTGGTTATGTTATATACCGCGTCCCAATTGAGAGTTAATGTGAAAAAAGAATGACTTTTTGCTTGTCATGCAGCGGAATTGTGTGATACCACTAATGACGCAAACAATTTCGTAGAACATTACACAACATTTTTTAACGAAAAAAGAACGACAGACAGATGAACCTTTTCGCTCATATCAACGCACTGCTAGCCCTGATTATCGTGGTCATTATTGGCACCGCGCGGGGTATTGTGGGCGAAAGGTAACCACAAATTACAAAAAACCCCCGCACTGAAAAGTCCGGGGGTTTTTTTACAACTACAAGTTGTCATCTGTCTAACCCTCGGACAGTTTAACGGGAAGAATGGGAGTGCACATGAAGTGCAATAAATATGGCAATCGCTACGAGCCACAACGTAGCAAAGGAGGTTTACGATGACTGGTGCACAACTTGTCGTAGCCGCTTTAAGACAGCAAGGCATCGAAACCGTTTTTGGCTACCCCGGCGGGGCCATCATGCCAATCTATGATGCTTTGTATGACGGTGGGGTGGAACACATCCTATGCCGTCACGAGCAAGGGGCCGCTATGGCAGCTATCGGGATGGCTCGTTCCACTCAAGACGTTGCTGTGTGCATGGCAACTTCTGGCCCAGGAGCCACTAACCTTGTTACCGGCCTTGCCGACGCTTTCCTTGACTCCGTACCTCTAGTTGCCATCACAGGCCAGGTTGCTAGCTCTCATATCGGTACCGATGCATTCCAAGAAATGGATGTGATCGGAATGTCCCTAGCCTGTACTAAGCACAGCTATCTCGTGACCGAAATTGAAGATCTAGCTCCGACACTTGCCGAAGCCTTTGAGGTCGCAAAAACCGGTCGTCCGGGTCCTGTCATTGTCGATATCGCCAAAGACGTTCAACTCGCTCAAGCACCTACAGACCTTCTTCCTCCATACATAGCACCAGCAATCGAAGATGTCAGCGCTGAAGATATCAAACGTGCGCAAGATGTGCTGGCAGCATCTACTCGCCCAGTGTTGTATGTTGGTGGTGGCGTGCAACTTGCGAAAGCAACCGATGCAGTACGCGAATTTCTTCGCTTAAACCCAATGCCTGCAGTTAGCACATTAAAAGGCCTCGGTACCATTGAACGCCATGATCCCCACTATCTTGGTATGTTGGGTATGCATGGCACCAAAGCCGCCAACCTAGTGGTTCAAGAAGCCGATCTATTGATCGTGGTTGGCGCGCGTTTTGATGACCGTGTGACGGGTAAGCTCGATACGTTTGCACCAAATGCGAAAGTGATTCACATCGACATTGATGCTGCGGAGATTCATAAACTGCGCCACGCCAACGCACCATTACGTGGCGACATCAACACCATTCTTCCTCAGCTAGAGCTGACTCAAGATATCTCACCGTGGGTTCATCACAGTGAAAGTCTGCGCAGCGGCTTTAAGTGGCGTTACGACCACCCAGGCGAGTTAATCTACGCACCGCTATTGCTTAAACAACTGTCTGACATGATGCCAGATAGCTCAATTGTCTCGACCGACGTCGGTCAGCATCAGATGTGGGCAGCGCAACATATCCAGCCACGCGAACCACAAAATTTTATCACTTCTGCTGGCCTTGGCACCATGGGCTTTGGCTTGCCAGCAGCGATGGGCGCTGCAGTCGCACGTCCTGATGATCAGTCTATCCTTATTACAGGTGACGGTTCATTTATGATGAACGTTCAGGAATTGGGCACGCTGAAGCGTCGGCAGATTCCAGTGAAGATTGTCCTTCTTAATAACCAACGTCTTGGCATGGTTCGCCAATGGCAGTCATTGTTCTTTGACGGTCGCCACAGTGAAACCATTCTTGATGACAACCCAGATTTCGTGATGTTAGCAAAAGCATTCGATATCCCGGGCAAAACCATCACCAAGAAAGAAGAAGTCGAACCTGCTCTCAAAGAGATGCTAGCGAGTGAAACTTCTTACATGCTTCACGTTTTGATTGATGAAGAAGAAAACGTGTGGCCATTGGTGCCACCTGGCGCATCAAACAGTGATATGTTGGAAAATACATAGGAGACAATCGCATGGACAGATATTTACTCGACATCAAAGCCGATGACAAACCGGTACTGTTGGAGCGCGTTCTACGTGTGATTCGTCACCGAGGTTTCGTGATCAAACAAGTCGCTGCTACGCAAAACCACGAAAGCAAAGTAGCCAGCGTCGAGATCATCGTCGACAGCGATCGACCAATCTCGTTTTTGATCAATCAAATAGAGAAGTTGTGGGACGTTCGTAAGGTTGAGGTGCTAAAAATCCGCAACGATGAACTGCCAAATCACAACTTACAACAACACGTAAGTGCATAAGGAAGGCAACAAATGGCAACGAAAACTGCAGATTTCATTTGGTTTAATGGTGAGATGGTTCCATGGGCAGAGGCGAACGTTCACGTTCTGACTCACGCAATGCACTATGGTACATCCGTGTTTGAAGGCGTGCGCTGTTACAACACACCAAAAGGCCCAATTGTCTTCCGTCACCGTGAGCATGCACAACGTCTAAAAGATTCTGCCAAGATTTACCGCTTTCCGATCCCTTTCTCTGTAGAAGAAATCATGGAAGCGACCCGCGAAACACTGCGCCAAAACAAACTCGACAGCGCTTACATTCGTCCATTGGGTTTTGTCGGGAATGTTGGCTTAGGCGTATGTCCACCAGTTGGCACTGAGATGGATCTAATCATTGCAGCATTTCCTTGGGGCTCTTACTTAGGCGAAGAAGCGCTAGAAAAAGGTGTCGATGCGATGATTTCAAGCTGGAATCGCGCTGCGCCAAACACCATCCCAACTGCGGCTAAAGCAGGCGGTAACTACCTATCTTCACTACTGGTTGGTGGTGAAGCGCGTCGTCACGGTTACGACGAAGGTATTGCGCTAAGCGTAGATGGTTACCTATCGGAAGGGGCTGGTGAAAACATCTTCGTTATCAAAGATGGCGTAATCACTACACCACCAGCAACTAGCGCGATTCTACCGGGCATCACTCGTGACTCGATCATGACAATTGCACGCGATAAAGGCTACAAAGTACGTGAGGCGAACATTGCTCGTGAAGCCCTTTACCTTGCCGATGAAGTCTTCATGACAGGTACTGCGGCTGAGATTGTACCAGTGGCAACCATCGACAAAATTGAAGTAGGTACAGGTAAACGCGGCCCAATCACTAAAGAACTACAAGCAGCCTACTTTGGCCTATTTGACGGCACCACGGAAGATAAGTGGGGCTGGTTAGACTATGTGTACCCAGAACAGAAGTAAGAAGGATTAGGAAATGCCAAAATATAGATCAGCTACCACCACACATGGTCGTAACATGGCGGGTGCACGAGCACTGTGGCGTGCAACGGGTGTGAAAGAAGAAGACTTCGGTAAACCAATCATCGCCGTTGTAAACTCGTTTACTCAATTTGTTCCGGGTCACGTACACCTGAAAGACATGGGCCAGCTTGTAGCGCGTGAAATCGAAAAAGCCGGCGGCATCGCAAAAGAATTCAACACCATCGCGGTTGATGATGGTATCGCAATGGGTCACGGCGGCATGCTGTACTCACTGCCTTCACGCGAACTGATCGCAGACTCTGTGGAGTACATGGTCAACGCGCACTGTGCCGATGCCATGGTATGTATCTCTAACTGTGACAAAATCACTCCGGGAATGTTGATGGCATCTATGCGTCTCAACATCCCGGTTATCTTTGTTTCTGGTGGTCCAATGGAAGCGGGTAAAACCAAGCTTTCTGATCAGATCATCAAACTAGACCTTGTAGATGCGATGATCCAAGGCGCGGATCCAAAAGTGTCTGATGAGCAAAGCGAGCAGATCGAACGCAGCGCATGTCCAACGTGTGGATCGTGTTCAGGCATGTTCACTGCAAACTCAATGAACTGTCTAACGGAAGCACTGGGTCTTTCTCAACCAGGTAACGGTTCTATGCTGGCAACGCACGCTGACCGTGAACAACTGTTCCTTAATGCAGGTCGTCGTATCGTTGAACTGACTCGTCGTTACTACGAGCAAGATGACGAATCAGCACTGCCACGCAACATCGCTACGTTTGATGCGTTCGAAAATGCGATGGCACTGGATATTGCAATGGGTGGCTCAACCAACACCATTTTGCACCTGTTGGCTGCAGCGCAAGAAGGTGAAGTGGATTTCGATATGGAAGATATCGATCGCCTATCACGCCAAGTACCACACCTATGTAAAGTGGCACCATCTACCCAGAAATATCACATGGAAGACGTACACCGCGCTGGTGGCGTCATGGCAATTCTTGGTGAGTTAGATCGTGCAGGTCTTCTACACAATGATGCGCGCACCGTGCTTGGCCTTTCGATGAAAGAGCAGCTGGCGAAATACGACATCATCCAAACTGAAGACGAAGAAGTACTTAAGTTCTACCGCGCAGGTCCTGCGGGAATTCGTACTACTCAAGCGTTCTCACAAGATTGCCGCTGGGATCGCCTTGATGACGACCGTGCGGAAGGCTGTATTCGTACTATCGATCATGCCTTTAGCCAAGAAGGTGGCCTAGCCGTTCTATCAGGCAACATCGCATTAGATGGTTGTATCGTTAAGACTGCTGGTGTGGATGAGAGCATTCATAAATTCACTGGCCCAGCCGTAGTTTTCGAAAGCCAAGAAGACGCCGTAGAAGGCATCTTAGGCGGCAAAGTAAAAGCTGGCGACGTGGTTGTTATCCGTTACGAAGGCCCTAAAGGTGGTCCGGGCATGCAAGAAATGCTTTACCCAACCACTTATCTAAAATCGATGGGCCTTGGCAAAGAGTGTGCACTTCTGACTGACGGCCGTTTCTCTGGCGGCACATCAGGTCTTTCTATCGGCCACGCCTCTCCTGAAGCAGCAAACGGCGGTGCAATTGGCCTGGTAAAAGAAGGCGATATGATCGCAATTGATATTCCAAACCGTTCAATTTCACTCCAAGTGTCTGAACAAGAACTTGCTGAGCGCCGTGCAAAACAAGACGAACTAGGCTGGAAACCAGTTGACCGCCAACGTGAAGTTTCATTTGCACTCAAAGCGTACGCGAGTATGGCAACCAGTGCTGACAAGGGTGCAGTACGAGACAAGTCGAAGCTAGAGGGCTAGCAATGATGGAAGCTCAACCCGAAAAACAAGTGAACCAAACTGGCGCAGATTATCTGCGCCAAATCCTTCGCGCACCTGTTTATGAAGTAGCAACAGTGACGCCACTGCAAGAAATGCCTCGTTTATCTGCACGTATCGGGAATAACGTGCAGATCAAGCGTGAAGATCGCCAACCCGTACACTCGTTCAAATTGCGCGGTGCATACAACATGGTGGCGAGTTTATCTGAAGCACAAAAAGCCGCTGGTGTCATTGCAGCATCGGCAGGTAACCACGCTCAAGGCATGGCGCTCTCTGGTACTAAGCTAGGCATCAAAACCACCATCGTGATGCCTAAAACCACACCAGACATCAAAGTCGATGCGGTACGTGGCTTCGGTGGCAATGTAGTGCTGCACGGCAGCAACTTTGATGAGGCAAAAGCGGAAGCGGAACGCCTTTCTGATCTGCATGGGTACACATTTGTCCCTCCTTTCGATCACCCACTGGTGATTGCAGGTCAAGGCACCATCGGCATGGAAATGCTGCAGCAAAATGGTCACCTTGATTACATTTTCGTCCCTGTCGGTGGTGGCGGTTTGGCTGCGGGTGTTGCGGTACTTGTGAAGCAGCTCATGCCAGAAATCAAAGTGATTGCAGTTGAGCCAGAAGATTCGTCATGCCTCAAAGCTGCTTTGGATGCTGGTGAGCCAGTAGTACTAGACCAAGTCAGCATGTTTGCCGATGGCGTCGCTGTAAAACGCATTGGCGAAGAGACTTTCCGTCTATGCCAAAAGTACATTGATGGCCATATTGCCGTCTCTAGCGATGAAATCTGCGCAGCAGTAAAAGACATCTTTGAAGACACCCGTGCGATTGCAGAGCCTTCTGGCGCGCTTGCTCTGGCGGGTTTGAAGAAGTTTGCTGAGCAAAACAAACTGCAAGGTAAGAATTTAGGTACTGTGCTGTCTGGTGCCAACACTAACTTCCATGGCTTACGTTATGTTTCTGAGCGTTGCGAGCTTGGTGAGAAACGTGAAGGTTTGCTTGCCGTCACCATTCCTGAGCGTCAAGGTGCCTTCTTTGAGTTCTGTAACCTCATTGGCGGCCGCGCCGTAACGGAGTTTAACTACCGCTACAACGATGACGCATTGGCAAATATCTTTGTCGGTGTGCGTTTGCAAGGCGGTCAGGAAGAGCTAGAACATATCATTCACGACTTACGTGATGGTGGCTACCCAGTGGTTGATTTGTCTGATGATGAAATGGCGAAGCTGCACGTGCGCTACATGATTGGTGGTAAGCCGTCTAAGCCGCTTAAAGAGCGCCTCTACAGCTTTGAATTCCCAGAATATCCGGGAGCGCTACTCAAGTTCTTAAGCACACTCGGTACTCATTGGAATATCAGCTTGTTCAACTACCGTAACCACGGCGCTGACTACGGACGTGTTTTATGTGGTTTCGAGTTAGATGAAAGCGATTTAGCTCAGTTTTCTGCACATTTACGTGAACTTGGCTATCAATGCAAAGACGAGACAGACAACCCATCGTATAAGTTTTTCTTGTCATAAAACGCCACATTTTAAACATATCAATGAAAACACCTCGCTAATGCGAGGTGTTTTTTATGACTGTAACCAATCTTTATGTAGCTGATTAGGCGACCCAAGATAGTCCACCATCCACTGGATCAATTTATGATTATCATCTTTGCGCCATACTAAGCAGCAGTGACTGAGCGGTTTATCATCCGGCATGACCTTCTCCACCAGCACACCATCATTGATTAAGGGTGTTGCAATATGACGTGGCATGTAACCCACGCCCACCCCATTTTTTAAACATTCAATCGCACTATACCAATTGGGCAATAATAATCGGCGCTGTTGCGGATAATGGCCAGTATGGCGTTTTGGCAGCACGTTCGAAGTATCATCAAGACAGATCGCCGGAAATTGACTCACAAACGCTTCAGTAAGCACTTGTTGTCGAACGCAAGGATGAGCGGGTGACATTACAAATGCCCAATCTAATACGCCCATATCTTTGACTTCAAAATCTCCCCCAACGGGAACCGCAGATGTCGCGCCAACGACAATGTCGGCTCGACCTTGTGCTATGGCTTCCCAAGAACCATTGAAGACCTCCATATTGATCTGCAATTCAGCAAATTCAAACTCGCGATAGAAATCTTCCACCAAAGGTTTGAGTTTTTCTAACTTCACCACGTTATCTAAGGTCAGCTTTAACGTGCTTTTCCATCCTTGAGCCGCTCGCCGCGTTTGTGCTTTCACCTCTTCCATTTGACGCAGCAAAGAGCGCGCCTCGGCCATAAAAAGTTCACCCGCTGGAGTTAGCTCGACTTTCCTTGGTAAACGTCGAAACAGCACCACATCTAAATCTTGCTCGACCTGCCTTACTCCATAGCTGATGGCTGAGGGGACTTTATGCAATACCTCAGCCGCAGCGGTGAAACTGCCTAAACGGGCAACCGTATCCAGCATTTCCAAAGACGCTTTAGAGAACATGATTTAACCTTTCAAAAAATTTGATTGATAACCAACAATTTTAGCGTTTTATTTTCTCAAAATCGAAAAATAGAATAATAAGGTAAATAAATCAGGGTTGGCGCCAACTGATGTTGATTAAAAAATGATTAAATAATTTGACTGGTTGAATCATGAAAATCTCAAAACTACAGCTCATTTATCTGGCAGCATTATCGATGCTTGGCTTCGTTGCTACCGATATGTATCTGCCAGCATTCAAAGCGATGGAAATCGACTTTGCAACAGGCCCTGAGCAAATTGCGCTCTCTTTAACGGTATTCCTCGTTGGTATGGCGATTGGCCAGCTAATGTGGGGATTGGCATCCGATAAATTTGGCCATCGTAATACACTCGCAGCCGGGTTGGTGCTATTTACTATCGCGTCATTCGGTTTGGCTTTCTGTGATCAAGTATGGCAACTACTCACACTGCGCTTTATCCAAGCTATCGGTGTGTGTGCACCAGCCGTGATCTGGCAGGCTATGGTCATTAAACGCTACTCAAGCAGTAGCCAACAAATTTTTGCGACAATCATGCCACTCGTCGCGCTATCACCAGCACTAGCACCTCAATTAGGGGTTGTGTTGGCAGATAACTTCGGCTGGCACAGTATCTTTATTACGCTAACACTGGTTGGTGTCTTTTTGGTCTTTGCGACCATGGCACAAAAAGACGAGAAAGCAGAAATCAAACAAACCAGTATGTCTGCCGACATCAAAGCGCTGCTGAGTTCTAAAAAATACCTTGGCAACGTGTTTATGTTTGCGACGGCTTCAGCTGCATTCTTTGCTTACCTAACTGGGATGCCAGAAATCATGGCGCAACTGGGCTACGAAGCAAAAGATATTGGTTTGAGCTTTATCCCACAAACCATCGCGTTTATGGCTGGTGGCTACTTAGGTAAAGTAGGCGTTCGAAAATTTGGTGATGAAAAGGTTCTGCGCCAACTGATTGGCCTATTTAGTGTCGCGGCATTAATGATTTTCATTGCTTCACAGTGGGATCTGTCATCGATTTGGCCTATTCTTGCGCCATTCTGTTTGATTGCCGTTGCTAACGGCGCGCTGTACCCAATCGTGGTAAACCGTGCATTGGCCAGCGCACAACAGAGCCCTGCAACAGCAGCAGGTCTGCAAAACAGCCTGCAAATCTGTGTAAGTAGCTTCTCAAGTGCATTGGTAGCCGCAATGGCAAGCCAAGCTCAGATGGTTACTGGCATCGCAATAATCATCTGTATGGGTGGGCTGTGGATGGGATACATTCTGTCGAATCGCGAATTATCCAAGCACTTTACGACTCCTGACAACGCCCGAGTCGTGAGTGAAGACGAACTTTAATCGTTCAGATAATAAAAAGAGCCGCGCAATGCGGCTCTTTCTGTTTATAAGCTTTTCAACCCCCATTTCTTGGCAGTCTGCTTAAAAAAGCCTTGAGTCTTTTTCAACTCTACCCAGTGATTGATGTAATTAATCCATACTTGATCGTCTTGCGGCAACAACATAGCAATTGGGGTTGGTTTACGCGGTGCGGTCACTGGCACTATCGCCAATTGTTTAAACTTATCCACCAACGTCGCTGCTTCCACATTGGACGTCACCGATACATCGGCCCTGCGAGCTAGTAGTTCTTGGAAGTCGCGCGCTGGCGCTTCAATAACAATATGCTGAGCAGACGGGAAGAACTCTTTCACCATTTTTTCTTGTACCGTACCTAACGTCGCCGCGACTTTTACTTCTGGTTTATTAAAATCCGCCCAATCAGAGAATTTGGCGAGATCTTTCTTTTGCACCACAGGTACAAAGGCAAGGTAGAAATATGGCTGGCTATATCCAGCTACTTTCGCGCGAGACATGTTCAGAGATGCGCTGCCAGTAATATCGTATTTGTTGGCGGTAATGCCATTAACTAGCGTCTTCCAATCCGTGGGCACATACTCCACTTTTACACCGAGATCTTTAGCAAGTTCTGTTGTTACATCGATATCGAAGCCACGATAACTGTTTGTCGCGGGGTCTTTCATCGTCATCGGATTCCAATCTCCCGTCGTTCCAACTCGGAGTACGCCATTGTCTAAAATGGATTGAAGACGGCTTTCAGCGTGAGCGACTTGAGTCGCAGCAAGCAAACACATTCCTAGCACTAGTAAAATCTTTCTCATTTTTATTCCCTTAAAAATAATGACCTTATACGGTTTAATAATTAACCTTTATTAGAGCTCTACTGATAACATAGCAGCAACAAAGGAAGTTTTTTAGTTAATTCAGGGAGTAAATGTGACGTTTCGAACTCTATGGCTGTTTTCACTGCTATTACTCACTGGTTGTTCAGATTATCAATGGGGCTGGTATGTACTTGACCCTTCGACGGATCAAGGACTCACCAATCTAAAGTTTTTAATCGCTGGGTTTAATGACACCATTCAGGTATCACTCCTCAGTATGTTGTTTGCGATGAGCTTGGGTCTGATCGTTGCGTTACCCGCTCTGTCGGACTCAGCCTCTCTGAAGTGGATAAACCGTATTTATGTCGAGGTGATCCGTTCAGTGCCAGTTTTAGTCTTACTACTTTGGGTGTATTACGGCATGCCTACGCTATTGGATGTCTCACTCAATCACTTTTGGGCGGGTGTTATTGCACTGACTATCGCTGAGAGCGCGTTTATGGCGGAAGTATTTCGCGGTGGAATACAAGCTATCAGCCGTGGCCAGCATGAAGCGGCTGAATCTTTGGGCTTAAGCTATTGGCAAAAGATGCGCTTGGTAATTCTTCCCCAAGCGTTTCGGCAAATTCTCCCACCACTGGGCAATCAATTTGTCTACATCCTCAAGATGAGTTCTTTAGTCAGCGTGATTGGTTTAAGCGATCTCACTCGCCGTGCTAATGAGCTGGTGGTGAATGAGTACTTACCCCTAGAAATTTATACCTTCCTCGTTTTGGAGTACTTGTTGCTCATCCTATTTGTATCTCAAGCCGTTCGTTGGCTCGAAAAACGTATTGCTATTCCTAGCTACTAACGATGAAGCCTGAGCTAGAAACAACAAAGCCGCTCTTGTTGAGCGGCTTTGACAGTATAGCGATAGAGTGAGTGCAGGTAATGTTTATTTCTGTTTTACAGGACGCTGCCAGCCAGTAATTTTGCGCTCTTTGACGCGAGTAATTACTAACTCACCTTCTTCAACATCTTTTGTTAGTGTCGTGCCTGCACCGATGGTTGCGCCATCAGCGATAGTGACAGGCGCCACCAGCTGGCTATCAGAACCAACAAAAACATCATTACCGATGATGGTTTTAAACTTGTTCGCACCATCGTAGTTACAAGTGATAGTACCTGCGCCGATGTTAGTACGTTGACCGATCTCTGCATCACCTAAGTAAGTTAGGTGGTTCGCTTTTGAACCTTCTCCGATGCGCGCATTTTTCACTTCAACGAAGTTACCCACATGGGAATCGTTACGCATTTCAGCACCAGGACGAAGGCGAGTAAATGGACCAACCGTACATTCTTCACCAACCGTTGCACCTTCAATCACACTGTAAGGGCGAACGATGGTGTTGTCGTCGATTTCACAATCTTTCAGTACACAACCCGCACCGATAACCACGTTATCACCCAGTGAAACTTTACCTTCGACGATAACATTCACGTCGATTTCACAGTCCATACCGCACTGTAACTCACCACGCAAATCAAAGCGTGCTGGATCGCGTAGCATGACACCTTGCTCTAGTAGCTTCTGAGCTTGCATTGACTGGAAAGCACGCTCTAGACGAGCAAGCTGTGCGCGGTCGTTGACCCCTTCCACCTCAATGGCATTGACTGGGTGTACTGCCTCAACGGCACGACCTTCATCGTGTGCAGCTGCAATAACGTCAGTTAGGTAGTATTCGCCTTGTGCGTTGTTGTTGTTTAAGCCAGACAACCAACGCTTAAGATCCCCACCAGTCGCAACCATCACGCCAGTGTTGATCTCTTTAATTTGTTTTTGTTCTTCTGTTGCATCTTTTTGCTCAACGATCGCCACAACAGGACCATTCTTACGGATAATACGACCATAGCCTGTCGGGTTATCTAGAATCACTGTTAGTAGTGCAATACCGCCAGTTGGCTGTGCATCTAATAGGTTTTCAATCGTTTCAGCTGAAATCAGTGGAACATCACCGTAAAGCACCAGTACTTTTTCATCGTCTTCAAACTTCGGAGACGCTTGATCAACCGCATGACCTGTCCCTAACTGCTCCGCTTGAAGCACCCAATTTACAGGCTCTTCTGCAAGAGTGGTTTGCATTTGATCACCACCGTGACCAAAGACCAAGTGGATGTTTTGTGCGCCAAGACCTGTACATGTATCGATAACATGTTTTGCCATTGGCTTGCCTGCCAAAGTGTGTAGCACTTTAGGCATGTTCGAATGCATACGGGTACCTTTACCCGCTGCAAGAATCACAGCACTGAATTTCATTGATAACCTATTGACGTTTTATGTTAATTGGCCGTTATTTTAAACAGCTCTTTTAAAATAGTTAATGGAGTAAGGTAAATTTCCAACTAAAATTAATCAAAAAGGCGACCAATTGGCCGCCTTTTTTCATGCAACGTTGCTAATTGAGCTTAGCGACGCTTTTTTGTCAGCTCGATAACTCGTAGCTGAGCAATGGCTTTAGCCAGTTCACTGGCCGCTTGTGCGAAGTCCATGTCACCATGCTGATTCTGGATTTGCTCCTCAGCGCGGCGTTTGGCTTCTTCTGCCTTCGCTGCGTCTAGCTCTTCACCACGGATAGCTGTATCAGCTAGTACAGTCGCTGTACCAGGCTGAATCTCTACCATACCACCAGAAACATAAATAATTTCTTCGTGGCCGTGCTGTTTCACAATACGCACCATACCAGGCTTGATAGCGGTCAGCAGCGGTGTGTGACCATGGAAAATACCAAGTTCACCTTCGCTACCGGTCACCTGAAACGTTTCAACACGACCAGAGAAGATTTTCTTCTCAGCGCTTACTACGTCTAGGTGAAAGGTTATTGCTGCCATATCGCCTCCTAGTTAGCCTTATAGCTTCTTCGCATTCTCAATAGCATCGTCGATGCTACCGCAGTACATAAATGCCTGCTCAGGAATGTCGTCGTATTCACCAGCTAGTAGACCTTTAAAGCCACGTAGAGTCTCTTTTAGAGGTACGTAAATACCAGGGTCACCTGTAAATACTTCTGCTACGTGGTAAGGCTGAGTTAGGAAACGCTCAATCTTACGTGCACGAGATACAACTTGCTTATCTTCTTCAGATAGCTCGTCCATACCTAGGATAGCAATGATATCTTTCAGCTCTTTGTAGCGCTGAAGAGTCTGCTGAACACCACGAGCAACTTCGTAGTGATCTTGACCAACGACTAGTGGATCAAGCATACGAGATGTTGAATCTAGCGGGTCGATCGCAGGGTATAGACCCATTGCAGCGATGTTACGGTTAAGTACAACCGTTGCATCCAAGTGCGCGAACGTTGTTGCTGGAGACGGGTCAGTCAAGTCATCCGCTGGTACGTATACCGCCTGTACAGACGTGATAGAACCTGATTTCGTTGACGTGATACGCTCCTGAAGTACACCCATCTCTTCTGCAAGAGTTGGCTGGTAACCTACCGCAGAAGGCATACGACCTAGTAGTGCTGATACCTCTGTACCTGCAAGTGTGTAACGGTAGATGTTATCAATGAACAGTAGTACGTCACGACCTTCGTCACGGAAACGCTCTGCCATTGTTAGACCAGTCAGTGCAACACGTAGACGGTTACCTGGTGGCTCGTTCATCTGACCGTAAACCATCGCTACTTTTGATTCTTCAGGCTTCTCAACGTTTACAACGCCCGCTTCCTGCATCTCGTAGTAGAAATCGTTACCTTCACGAGTACGCTCACCAACACCAGCAAATACTGATAGACCTGAGTGCTGTAGTGCGATGTTGTTGATAAGTTCCATCATGTTAACGGTCTTACCTACACCAGCACCACCGAATAGACCGATTTTACCACCCTTAGCGAATGGACAAATTAGGTCGATTACTTTAACGCCCGTTTCTAGAAGTGCAATTTCGTTTGATTGCTCTTCGTAGCTTGGTGCACTACGGTGGATAGAGTAAACCTCTTCCGCACCCACTTCACCACGCTCGTCAATCGCGTCACCTAGGACGTTCATGATACGACCTAGAGTTTTAGTACCTACTGGTACTGAAATTGGAGCGCCAGTGTTAACCACTTCTACTCCACGACGTAAACCATCAGAGCTACCCATTACGATACAACGAACTACGCCACCGCCTAGCTGTTGTTGAACTTCAAGAACTAGACGCTCTTTTGAGTCCGTTACGTTTAGAGCGTCATATACACTAGGTACATTGCTCTGTGGGAACTCTACGTCGACTACCGCACCGATGATCTGTACGATCTTACCTGTAGCCATCGTTAATCCTCTAAACTATTTCGTTTTACCTAAGCTTAAACCGCAGCTGCACCACCAACGATTTCTGATAGTTCTTGTGTAATCGCAGCCTGACGGGCTTTGTTGTACACAAGTTCCAAATCGTCAATCAAACTGGTTGCGTTATCCGTTGCAGCCTTCATCGCAATCATTCGAGCCGCTTGCTCACAAGCAAGGTTCTCAACCACACCTTGGTATACCTGAGACTCTACGTAACGCACTAATAGCGTATCCAGTAGAGGTTTTGGTTCAGGCTCATAGATGTAGTCCCATGAATGCTCACGCTGCATCTCTTCGCTGTCCGATTTAGGCAAAGGTAGCAATTGATCGATCGTTGGTTGCTGAACCATAGTATTAACAAACTTGTTGAATACTACATATAGACGGTCCAGTTCACCTTCATCGTATTTCTTCAGCATTACGCCAACAGAGCCGATTAGGTCTTGTAGGCTTGGATTATCTCCAAGACCAGAAACCTGTGCCGCAACTTTTGCGCCACCATGTTTAAAGAAAGCTGTTGCTTTTGAGCCAACAACGGCTAGCTCAATCTCAGCACCTTTCTCTCTCCATGCTTGCATGTCTGTAACGGCTTTTTTGAACACGTTAATGTTCAAACCACCACACAGACCACGGTCTGTCGAAACGATGATGTAACCAACACGTTTAGCTTCACGCTCTTCTAGGTACGGATGACGGTACTCTAGGTTTGCGTTAGCCACATGACCGATCACTTTACGCATTGTTTCAGCGTATGGACGAGAAGCTTCCATTGCATCTTGAGAACGACGCATTTTTGAAGCTGCTACCATTTCCATCGCTTTCGTAATTTTCTGAGTGCTTTTAACACTACCGATTTTATTACGTATCTCTTTTGCGCCGGCCATCGTTACTCTCCGTTAGTTGGTGGCAGAAACTGCCACCGACCTAATTACCAAGTTTGGGTTGCTTTGAAGTCGTCAGTCAGTTTCTTCAACTGAGCTTCGATTTCATCGTTGTAAGCGCCAGACTTGTCGATCTCAGCTGCTAGTTCAGCGTATTGACCGCGAGCGTACGATAGTAGAGCCGCCTCGAAATCTAGAACTTTGTTAAGTTCTACATCATCAAGGTAACCGCGCTCTGCCGCGAAGATAGTTAGAGCTTGGTCAAATACAGACATTGGAGCGTACTGCTTCTGCTTCATTAGTTCTGTAACTTTTTGACCATGGTCTAGCTGTTTCTTCGTTGCGTCATCAAGGTCAGAAGAGAACTGAGCAAATGCCGCTAGTTCACGGTATGCAGCTAGTGCTGTACGGATACCACCTGATAGTTTCTTGATGATTTTCGTCTGAGCTGAACCACCTACACGAGATACTGAGATACCAGGGTCAACAGCAGGACGAACACCAGCGTTGAATAGCTCAGTTTGTAGGAAGATCTGACCATCGGTAATCGAGATTACGTTAGTCGGTACGAATGCTGAAACGTCACCTGCTTGAGTTTCGATGATAGGAAGAGCAGTCAAAGAACCAGTCTTACCTTTCACTTCACCGTTAGTGAAACGCTCTACGTACTCTTCGTTTACACGAGCTGCACGCTCTAGTAGACGCGAGTGTAAGTAGAATACGTCACCTGGGAATGCCTCACGGCCTGGTGGACGTTTAAGTAGTAGAGAGATCTGACGGTAAGCTACCGCTTGCTTAGATAGATCATCGTAAACAATCAGTGCGTCTTCACCGCGATCGCGGAAGTATTCACCCATCGCACAACCTGCGTAAGGCGCTAGGTATTGAAGCGCTGCAGATTCAGAAGCTGATGCAACTACAACGATAGTATTTTGTAGTGCGCCGTGCTCTTCTAGTTTGCGAACAACGTTAGCGATAGTCGATGCTTTCTGACCGATTGCTACGTAGATAGAGAAAATACCAGAGTCTTTCTGGTTGATGATCGCGTCGATCGCCAGTGCTGTTTTACCAATCTGACGGTCACCGATGATAAGCTCACGCTGACCACGACCGATTGGGATCATTGAGTCAACTGACTTATAACCAGTTTGCACAGGTTGGTCTACCGATTTACGGTCGATTACACCTGGTGCGATCACTTCTACAGGCGAAGTCATTTTCGCTTCGATTGGACCTTTACCATCGATAGGCTCACCCAGCGTGTTTACTACGCGGCCTAGTAGTTCTGGACCAACTGGCACTTCAAGAATGCGGCCAGTACCTGTAACTTTCATGCCTTCCTTAAGGTCAGCATATGGGCCCATTACAACCGCACCAACCGAGTCACGCTCAAGGTTAAGTGCCAGTGCATAACGGCCACCCGGTAATTCAATCATTTCACCTTGCATCACGTCCGCTAGGCCGTGGATGCGGATGATACCATCGCTTACCGATACGATAGTACCCTCGTTGCGAGCTTCACTAACAACTTCGAAAGATTCGATACGTTGTTTGATCAGATCGCTAATTTCCGTGGAATTAAGTTGCATGCTCCAATCCCCATTAAGACTGCAATGCATCGCTCAGGCGGTTCAAACGACCACGCGCTGAGTCATCGATGACTAGGTCTCCGGCTCGAATAATAACCCCACCAAGTAGGGTCTCATCTACACTGCAATTCAGCTTCACTTTGCGTTCAAGACGCTTTTCAAGTTTGCTGCCAATGTTTGCAAGTTGTTCATCAGAAAGCTCTGTTGCTGAAATTACTTCAACATCAATTTCTTTCTCATGTTCTTTTTTCAGAGTAAAAAACTCCGTGCAAACATCAGGAAGGGCCGCTAAACGACCATTCTCAGCCATTACCTTCAAAAGGTTTTGACCGTGCGCATCAACTTGTTCGCCGCAAACTGCAACAAAAATTTCTGCCATTTTGTCAGCAGAAACCGAACCCGTTAGTAGTTCGTTCATTTGTTCGTTTTTGGCCACTTCAGCAGCAAAAGATAACATTTGGCCCCATTGGTCCAACTGGTCTTTCTCTAAAGCAAAGTCGAAGGCTGCTTTAGCATAGGGGCGTGCGATAGTAGTCAAATCAGACATATGCGCCCCCAGACTTAAAGTTTTGCAGTAATGTTGTCGAGAATATCTTTTTGCGCATCTTTATCGATAGAACGCTCAAGGATTTTCTCAGCACCAGCTACAGCCAGAGTAGCAACTTGTTTGCGCAGCTCATCGCGTGCACGATTGCGTTCAGCTTCAAGTTCTGCTTCTGCTTGCGCTAGGATTTTCTGGCGTTCTGCCTGAGCTTCCTCGCGAGCTTCATCAAGAATTTGAGACTTACGCTTGTTCGCTTGTTCGATGATCTCAGTTGCTGTGCGCTTCGCTTCTTTCAATTGATCAGAAGCGTTGGCTTGTGCTAGATCCAAGTCTTTCGCAGCACGTTCTGCTGCTTGAAGACCATCAGCAATTTTCTTCTGACGCTCTTCGATCGCTTGCATCAATGGTGGCCATACATACTTCATGCAGAACCACACAAATAGTGCGAACGAGATTGCTTGACCTAGCAGAGTTGCGTTTATGTTCACAACAGCTACCCCTCTATTTGGACTTAGTGTTAATCAGTGACAAGCGATAATCGCCCGTCCCGAGTTAAAGGTGATTAACCTAGTTGACCAACGAATGGGTTTGCGAAAGTGAATAGTAGCGCGATTACGATACCGATCATTGGAACCGCATCAAGTAGACCCGCGATGATGAACATCTTAACTTGTAGCATAGGAGCCATTTCTGGTTGACGTGCAGCACCTTCTAGGAATTTACCACCTAGCAGTGCGAAACCAATCGCTGTACCAAGAGAAGCAAGACCGACGATAATACCTACGGCGATTGCAGAAAAGCTCAGTAAAGTTTCCATTACTATCTCCAATTTATAGTTGTTGGCTTAGTGCCCAAATAAAAAGCTTTAAAAAAATTAATGATCAGGATCTTCGTGTGCCATTGACAGGTAAACAATTGTCAACATCATGAATACGAAGGCTTGAATCGTAATAACCAAGATATGGAAGATTGCCCACGGTAGTGAACCCATCCATTGTAAGTACCATGGTAGCATTGCCGCACAAAGAATGAATACAACCTCACCCGCGAACATGTTACCGAATAGACGCATACCAAGTGATAGAGGTTTCGCTAATAGCGATACCACTTCAATTAGTAGGTTAAACGGAATCATCAGTGGGTGATTGAATGGATGTAGTGCAAGTTCTTTTGCGAATCCACCTAGACCTTTTACTTTGATGCTGTAGTAAATCATCAATGCAAAAACGCCTAGAGCCATAGCCATGGTGATATTCACATCAGCAGACGGTACAACCTTAAGGTAAGGAATACCTAGCCAATGCTCTGCTGGGTATGGTAAGAAGTCGATAGGAACTAAGTCCATCACGTTCATCAAAAATACCCAACAAAAGATAGTCAGTGCTAAAGGCGCGATCAGTGGGTTGCGTCCATGGAACGTGTCTTTGACGTTATCGGCGACAAATTCAACGATCATTTCTACAGCACACTGAAGCTTACCCGGTACACCCGCTGTTGTTCTCTTTGCTACTTTGTAAAAAATTCCGAGGAAGATTAAACCAGTAAACCAAGAAAAAAACAGGCTATCGATATGTACGTTCCAGAAACTTGTCTCCGACCCTACTAAACCCAACTTGTATAGCGATAGGTTAGAAAGGTGGTGGGCAATGTAACCGGACGATGTTAGCGCTTCACCTGGCGCAGCCATAACTCATCCTATTTTTTGTTGTTAATGAATAGCACTGGTGCACAGATATTAATACCTAGTACCAGCAAATAGGTTAGTTTGAGGGGAACAAGTTCCACCTGCATATACATGTAGGCAACATAGAACAGTGCAACCGTGATGAGAATTTTCAGTACTTCACCCGTATAGAAGGAAGCAGCGATGCGCTTGGCAGCGCGAGCTCCACTAAACATGAAAGCACACAGCGCGAATACTGCATTGGCAACAACAAAAATGCCTCCGCCAATCAGCGCTGAAAATCCCCAGTCAGGATTTATGGCTACCGCCATTCCTGCTGCCACAAAAATAACCGCGCCAGACTGGATCATTAACAATTGCCTTGCGAGCTCTCGTCCTGGTCTAGCTAACGCAGCTACCATGTATTCGTACCTCTAGTAATATCCACTTCGCACTTAACTCTCTGTGCTGGGAAATTGGCGAAAATTATACGTTCAGTTCAACGTAAAGCAATTCGATTGCATCAAAAACTTACAGTTTTGTTTACAAAACGACAACTTTCGCACAAAATTCGATTAATTCGATTAATTGACCTAAATCAATTATCTCATCTAGGCCTCAAGCTTGGCAATTAGTTGGTCCAATTTGTGAGGCTCATCAAGACTTATCGTCAATTTCGCTTTTCCGTTTGCAGAACGGGTAAGAGAAACTTTTGCATCAAGCAGCTGACTCAATTTATGCGACATTTGCTCGGCTTCGGTATCCTCTTGTTGCCCTTTTTGCTCATTTTGTGGGGCTAAGCACTTTTTTACTAACTGTTCGGTTTGGCGAACAGTCATTTGCTTCTTAGCCACTTGTTGAGCTACTTCGACTTGCTGTTCGCCTTCTAACGCTAACAGAGCTCGAGCATGACCCATTTCCAATTTTTTATCTGCAACCAGACCTTTTACATCAACTTCCAACTGATTCAGACGTAATAGGTTACTGACCGTCGTTCTTGATTTACCAATCACATCGGCCACTTGCTGATGTGTCAGCGTGAATTCATCTTGTAGACGTTCAAGCGCTTGGGCTTCCTCAATCACATTCAAGTCTTCACGTTGAATGTTTTCAATCAACGCCATGGCGATGGCGGCACGATCTTCAACTTTTTTCACCAAACACGGCACGCGTTTTAAACCCGCCTGCCTTGCAGCACGCCAGCGGCGCTCACCTGCGATGATCTCAAACTGACCATTTTCGACCTGGCGAACCACGATTGGTTGAATAATGCCTTGTGATTGAATCGAAGCCGCTAGTTCTTCTAGCGCTTCAGGCGCCATATCTTTACGCGGTTGGTATACGCCCGGCTGCAATTGACCAATCGCTAAATCGGTTAACTCACCGTCTGCCGATAATTCTTGGCTATGCGATGCAATATGCTGTTTTTCACGAGCAAACGAACTGGTCGACAATAACGCATCCAGTCCTTTTCCGAGACCACGCTTAGACATGGGATTGAATTCCTTAGGTTAGAGTTAAACTGGGATTTCTTCGCGGCGGAGCATTTCGCCCGCTAGAGCAAGATACGCTTTGGCACCTGCGGAGTACTTATCGTAGTACATTGCAGGCTTACCGTGACTTGGTGCTTCAGCCAAACGAACATTACGCGGAATGACAGTACGGTAAACTTTATTCCCAAAGTGTTTTTTAAGTTGATCGGATACTTCATTCGATAAGCGGTTGCGTGGGTCGTACATGGTACGCAATAAACCTTCGATTTTGAGGTTTTCATTCACAACAGCCGCTAACTTGCTGATTGTATCCATAAGAGCAGTTAAACCTTCTAACGCAAAGTATTCACATTGCATCGGCACCAACACAGAGTCAGCTGCCGCCATCGCATTGATTGTAAGAAGGTTTAGAGAAGGAGGACAATCAATAAAGATGAAATCATAGTTATCGCGAACTGACGACAATGCATTTTTTAGACGCACTTCACGAGCGAAAACTTCCATCAATTTGATTTCTGCCGCGGTTACGTCTCCGTTCGCCGCGATCAAATCATACTTCCCTGTTGTTTGGGTACAAACGACTTGATCGAACGGTGTATCTTCGACCAAAAGATCGTATGCGGTGGCGTCGACCATATACTTATCCACGCCACTGGCCATCGTAGCATTGCCTTGCGGGTCGAGATCGATCACCAAAACCTTGCGCTTTGTTGCCGCCATCGAAGCCGCTAAGTTAATGCACGTTGTTGTTTTGCCGACCCCACCTTTCTGGTTGGCTATTGCTACAATTTTACCCACGATTACCTCGCTAATTTTCCTTGCGCGATAAGATTACTAGATGACGATCACCTTCCAACTCAGGAACAGCCAAAGATATGATCTCTGTCACACTGCACCATTCAGGAAGCTGATCCATTTCATCTTTAGGGTGCTGTCCTTTCAGCGCTAGAAACACCCCGAGCTCTTGTTTCGGCAAATGGTGGCACCATTCCACCATGTCTGTCATTGAAGCAAAAGCTCGACTCAAAACGCCATCAAATTTTTCTTCAGGTTGGAATTCTTCGACGCGACTTTGAATTGGTGTCACGTTTTTCAGCCCTAATGTGTGCACGACTTGCTTGATAAAACGGATGCGTTTGCCAAGACTGTCGAGCAAAAAGAAGGTTTTCTCAGGGTTCATGATTGCCAAAGGGATGCCCGGTAACCCCGGACCAGTACCAACATCAATGAAGCGCTCACCGGACAGGTGTGCGCTTACAACGATACTATCAAGAATATGTTTCACTAACATATCAAGCGGATCACGTACCGATGTTAAATTGTACGCTTTGTTCCATTTGTCGAGCAGTTCGACATAACCAACTAACTGCTCTCGTTGCTGTTCTGACACTTCCAAATCGGTTTTCGCGATCAGTGAATCCAGCTTTGTTCGCAATGCGCTCATTATTCTTCCTCACCTTTCTTCAGCAAACCATGCTTTTTCAAGTGAACAAGTAGAATAGAAATTGCAGCAGGCGTAATACCAGAAATGCGTGATGCAATACCGATGCTCTCTGGTTTGGCCTCGCTCAGTTTAGCAACGACTTCATTTGATAAACCTTTTACATCGCGGTAATCCAAATCAGCAGGTAACTTGGTATTTTCGTGACGCAGTGATTTTTCGATCTCTTCCTGCTGACGCTTGATGTAACCATCGTATTTCACTTGAATTTCAACTTGCTCAGCCGCTTGCTGATCTTCAAGTGCAGGAGCAAACGCTTCAAGTTGCGTCAGTTGCGAATAAGTGATCTCTGGACGACGCAGAAGATCCTCACCACTCGCTTCACGGGCCATTGGGGTTTTCAGCAGCTTGTTCAGCTCATCAACACCCTCTGACTTCGGATTCATCCACGTTGCTTTCAAACGCTGACGCTCCGTTTCCATATTGTTGATTTTCTCGTTAAAGCGAGCCCAACGAACATCATCAATCAAGCCTAGCTCGCGCGCTTTTTCCGTTAAACGCAAATCGGCATTATCTTCACGAAGTAGCAGGCGGTATTCCGCACGAGAAGTGAACATGCGGTACGGCTCTTTGGTACCCATGGTCGATAAGTCATCAATCAACACGCCCATGTAAGCTTGGTCACGACGTGGGCTCCAGCCTTCTTTGTCTTGGCTAAACAAGCTTGCGTTTAGACCGGCCATCAAGCCTTGCGCTGCGGCTTCTTCGTAGCCAGTCGTACCATTAATCTGGCCAGCAAAGAACAAACCATGGATGAACTTCGTCTCGTACGTTTGCTTCAAATCACGTGGATCGAAGAAATCATATTCAATCGCATAACCTGGGCGAACGATGTGTGCATTTTCAAACCCTTTCATTGAGCGCACGATTTGTACTTGCACATCAAATGGCAAGCTGGTCGAGATACCATTAGGGTATAACTCGTGCGTGGTTAGGCCTTCTGGCTCAATGAAGATTTGGTGGCTGTTTTTGTCAGCGAAACGCATCACTTTGTCTTCAATAGACGGACAGTAACGAGGACCAATACCTTCAATCACACCTGCGTACATTGGACTGCGATCCAAGTTACTACGGATCACATCGTGAGTTTGTTCATTGGTGTGGGTAATGAAACATGGAATCTGACGCGGATGCTGTTCACGTTTGCCCATGAACGAGAATACAGGCGTTGGGTTATCACCGTGCTGAGCTTCTAGCACTGAAAAATCAACTGTACGAGCATCAATGCGCGGTGGAGTACCTGTTTTTAAACGATCCACACGGAACGGCAGTTCACGCAGTCGATCCGCTAATGCGATCGATGGTGGATCCCCGGCACGACCACCAGACGAGCTTTCCATACCTATGTGGATCTTACCACCAAGGAAGGTACCCACGGTTAGCACAACGGCTTTCGCATGGAAGCGAAGTCCCATTTGAGTTACCACACCAACTGCGCGATCTTGTTCAACAATCAGATCATCAACTGACTGCTGGAACAACGTTAAGTTAGGCGCATTTTCTAATGCATTACGAACGTACGCTTTGTACAGAGCGCGATCGGCTTGAGCTCGAGTTGCTCGTACTGCAGGACCTTTGGAGGCATTTAGTGTACGAAACTGAATACCTGCATGGTCGATGGCTTCAGCCATCAAACCGCCCATAGCATCTACTTCTTTTACTAAGTGACCTTTACCAATACCACCGATCGCCGGATTACAAGACATCTGGCCTAATGTATCGATGTTATGGGTAAGGAGAAGCGTTTTTTGTCCTGTGCGTGCAGATGCGAGCGCGGCTTCCGTTCCTGCGTGTCCGCCACCGACAACAATGACGTCAAAGTTTTCGTGATAAAGCATGAACTGACCTCAGGTATTCAAAGGGATTTAATGGACAGATAAAGGAGCCGTATTTTACCTGCTTTATGCCAGAGAGAAAAACGTTTTCTCGTTTTATCCGTTTTAAGCTTCAAGATAAATATATATAAGATCTATATATATGATCTTTTATTAGATCTACTATTAGGATCGAGCGTTTCTGTGGATAACCTAAAAATGATCAACAAGATCATGGGTCTTCTTTGGATCATATCTTGTGATCATGATTGGATCAGATCGAGGATTACCTGGGATCAAAAGTGGTGGTTATACACAGGGGGTAAAATTGATCAAAGTTGTTATTGGGATAACTAAAGGAAAATCACTGGATCTTATTGTAGTTATCCACAGTCTGTCTGGTTGGTTTTTGAACGGTTAAACAAAATAATTTGGTGGGAGTTATTCACATGGGAGAAAACAGAGCCGAATTTCGACTCTGTTGAAGGGAAAGTCGTGAGTTTAAAAACGTTCGATATTCTCTTTTAACCACATCTCTGCGGCGTCTTCTGGCACATCATGGCTCAGTACATCGATTTTAAAGCAATCTGCGAGAGGGGTTGCACCAATATCCTCTAATAAATCATAAGCGTGTTGACCAGCGGCACAGAACGTATCGTAGCTAGAGTCACCAATCGCAATCACCGCAAATTTTACATCAGTCATTTTTGGCGGTGTATTTTGTAATGCTGCGATAAAAGGTTGGATATTATCAGGATACTCACCAGCTCCATGTGTAGAGGTGATCACCAACCACGTACCTTGATTTTCGATATCACTGAGGGAAGGCTGGTTGTGGATCGTTGTTTCAAATCCATTCTCGTTGAGTAGATCACTCAGGTGATCCCCTACGTATTCTGCGCCACCTAACGTGCTGCCTGTAATAATGTGGATCATACTTCTTCCTTATTGAATGCGACGGCTAAAGCTCATGGATGGCTTGCCGTACAAAAAGAAACGCGGTGTGAGTTAAGCTCAGCACCGCGCGTTCGATTATTTACTTCCCGATACAGAATGAAGAGAAGATTCGTCCCAGTAAGTCGTCAGAACTGAACTCACCGGTAATCTCATTGAGATGTTGTTGGGTGATGCGTAGCTCTTCAGCCAATATTTCACCTGCCATATAGCCTTCAAGCTGCTCCTGGCCTATTTGAAGGTGCTGTGCGGCACGTTCTAATGCATCGAGATGACGACGACGAGCCATAAACCCACCTTCACTGTTGCCAGAGAAGCCCATACACTCCTTGAGATGATCGCGCAGAGCTTCAACCCCTGCACCAGTCTTCGCTGACAAACGGATAAGGGTAGGGTTATTGACGTGGCAGATCCCCATATCTTCACCCGTTTGATCCGCTTTATTACGGATCACAGTTATACCAATGTTGTCTGGTAGGCGATCCACAAAATCTGGCCAGATATCTTTCGGATCGGTGGCATCGGTTGTCGTGCCATCCACCATGAACAACACGCGGTCTGCTTGGGCTATTTCATCCCACGCGCGTTCGATACCGATTTTCTCTACTTCATCGGAAGCATCACGCAAACCTGCTGTATCAATGATGTGCAGAGGCATGCCATCAATATGGATATGCTCACGCAGTACATCACGCGTGGTTCCTGCGATGTCGGTTACGATTGCAGACTCTTTACCCGATAGTGCGTTCAGTAGGCTTGATTTGCCCGCGTTTGGACGACCCGCAATCACGACTTTCATCCCTTCACGCATAATAGCGCCTTGGTTAGCTTCTTTGCGCACCGCATCTAGGTTGTCGATGATGGCTTGTAGGTCACCAGCCACTTTACCGTCGGCCAAAAAGTCGATCTCTTCTTCAGGGAAGTCGATGGCTGCTTCAACATAGATACGCAAATGAATCAGCGACTCAACTAAGGTATTAATGCGGCCTGAAAATGCGCCCTGTAAGGATTGCAGTGCCGATTTTGCTGCTTCTTCAGAACTGGCATCAATGAGGTCTGCGATCGCCTCGGCTTGAGCGAGGTCGAGTTTATCGTTCAGAAATGCGCGTTCAGAGAACTCACCAGGGCGAGCAGCTCGAATACCATCTATACCTAGAATGCGTTTTATCAGCATATCCATCACGACAGGGCCGCCATGGCCTTGCAGCTCAAGTACGTCTTCACCTGTAAATGAGTGTGGGTTAGGGAAGTACAGTGCGATGCCCTGATCAAGCACAGTGCCATCTTCTGACTTAAACGGCAGGTACTCTGCGTAGCGGGGCTTTAGTGTTTTGCCAGTGACTTCTAACGCCACTTGGTTGGCTTTAGGGCCAGAAACACGAATAATACCGACACCGCCACGACCAGGCGCGGTCGCTTGAGCGACAATCGTATCTGTAGTCATAATTTTGCCTTTTGAGCTGGGCTATAGGGAAGATACCTAGGGAGCCATTACAATTAATTAGCTGAATTGTAATCAGCCAAAAACAAAAAGGCGACCTTTTGGCCGCCTTTCTCAATCATTTCCTAAAAGGTTACTTGCTGTGTAAGCCTTTTTTCTCTAATCCTTTGTAGATCAGAGTTTGCTGGATAAGCGTTACGATGTTTGACACCAACCAGTACAGAACGAGACCTGATGGGAAGAACAAGAAGAAGAAGGTAAACATAACCGGCATAAAGGTCATGATCTTCTGCTGCATTGGATCCGTTACCGTTGTCGGGCTCATCTTCTGGATTAGGAACATTGACGCACCCATCAGTAGAGGCAGGATGTAGTAAGGGTCCTGCGCTGAAAGGTCATGAATCCAACCGAAGAATGGAGAGTGACGTAGCTCAACCGATTCCATTAGTGCCCAGTAAAGCGCGATGAAGATAGGCATCTGTAGGATAAGAGGTAAACAACCACCTAGTGGGTTCACTTTCTCTTTCTTGTACAGTTCCATCATTTCTTGGCTCATGCGCTGACGGTCATCACCGATACGCTCACGCATTGCTTGCAGCTTAGGCTGAAGCATACGCATTTTCGCCATAGACGTGTATTGCGCTTTTGTTAGTGGGTACATTGCACCACGAACGATGAAGGTCAGGCAGATGATTGCCACACCCCAGTTACCAACAAAGCTCTGGATGAATGAAAGCAACATATGAAGAGGCTTCGCAATGAACCATAACCAGCCGTAGTCCACTACTAGGTCTAGGTTAGGTGCCACTTCTGCCATTTCATCTTGCAGTTTTGGACCAACCCAAAGTGTTGCTTCAAACTTAGCCTGATCGCCTGTTGCGATAGTTTTGTTCGGCATACGAACGCCGATGTCGCCTAGGTTGCCAATTACACGAGTGTATAGGTTAGTACCTGGTTCGTTACGTGGGATCCAAGCTGCGGCAAAGTAGTGCTGAATCATTGCTGCCCAACCTTGGCCATCGGCTAGGTTAAGAGACAGGTTGCGATCCTGCATATCATCAAAGCTGTACTTCTTGTAACGCGTATCTTCTGTTGAGTATGCGCCACCACGGTAAGTAGGCATTGTGATGCTACCACCATCGTCCATTAGGTTTTGACGTAGGTGAGCGTACATACCAAATGTTGCGTTGTTGCCTGAGTTGTTCACTACATCGTATTCAACATTAAGCGCGTAGCTGCCGCGTTTAAAGATGTAAGTTTTGGTGTATTCGATACCGTTTGCAGTGAATGTCATCGGAACGCGAAGTTCATCTTGACCGTCAGCCATTGTGAAGCTGTCTGCACTTACGTTGTAGTGAGGGCGATTTGTGCTGCTCAAGTCGATACCTTGAGGACCCACTAGACCGCTTTGAGCGATAAATTGGTGACCTTGAGCGTCTTTAAGCAGAACAAAGGAATCTGATGAATCTAACTCAGCAGAGTATTCGTTAAGGTTGGCATGTACCACATCGCCACCAACGGTGTCGATCGACAGAGTTAAAACATCAGTCGTTACTGTGATAGTTTTTGCAGAAGCTTGCTGTTGACCAGGAACTGGGTCAAGTTCATCAGCAAAAGATGGTGCAGGTAGAGTGCTGCTTGATTGAGCCTGTTCAACTGCTTGAGGTTCTGGATTCTTTGCAACTTGCCATTGTTGAAACAGCAAAAAAGAAACCAGGGCCAAACCGATGAGCAGGATATTACGTTGAGAATCCATCGTTAGTTATCTCTGTCTTGTTTTTGGACTGGTGGAACGGGGTCATACCCCCCTTCATTCAAAGGGTGGCATTTTAATAGACGTTTGCCTGATAACCAACATCCTTTTACAAAACCGTGAGCTCTCAAAGCTTCTAGCGCGTAAGTGGAACAGGTTGGTGTGAGCCGGCAACGAGGACCAATCAAAGGGCTGATAAACCAGCGATACAGATAAACGAGCCCAATGGCTATCCACGTGAAGGGCGAGACAGGCGTTGCCATAGCTTATCAAACAACTTAAAAATTTCCTCATTGCTTAAATCTTGCGCGCTTTTCTTTGCAATCACAACAAAATCTTTGTTTGGAAGCTGATGTTGATTGTTACGAAAGCTTTCACGAGCCAAACGCTTAAATCGGTTACGACCGACAGCCGTTTTGATTTGCTTTTTGGGAACCGCTAAACCTAATCGTGGGTGAGAAAGTTTGTTATTGCGAGCAATGATGGTGAAATGAGGCGAGCCAGCTCGATGAGCTTGCTGGAAGACGTTTTGATAATGCTCGGGAGTTAACAAACGTAACTCCCGATTAAACGCGTACGTGTTCAAAATAAACTAGCGATTATTTTGATAGGCGCGCACGGCCTTTTGCACGACGTGCGTTGATAACTTTACGACCGTTCTTAGTTGCCATGCGAGCACGGAAGCCGTGAGTACGCTTGCGCTTTAGAACTGTAGGTTGAAAAGTGCGTTTCATGATAATTACCTTTACTGATCAGTAGTTTTAGGTTCTTGTTAAACCCGGCGTGGGTATTTGCTTTCTTATATAAAGAAGCTCTTTATATAGAGAAGGACAACCGACGCCTCTCAACAAAGAGGCGGAATTGTAATCACACTCACATAATGTGTCAATGACTCAATGAGTACGAAATTCCGGCCGGGCGATTATACGTAGTGTGAGTAAAATCTCAAGGATCAATCGATCCTGATGCTTGATCGTTACTCTATTCCTACTTGGTTAAGGAATTTTTTCAAACGAGGATCTTGTGGATTATCGAAGATATCCTGTGGAGAACCTTGCTCAACGATATTGCCTTCCGCCATGAAGATCACTCTATCAGCGACTTCTTTCGCGAATTGCATCTCGTGCGTCACCACCAGCATGGTTTGATGCTGATTAGCTAACTTCTTCATTAATGAGAGAACTTCACCGACCCATTCAGGATCCAGCGCAGAAGTTGGTTCGTCAAACAACAGCAGTTCTGGTTGTAGCGCCATCGCTCGGCCGATACCCACACGTTGTTGTTGGCCGCCAGATAATGCCGCTGGATAACTATCGCCTTTATCCCCAAGACCGATGTCATCCAGAATTTGTTGCGCTCGTTTGAGAGCATCGGCTTTTTTCCAACCTCGAACGGTCACTAGACCTTCGGCAATGTTCTGGCGCGCATTCATGTGGGCAAACAGGGCATAGTTTTGGAACACAAAGCCAGTTCGACGACGCAGCGCTAATACTTCGGCTTTAGTGTGTTTTTGAGTATCAACGGAGATGTCATCTATCGTGATACGACCTTCATCTGCTTGTTCTAGAAAGTTCACCGTACGCAGCAAGGTTGATTTACCCGTACCACTTGAGCCGATAATCACGATGATCTCACCTTGCTTAATATCGAGGTCGATGCCTTTCAGCACTTCAGTCTCACCAAAACGTTTGTGAATATTTTCTAACTTAATCATCGTACGTACGCCTTATTCAGTTTTGCTTCTGCCCAGATTTGTACGCGAGTCAGAATTACCACCACGCCCCAGTAAATAAGAGCAACCGCAAGGAAAGCTTCAAAGAAACGGAAACTTGATGAGGCTTCCATCTGTGCTTTCGCCATGATTTCGGCCACACCAAGCGTGAAAGCGAGAGACGTTGACTTGATCATATCGATGAAATAGTTCATCAATGAAGGCAGTGCGACACGCGTTGCTTGAGGTAAAATCACTCGGCGCATTGCTTGGGATGTCGTCATACCGACCGATAAGCTCGCTTCCATTTGGCTGCGATCAATGCCAATAATGGCGGCACGAATACTTTCCGCCATATAAGCGGCAAAGTGCAGCGTTAAACCGATAACCGCTGCTGAAAAGGCGTCGATACCGACCATCAATGGAAAAATTTGCGGTAAGCCGTAATAAAGCAGGAAAAGCTGAACCAACAGTGGGGTGCCACGGAAGAAGCTGATGTACAGTTGGCTTAATTGATCCAGAACTGGCAGTTTAAATACGCGAATATTGGCTAAAATGACGGATAAAATCAGCGAAAACACCAATCCCCATGTCGCCATTTCCATGGTTGTGCCAAGATATTTCAGCAATATCGGCAGCAGTTCCAACATGTAATTAAAGTCAAATCCCATACGGCTTACCTAAAGGCTAGAGAAAAGAAAAGGTGGAAAACAAGTTCCACCTTTACGTAAGTTTATTTTAGTCCGAGAGTGATACCACTTTGCGGCCTAAAGTACAAAGAGTTCTTATTTCGTGATGTCAGCGCCAAACCACTTCACGGAAATTTTCTCTACTGTACCATCTGCGCGCATCTCAGCCAGTGCTTTGTTTACTTCTTCTTGCAGCTTACGACCTTTCTCGTTGTCAACGAAAGGCCATGCGTTTTGAATGGTCTCAAACGGTTCGCCTGCCAATTCCAGAGGAAGGCCAGTTTTCTTAATCAGCTCTAACGCAGAAAGACGATCCATTACAAACGCGTCTGCACGACCGAGCGCCACGTCATGTTCGATACCTGTGTCGTACGTTTTAATGTTGATCTTGCCGTCTTTGTCGTATTGACGCAGCAGTTGCTCAAAGTTAGAGCCTAGGTTCACCGCAACGGTTTTGCCCGCAAGATCGTCAACACCTTTGATGCTGTCGTTGCCTTTACGCACGGTAATTTGTGCGCCATCTACAACGTAAGGGTCAGCAAATAGGTATTTAGCTTTACGCTCATCAGTCATGGTGATTTGGTTGGAGATCGTATCGATACGACCTGTTTCTAAAAGACCAAATAAACCAGAGAAGTTGGCTGTTACGTATTCGATTTTGTAATCGTTACGTTTACCGATTTCATCCCACATGTCGACTTCAAAGCCTTGTAGCTTGTCTTGCTTTACAAAAGTAAACGGGAAGTAGCGACCTGACATACCAACTTTGACTTCAGTAGCGGCTTGTACGGTTGCTGCCGACAGTGCAATGGCTGCAACGGCAACCTTAATCCAGTTTTTCATAATACATCTCCATAATTTTATGGTTGGAAATACTACTGTTAGTTAGCTCAATTAAATAAATAACCAAGAGCAATAACCTAGACCTGTGAGTTATTAGATAATAGAAGAAGAATGTTAAATGTGACGAAAATGCGAACTGAACCTAGCGAAATGATCGACAAAATCAGCATTGGGAATAAAATAATACACAGACTTATCACCAATCGCTCGATCTTGTTAATTTTGCCCAATTGTGGATCGTTGTGTGGGCAAATTTGGGGCAAGGTGTGTTGATCTCATCAAGTTTGCAGAAATAATTGTGAATAACTTGGATCTTATTCACTGGATCGTCGATCAATCGCTGGCGATCTTGGTTATCAACAGGTAAAATTGCCAGTCTTTTCCGATAATTCAATTACTCAGTGGGGGCACCGTGTCATCTTCGCTTTGGCTGCAATGTTTGCAGCAGCTTCAAGAAGAGCTACCAGCTACAGAATTCAGCATGTGGGTTCGTCCGCTACAAGCGGAGCTCAATGACAATACTCTCACTCTATTCGCGCCAAACCGCTTTGTGTTGGACTGGGTGCGTGATAAGTATCTGAACAATATTACTCGCTTACTGCAGGAATACTGCGGTGGCGATATTCCTAACTTACGTTTTGAAGTGGGGAGCCGACCTGTCTCTGCACCAAAACCAGCGCCGACACGTACGCCTGCAGATGTGGCTGCCGAGTCATCTGCACCTGCGCAATTACAGGCGCGTAAGCCAGTACACAAAACCTGGGATGACGACGCTCAAGCGATTGCGGCTATCAATCACCGCTCAAACATGAACCCAAAACACAAGTTCGATAACTTTGTTGAAGGTAAGTCGAACCAACTGGGTTTGGCTGCGGCGCGTCAGGTATCGGATAATCCTGGTGCAGCATACAACCCGCTGTTCCTATACGGCGGCACGGGCTTGGGTAAAACGCACTTGTTGCATGCGGTGGGCAACGCGATTGTGGATAACAACCCGAACGCAAAAGTGGTCTACATGCACTCAGAACGTTTTGTGCAAGACATGGTAAAAGCGCTGCAAAACAATGCGATTGAAGAATTCAAACGCTACTACCGCAGCGTGGATGCGCTCCTTATCGATGACATCCAATTCTTTGCTAATAAAGAACGTTCACAAGAAGAATTCTTCCATACCTTCAACGCACTATTGGAAGGTAATCAGCAGATCATTCTAACGTCTGACCGTTATCCTAAAGAAATTAATGGCGTTGAAGATCGTCTTAAATCTCGCTTTGGTTGGGGTCTTACTGTTGCGATCGAGCCACCTGAGCTTGAAACGCGTGTGGCGATCTTGATGAAAAAAGCTGAAGATCACCAAATCCACCTTGCTGATGAAGTGGCATTCTTCATTGCCAAGCGTCTGCGTTCGAACGTTCGTGAGCTCGAAGGTGCACTGAACCGTGTTATCGCGAACGCGAACTTTACTGGTCGTCCAATTACGATTGATTTTGTTCGTGAAGCGCTGCGCGATCTGCTTGCTCTACAAGAGAAGCTGGTGACGATCGATAACATTCAAAAGACCGTGGCGGAATACTACAAGATTAAAGTAGCGGACTTGCTGTCTAAGCGTCGTTCTCGTTCTGTAGCGCGTCCTCGTCAGCTGGCTATGGCGTTAGCAAAAGAACTAACCAACCATAGCTTGCCTGAAATTGGCGATGCGTTTGGGGGCCGCGATCATACGACCGTACTTCATGCTTGTCGCAAGATTGAGCAGCTGCGTGAAGAGAGCCACGACATTAAAGAAGATTACTCTAACTTGATTCGCACCCTGTCTTCGTAATCGGTTAGAATAACGGTATTCTAAGCAAATCATTTATTGAGCTGACAGCGTAAAGAGCCAAGCATGAAATTTACCATTGAACGTAGTCATTTAATCAAACCGCTACAGCAGGTTTCGGGCGCTTTAGGTGGCCGACCAACTCTGCCAATCCTGGGTAACCTACTTCTTAAAGTAGAAGAGAACGTATTGTCGATGACGGCAACCGATCTTGAAGTAGAGTTAGTAAGCAAAGTGACGCTAGAAGGTGATTTTGAAGCGGGCAGCATTACCGTTCCTTCGCGTAAGTTTCTCGATATCTGCCGTGGTTTACCGGACGATGCGATCATCACATTTGTATTAGAAGGTGATCGCGTACAAGTTCGCTCTGGTCGCAGCCGTTTCTCGTTGGCAACGCTTCCTGCGAACGATTTCCCTAATATTGAAGACTGGCAAAGCGAAGTGGAAGTATCACTGAGCCAAGCTGATTTACGTACGCTGATCGACAAAACTCAGTTCTCGATGGCGAATCAAGACGTTCGTTACTACCTCAACGGCATGTTGTTTGAAATTGACGGCACCACGCTACGCAGCGTGGCGACAGACGGCCACCGTATGGCGGTATCGCAAACTCAGCTAGGTGCGGACTTTGCGCAGAAGCAAATCATCGTGCCACGCAAAGGTGTGCAAGAATTAGTAAAGTTGATGGATGCGCCAGAGCAGCCCGTAGTACTTCAGATCGGTAGCTCCAATGTTCGTGCTGAGGTGAATAACTTTACTTTTACCTCTAAGTTGGTTGATGGTCGTTTCCCTGACTACCGCCGTGTATTGCCTCAGAGCACCAATAAGACACTAATAGCAAGTTGTGACGAGTTGCGCCAAGCCTTCTCTCGTGCTGCGATTCTTTCCAACGAAAAATTCCGTGGCGTGCGAGTGAATCTGGCTGATACTGAAATGCGCATAACCGCGAATAACCCAGAACAAGAAGAAGCGGAAGAGATGCTTGATGTAACCTTTGAAGGTGACGCCATCGAAATCGGCTTTAACGTAAGCTATGTGCTTGATGTTCTGAACACGTTGCGTTGTGAAAATGTACGTGTGTCGATGTCGGATGCTAACGCTAGCGCGTTGATTGAAAATGCCGACGATGACAGTGCCATGTACGTGGTGATGCCAATTCGTCTATAAGCCAACTGAATGCCTCTTTCTCGTCTCATCATTCAGCAGTTTCGAAACATTAAAGCCTGTGATATTGAGTTATCAGCAGGCTTTAACTTTCTTATCGGGCCGAACGGCAGCGGTAAAACCAGTGTCTTAGAAGCGGTTTATCTGCTCGGGCATGGCCGCTCATTCAAGAGCTCTCTCACCGGACGAGTGATACAAAATGAGTGTGACGAACTGTTTGTTCATGGTCGTTTTTTGAACTCGGATCAATTTGAGCTACCTATCGGCATTAATAAGCAGCGTGATGGCTCAACAGAGGTTAAAATAGGCGGTCAATCTGGACAAAAATTAGCGCAGTTGGCACAAGTTCTGCCTCTGCAGTTGATACACCCAGAAGGGTTTGATTTACTGACAGATGGCCCTAAACATCGTCGTGCGTTTATTGATTGGGGCGTGTTTCATACCGAGCCCGCTTTTTATCAAGCATGGGGAAGGTTCAAGCGCCTGAACAAGCAGCGCAACGCGTTGTTGAAAACCGCCAATAGTTATCGTGAGCTCAGTTATTGGGATCAGGAAATGGCAGGATTGGCTGAAAACATCAGCCAATGGCGAGCAAGTTACATCGAGCAGATGAAAACTGTCGCAGAAACTATCTGTCAGACATTTTTGCCAGAATTTGAGATCCAATTGAAGTATTATCGTGGCTGGGATAAAGACACTCCATACCACGAGATACTAGAAAAGAATTTTGAGCGTGATCAGGCATTGGGATACACCTTTAGTGGCCCAAACAAAGCTGATTTGCGCATTAAAGTGAACGGAACGCCCGTTGAAGATGTTCTGTCACGCGGTCAATTAAAACTCATGGTGTGTGCATTGCGTGTAGCGCAAGGGCAACACCTGACAGAGATGGCCGGTAAACAATGCATTTACCTAATTGATGACTTCGCGTCGGAATTAGATAGCCAACGTCGCAAGCGTCTTGCTGACTGCTTAAAAGAGACGGGCGCACAAGTATTTGTAAGCTCTATCACTGAAAGCCAAATCGCCGATATGTTGGACGATAACGGTAAATTGTTTCATGTGGAACATGGCAGGATAGAGTCAAACTAGAAGAGAGAAACTCATGTCTGAAAATTACGATTCATCGAGTATTAAGGTACTGAAGGGTCTGGATGCGGTACGTAAGCGTCCAGGAATGTACATCGGCGATACGGACGACGGCACCGGCCTTCACCACATGGTTTTCGAGGTGGTGGATAACTCAATTGATGAAGCGTTGGCAGGTCACTGTAAAGACATCGTTGTGACAATTCATGAGGATAACTCGGTTTCCGTTAGCGATGATGGTCGTGGCATTCCAACAGAAATCCACTCAGAGGAAAATGTCTCTGCAGCAGAAGTAATTATGACGGTTCTTCACGCGGGTGGTAAGTTCGACGATAACTCATACAAAGTATCGGGTGGTCTTCACGGGGTAGGTGTTTCAGTAGTAAACGCACTATCAGAGAAAGTTGAGCTAACGATTCATCGTGGTGGCCATATCCATACGCAAACCTACCGCCATGGTGAGCCTCAAGCGCCACTAGCCGTTGTGGGTGATACGGATAAAACCGGTACACAAATTCGTTTCTGGCCAAGTGCCGAGACGTTCTCTAACACTGAGTTCCACTATGACATTCTGGCGAAACGCCTGCGTGAACTGTCATTCCTGAACTCTGGTGTGTCGATCAAATTGGTTGATGAACGTGAAGCGGACAAACATGATCACTTCATGTATGAAGGTGGTATTCAAGCGTTCGTTGATCACCTAAACACCAACAAAACGCCAATCATCGAAAAAATCTTCCACTTTAACTCTGAGCGTGAAGACGGCATTTCAGTTGAAGTGGCGATGCAATGGAACGATGGTTTCCAAGAGAACATCTTCTGCTTTACCAACAATATCCCACAGCGTGATGGTGGTACTCACCTTGCTGGTTTCCGTGCTGCGCTAACACGTACATTGAACAGCTTTATGGATAAAGAAGGTTTCTCGAAAAAAGCGAAAACAGCGACTTCAGGCGACGATGCGCGTGAAGGTCTAACTGCGGTTGTTTCGGTGAAAGTGCCTGATCCTAAGTTCTCAAGCCAAACAAAAGACAAACTGGTTTCTTCTGAAGTGAAATCAGCTGTTGAGTCTGCAATGGGTGAAAAACTGTCTGAGTTCTTGATTGAGAACCCGACAGAAGCGAAGATGGTTTGTTCGAAAATCATCGATGCAGCACGTGCTCGTGAAGCAGCGCGTAAAGCTCGTGAAATGACGCGCCGTAAAGGTGCACTAGACCTAGCTGGCCTTCCAGGTAAACTTGCAGACTGTCAGGAAAAAGATCCGGCACTCTCTGAACTATACATAGTGGAGGGTGATTCGGCAGGCGGCTCCGCAAAACAAGGCCGTAACCGTAAGAACCAAGCAATCCTACCGCTAAAAGGTAAGATTCTTAACGTAGAAAAAGCACGTTTCGACAAGATGCTATCTTCTCAAGAAGTAGCAACACTGATCACCGCACTAGGTTGTGGTATCGGTCGTGACGAGTACAACCCGGACAAGCTTCGTTACCACAACATCATCATCATGACCGATGCCGATGTCGATGGTTCGCACATCCGTACGCTACTGTTGACCTTCTTCTACCGTCAAATGCCAGAGCTTATTGAGCGTGGCTATGTGTACATCGCTCAGCCACCACTATACAAAGTGAAAAAAGGCAAACAAGAGCAGTACATCAAAGATGAAGAAGCGATGAACCAATACCAAGTATCATTGGCTCTGGACAATGCATCGCTACACGTAAACGCAGAAGCACCAGCATTGGCTGGTGAAGCACTAGAGAAGCTTGTTCAACAGTACAATGCGGGTATTAAACTGGCGGAACGTATGAGCCGTCGTTACCCAAGTGCTTTGGTAAACGAGTTGATTTACACTCCTCGCCTAACGCCAGAGCAATGCCATGACGCATCAGTTGTGGAAGCGTGGACGAAGCAGCTTATTGAACAGCTGAATGCGAAAGAAGTGGGTGCAAGCCAGTACAGCTACGAAGTTGAGCAGCACGAAGAGCTAGGCTTAAACTTGCCTAAGATTGTGGTTCGTACTCACGGCGTGACGCACGAACATGCAATTAGCATCGACTTCCTAAACTCGAAAGAGTACGGCAAGTTGGCTGATCTATCAGAAGCACTTGATGGACTTCTGGAAGAAGGCGCGTACATCAAACGTGGTGAGCGTACTATGCCAGTGGCAAACTTTGCAGAAGCGCTTGACTGGTTAGTGAAAGAGTCAATGCGTGGCTTAAGCCGTCAGCGCTACAAAGGTCTAGGTGAGATGAACCCAGACCAACTTTGGGAAACCACCATGGACCCAGAAACTCGTCGTATGATGCAGGTAACGATTGAAGATGCGGTAGGCGCAGATCAACTGTTCACTACGCTAATGGGTGACCAAGTAGAACCTCGTCGTAACTTCATCGAAGAGAACGCACTGAAAGTAGCGAACCTAGACGTATAACGACACTGTTCGTGATAGTAAAAAGCAGCGAGAAATCGCTGCTTTTTTTGTTTTACCACCAGCTAAAATCGCCACTTTCTGCTAAAGCGGATGTTTTTCTGGTACTAACTGCCAACAACCCGATCAAGCCTGCCATTTTATTTCTGTTTTCTTTTTTTCTCGCCATTTTGTTCGCTTGAGCGTTTTTGCTTTCTTTTTTCTGCTCGCTATAGTGCTGAAGAGCTGATGAATAAGGAGACTAAGAAAATGGTGATGACTTTCCTGAACTAAGCCGGAAGTGATGCACTTCCGGTTCAATGCACTGAATTTATTTGTAAGACAAGGCATTAAGAAGGAAATAATCATGTTTGAACGCTGGTTCTCAGCGTACTGCTTGGCGCTGCGAACTTGGTGGTTAACCAGTCGCTTTTTAACCTATCAATCACCACTAAGGTTGTTATCGTTATTTGAAACCTGCGAGCAACAAGCCCATTGCCGTAACCGAACTCGTATTGCGGTTGGGGACACGGTTCGCTTAGTGGATGTTGAACGCGCCTATCAATATCGCATGACATTGGTCAGCTCGCGCAAGGGGCAACCCATGACAGGTATGCTCGCGGTCGATTCTTATTTGGGGGCTCGACTATTAGGTCGAGCTAAAAATGATGCGCTCGAAGTGGAAATTTTTAATCAGCGACGCTGCTTTGTGATTACTGAAATTGTTCATCAATCGCAACCACCAGCTCAGAAAATGCTGTGTGGTTGTCTGTTGTGCCAATAAATAGAGGTGAAGTCATGAGTAAGAAAGAAAAGAAACAACCGCAGTTGAGTCTAAAAGAAAAGCGCAAACTAAAGCAGGAAAAGGCGGCAGAAAAGGGCGTTGTAAAAGCGCGTAAATCCTCCCGCAAGTAAAGTGTAGATTGAGCCCTCCAGAACGGCGGGCTTTTTATCACTGATCGCGAAGTGATGAGGAACTAAGCTGTTCAAGGGGATAGTGGATGCTTTAAAAATTTTTTGTTTTTTCCCTTGAAAGTCATTTTTGACGACCTTATATCTAGTTATGAAGAGGGTGACTGGCTTGCTAGAGACTAGAAGACCAGCCCTCTGAAATCGCTAAAACGAGATCGCTCAGAAGAGGATATGGCGTTTTAGCACACAACTTAAACCTTTAGATTCAATATCATGTCTCCGAGCCAAACCAAGGCCAGTGGAATGATAAGAATCTCTTAGTTCGGCGTTGGTTTTTGCATAAACACGCCAGTAGGATTGAACTCATCTGAACTAAGACTATTGCTTAATTAAGAGGATAGATTTATGCGTAATGTAGATTTCTCACCACTATACCGTAATGCAATTGGCTTTGATCGTCTGCTAAACCTGATGGAAGCGAATACAGCGAAAAATACTTCTGGCGGTTACCCTCCATACAACATTGAGCAAAAAGACGAGCACAACTACCGTATTACTATGGCCGTTGCTGGCTTTGCTGAAGAACAGCTCGATCTGACTCAAAACGAAAACATGTTGATTGTGAAGGGCGAACGTAAAGCAGAAGAAGGCAAAAACTACGTTTACCAAGGTATTGCAGAACGTGATTTTGAACGTAAATTCCAGCTAGCGGATTACGTAAAAGTCGTGGGTGCATCAATGGAAAACGGTCTGCTTCATATCGATTTAGTTCGTGAAATCCCTGAAGCCATGCAACCACGTAAGATTGCTATCGGTGGCAACAACCTGATTGAGAACAACTAATCAGTTAACCACCCGGTTATAGAATGAGAAAGAGCGCCATATGGGCGCTCTTTTTAGTTTGGGGGTTTTCAAATCCGCTATTTCAAAGCCGTAATTTCAAAGAGAAGAACGGCTGAGTTCAATCCGTCTATTTACCTTCGCGGTAAGCCTTTTCCACTTCTTCAGCGATAATCGCAATGCCTTTTTGCATCATCTCATCATCTTGAACGTAGTTCATACGCAGGCATTGGTGCGCGTGATCCCACTCGTCTTGCTGACCAATAAAGAAATATTCACCAGGGACAATCAATACGCCACGCGCTTTCAAGCGTTGGTACAGTTCCATTGTTGTGATTGGCAGTTCATCAAACCATAACCACAAGAAGATAGCGCCTTCCGGCTTGTGGATGCGGAATCGCTCATCGGTAATTGCTTGTTGGAGCAGTTCAACCGCACGTTGCGACTTCTGCTTGTAGAACGGCTTAATCACCTCTGAACTCAGTTTAAGCAGATCGCCTTTACCAATGATGTGGTTTGCCAACGCAGGCCCAACACTGCCTGGAGCTAGGCTGATGATGCCGTTCATATTGGTTAATGCTTGAGTGATTTCTTCACTCGCAATCACAATCCCACAACGCACACCTGGCAAGCCAAGTTTAGATAGGCTCATGCATAGGATGGTGTTTTCATTCCAGAACGGTTCGACATCTTCAAAGATGATGTTCGGGAAAGGTAGACCGTAGGCGTTATCGATGATCAGCGGGATGTTGTTCTCACGTGCTAGCTTGTCCAGCTTACGTACTTCTTCGTCTGTCAGTACATTACCCGTTGGGTTGGTTGGACGAGATGCACAGATTGCCGCAACAGAGTCGTCGACGGTTAGCTGCTCAAAATCGACGTGGTATTTAAACAGACCGTTATCTAACAGCTCGATTTCTGGGTGGTAAGAGATAAAGATATCTTCATCAATGCCTGCATCACCATAACCGATGTACTCAGGTGCGATAGGCAGTAGCACTTTCTTATGCGAACCATCTGGCTGTTTACCTGCCAACAAGTTGAACAAGTAGAAGAAGCCACTTTGGCTGCCGTTAGTTAGGCTGATGTTTTTTTCTGAAATATCCCAGCCGTAAGTTTCACGGAATAACTGAGCTAGCGCTTTGACGAACGCGTCTTTACCCTGCGGGCCATCGTAGTTGGCGAGGGCGGCGACGAGCTCCCCACTGGCGAGCATTTCCTCACTGGCTTGGTGAAAGTAATCGAGCATGGCAGGAATGGCGGCAGGATTACCTCCACCGAGCATGATGGCACCTGGTGTGCGCAGACCATCATTCAAATCGTCCATTAACAGCGTAATACCTGAATACTGATTAAATTTTTCACCAAACTTTGAGAACTGCATGCTGACTTATACCTAATTCATTGTGATTGCTTTGTGTATGTTTATGCCGATGTTTTATCGGCTTATCGAGTAATCCTTGACCTTACCTCAATGTGTAATTAACGCAAAGTGTGAATTAAGCCGAAAAAGAAAAAAGTGTGTCATCAGACCAGAGGGACGAGACTAAATGGCAAAAAGAACAATAAAAAAGGGAAGCTTATGCTTCCCTTGCTGGTGGAGAGAGTGTGATTTACTCACCGGTGTAAACAATCAACACCTTGTCGTCTTGGTATTGGCGTTCAAACGCGTAGTAACCTTCTTGGTTGCGAGTGATGTGCTTACCTTGAGCAACTGCTGGGTGGCGTTTACGGAATTCACCCAACTTTTGCCAATGTTTCAGTAGATCTTCTCGCTCGCCATGAATCTTATCCCATGGCATATCTGAGCGTGTGCCTTGGTGGGCGTCTGAACCAGTAATGCCAAAATCACGAGCTATCTCATCACCGTAATAGATTTGTACTGCACCGGGAGCCAGCATCAGTGCATTTGCTGCACGTGCTTGGTCATCAAAGCTGCGGCTGCGCGCTGACCAAAACAGTTGTGTATCGTGTGAAGACAGGTAGCTCAACACGTTGAACTCAGGATCGGTATTGATGCGTTCTGCATAACGGCGGTAATCATTATCAAGTTGAGCGAAACACTTCAGCGCTTTTGGTGCTACATCAGATTGGAACTCGAAGTTGATGATGGAGTCGAAGCCGTTGTCGAAATACGGGCTCTTCACCACGCTGTGTGCCCATACTTCACCTGTCATCCAAAATGGCAGGTCATCTAGTGCTTTGTCTGGATTGTTTTGCTTCCACTGGGCAAGGGCTTGAGTGGTGCTGGCTTTCAACTCTGCCCACGCTTCCATTTCAACGTGTTTAGCGGTGTCGACGCGGAAGCCATCAATGCCATAGTCACGTACCCAGTCGGATAACCACGTAATCAGATGCTCACGCGGGGTTTGCAGTTCATCTTGCGCATTGGTGTCTTTATTGCGGAAGAAGTTTGGTAGTCCGGTTTTCTGAGTTGATTCGGTTTTGAGATCCGGTAAGTAGTTCAAAGACATGGTGATGTCGTTGTATCCCGGCGCATCGTAATCGCCAATGTCGGTGCGGATCCAACCTTTGCCCCACCATTTATCCCACGCTTCGCTATCCCCGTATTTGATGTAATCGTTGAAGCTATGCCAGCTTTGTCCTGATTTTGGCTGCCAGTCGGTCCATTTTTCACCGAGGACTTCTTTGGCTTCTTGGTCATCAAGGTAAAGCTGACCAAAGCCGAATTCCTGCATGTCTGCTAATGTTGCGTAGCCAGTGTGGTTCATGACCACATCCCAAATCACGCGGATACCTTTTTTATGGGCAGTATCGACGAAGGTTCTGAGTTCATTTTCGGTACCCATGTTAGCATCAAGCTTGGTCCAATCTTGGTGATAGTAGCCGTGGTAACCATAGTGCTTAAAGTCGCCTTTATCGCCGCCGCCAACCCAACCGTGGATTTGTTCCAGTGGCGAGGTTATCCAGATAGCATTCACACCAAGTGATTCGATGTAATCGAGTTTTTTCGTCAGACCCGCCAAGTCACCACCGTGGAAGGTGCCAATCTCGTATTTTCCGTCTTTACTGCGACCGTAGCTGTTGTCGTTGTCAGGGTTGCCATTGTAGAAGCGGTCAGTCATGACGAAGTACACTGTTGCGTTATCCCAGCTGAACGGTTTGTCGGCTTGCTGTTCAACTTCTTCTAGCAGCAATAGACCTTGGCTCATAGGACCCGGCTGCATGGTGACGCTGCCATTGGCGACTGTGGCTTCTTGTCCGGTTAAGGCATCACGAACGACAGTGCCATCATTAAAGGTTTGAGCAACGTTGATGGTTTTTGGCGCGTCAGTTGCGACAGGGCAAGAGTAGGTGATGTCCTGACTTTGTTTTGGTTTAATTTTTACCGTCAGTTCGTTGGTGGTTGGATTGAGCGTAAATTGATAGGTATTGGCTTTGAAGATGCGCAGCGGCATTTGTGCATCAGTGGCGCAATTATCCATTTTTAATGGACGATTGAATTTGATGCGATCTTCTTCTGCTAGGGCAAAGCTACTGCCACAGCTTTGCTTGCTGTCAGCAATGGTAAAGGTATAACTGCCTTTTTCGAGTTTTTGCTCAGCGACAAGTAAGCCTTGTGAGTTTTCCTCAAAAACAGCAGTGTCATCACCAACGTTTAATACGATGGCATTTTCTGGTATCTGGCTGCAGGCGCTCAGTAGACCGATAGAGAGTGCGAGAATTGTTTTTTTCATTGTGTCCTTCCCCCGAATAAACAGTCCAGTTATAGCAAAACTGTGCCTCTACAATCCGAGCTCTACACCAACAAGTTAAACGCGTCTCACCCTACAAATTTTAGTCTTGTTCACAAAATGAATAATAAGCGTCACCTTCATCGGTTTGAAGGCAACAAAAAAGGGAAGCATCTGCTTCCCTTTTACTTATTTCTTAATCACTTCGAAGAGTAATGAATTACTTTTGAAGCAAAGAAATGTCTGCGATCTGTAGGAACAGGTTACGCAGGTTGTTCAGTAGTGTCAGACGGTTCTTCTTAAGTGCTTCGTCGTCTGCCATTACCATTACGTTATCAAAGAATGCATCAACTGGTTCACGTAGGTCAGCTAGCTTGCTTAGGGCTTCTTGGTAGTTACCTGTAGCAAATGCTGGCTCTAGCGCTTCCGTCATTACTTCAACGCTTTCTGCTAGTGCTTTCTCTGCGTCTTCTTGTAGAAGTGCTAGGTCGATGTCTGCTGCTAGTTCGCCGTCGAATTTCGCTAGGATATTACCTACACGTTTGTTCGCTGCTGCTAGAGACTCTGCTGCTTCTAGTTCACGGAAGTGAGAAACCGCTTTAACTCGTTGGTCGAAGTCTGCTGGTTTCGTCGGACGACGAGCTAGAACTGCTTGAATGATGTCTACACTGAAGCCTTCGTCTTGGTACCAAGCACGGAAACGACCAAGCATAAACTCGATAACGTCTTGTTCAACGTTGTCGTTGGTTAGGCGGTCGCCGAACAGTGACTTCGCTTTCGCTACTAGGTCAACAAGATCTAGGTTGTAGCCGTATTCAACGATGATACGTAGTACACCTAGAGATGCGCGGCGTAGTGCGAATGGATCGCTGCCTTTAGGCGCTTGACCAATACCGAAGATACCTACGATAGTGTCTAGCTTGTCTGCCATTGCAACTGCAGTTGAAACACCGTTTGATGGCAGTTCATCACCTGCGAAACGAGGCATGTATTGCTCGTTCAGTGCTACTGCAACTTCTTCTGCTTCACCGTCGTGGCGAGCATAGTGCATACCCATAACACCTTGAGTATCCGTGAATTCGAATACCATTGAGGTCATTAGGTCACATTTTGCTAGTAGACCAGCACGCTTTGATTTCTCAACGTCAGCACCGATTTGCTCAGCAATGTAGCCAGCAAGCTCTGTGATGCGGTCTGTTTTGTCTTTGATCGTACCCAGTTGCTTTTGGAAGATCGCTTGCTCTAGTTCAGGCAGACGGTCGATAAGCGGACGCTTACGGTCTGTGTTGAAGAAGAACTCTGCGTCAGCAAGACGAGGGCGAACTACTTTCTCGTTACCTTCGATTACGTAACGAGGCTCTTTTGATTCGATGTTCGATACGAAGATGAAGTTAGGTAGTAGCTTCTTGTTTTCGTCATAAACAGGGAAGTACTTCTGGTCACCTTTCATGGTGTAAACCAACGCTTCAGAAGGCACTTTTAGGAACTCTTCTTCGAACTTCGCTGTTAGTACTACTGGCCATTCAACCAGAGACGTTACTTCTTCTACTAGGTCATCTTCTAGGTCAGCGATACCGCCAACCGCTGCTGCTGCTTTTTGTGCGTCAGCTAGGATGATTGCTTTACGCGCTTCGTAATCTGCCATTACTTTACCGCGCTCTTCTAGGATCGCAGGGTATTGTTCAGCAGAATCGATAGTGAACTCTTGCTCACCCATGAAGCGGTGACCACGGATAGTACGGTCTGAAGCGACACCAAGGATCTCACCTTCGATTAGATCGCTGCCCATTAGCATGGTTAGCGTCTTAACTGGACGGATAAATTGAGTCGTTTTGTTGCCCCAGCGCATTGGTTTTGCGATAGGTAGGTTTGCTAGTGCTTTCGCTGCAAGTTCAACGACGATCTCAGACGTTGGCTGACCTTTCACTTCTTGTTTGAACAGTAGCCATTCGCCTTTGTCTGTAACCATGCGCTCTGCTTGGTCAACCGTGATGCCACAACCGCGCGCCCAGCCTTGAGCCGCTTTTGTTGGGTTGCCTTCCGCGTCAAACGCTGCAGAAACCGCAGGACCACGTTTTTCAACAACTTTGTCAGACTGGCTGTCTGCTAGTGCTGCGACTTTAAGTGCAAGACGACGAGGTGCCGCGAACCATTTCACGCCTTCGTGAGCAAGCTCAGCGCCTTTTAGTTCTGCTTCGAAGTTTGCTGCGAATGCTTCAGCTAGTGTGCGAAGTTGCGTTGGTGGTAGCTCTTCTGTACCTAGCTCGATTAGAAATTCTTTTGCCATGTTACTCTACCCCTTACGCTTGTTCTTTCTTACACATTGGGAAGCCAAGAGCTTCACGCGATGCGTAGTATGCTTCTGCAACTGCTTTCGTCAGGTTGCGGATGCGTAGGATGTAACGTTGGCGTTCAGTTACTGAGATCGCTTTACGCGCATCTAGTAGGTTGAATGCGTGGCCAGCTTTTAGAATGCGTTCGTAAGCAGGCAGTGGCAGTGGCTTTTCAAGCTCAAGTAGTTCTTTACACTCTTTTTCACACTGTTCGAAGAAACCAAATAGGAATTCAACGTCTGCGTGCTCGAAGTTGTAAGTTGATTGCTCTACTTCGTTTTGGTGGAAGATATCACCGTAAGTCACTTTGCTGCCGTCTGGTGCGATGTTCCAAACTAGGTCGTAAACAGAGTCTACTTCTTGGATGTACATTGCTAGACGTTCGATACCGTAAGTGATTTCACCAGTTACTGGCTTACACTCAAGACCACCAACTTGCTGGAAGTAAGTAAACTGGGTCACTTCCATGCCGTTTAGCCAAACTTCCCAGCCCAGACCCCATGCGCCTAGTGTTGGGTTTTCCCAGTTGTCTTCTACGAAACGGATGTCGTGTACAAGAGGGTCAATACCAAGAACTTCAAGGGAGCCAAGGTACAACTCTTGAATATTGTCAGGCGATGGTTTTAGCGCTACTTGGAATTGGTAGTAGTGCTGAAGACGGTTAGGGTTTTCACCGTAACGGCCATCAGTAGGACGACGTGAAGGTTGTACGTAAGCTGTCGACATTGGCTCTGGGCCAAGCGCTCGTAGACAGGTCATTGGGTGAGAGGTACCCGCACCCACTTCCATATCTAGCGGTTGAACAATGGTACAACCATTTTGAGCCCAATAATCCTGCAGCGCGAGGATCATTCCCTGGAAGGTTTTGATATCGTATTTTTGCATAAGTCAGGTTCGCGCGATTCTCTTGTTACTCGTTAATTCGTCATCTATGCCGAGTTTTTCAACTCTAACAACGGCGATAAAGAGTAATTACGGTTGAATAAATTAACAATCTAGTATAACCAGATATTGAGCATGGGAGTAGAGCTAATCTTGATTAATTCGTGGGCGATTTTCTCCTTTAATGAATTTTTACCGCGTTATCTGCTGTATTTTTCCTAAAAGGGAGTTTTTGCCTGCTTTGGCTCTTGAGAAGCGCAACAAAGGTGGCTAGAATTGCGCCTGTCTTTGGGGAGTAGCTTACCTGATGAAGTTTCTGTTTCATCTGGTTCGTCCGTCAACATAATTGGTGCAAAATCACCATGGCGTTCGAGACTTGAAGCCTTTCAAGTTTAGCAAGACCTTAGACAAATCATCACGAACCGGGGTAGGGGCGTGAGGTTTGTCTTCGGTTAAAAATAATAATCCCTGCCCCAATGAGCATGTCGTGAGCGTTTTAGCTATTTCAATTACTACTGTAGCGTTAGCAGAAATTGGCGATAAGACCCAATTGCTATCTCTATTACTCGCAAGTCGTTACCGAAAACCAATCCCAATTATTGCAGCAATCTTTTTGGCAACTATTTCCAACCACGCTTTGGCTGCATGGTTAGGTGTGGTTGTCGCAGACTATCTATCACCTGAGATTTTAAAGTGGGTGCTGGTGGTCAGTTTTGTCGCGATGGCGGCTTGGGTTCTGATCCCGGACAAACTGGATGATGACGAGCAGATTTCTAATCGAGGCCCATTTATTGCCAGCTTTATCGCGTTCTTCGTTGCGGAGATAGGCGATAAAACTCAGATCGCCACTTCCATCTTAGGGGCGCAATACGCGGATGCGTTAAGTTTGGTGATTATCGGTACCACAATCGGTATGCTGCTGGCGAATGTTCCTGTGGTCCTGATTGGTAAATTGTCGGCCGACAAGATGCCTTTAGGACTAATCCGTAAAATCACCGCATTTTTGTTTATTGCTCTGGCAATAGGGGCTGCACTGTTCTGATTTTTTACACGTGAAATGATGTGAGTTATCAATCATTAGTGGCGTGCTGCGCGAGTTCAAACTCTGACTCAAAATCGTTCCGTTGCGTGACGGATGACATATAAGTGTCATACTTGTCATGGTAGTTTAATGGTGTGAATGATAGCGAGAGGGCAAGTTTATGCTTACACGTTACATGGGGATGTCCCCGAAGAGTCAGAGTTATTTATTCACTTTTGGTTTAGTGCTGTGTTTACTAGCGATGGTGCTAACTGATATGTGGTTACCGATTGTAGCAGGATCGTTCGTTCTTACTGGATTGACAGTAGAAGCGTGGATTCGTGTCGCTCACATCATTCCTATGCATGAAGAGATGCGGGCAATGAAGAAACAACTTAACAAGCTCCAATCAGAAGTTCGCACACTTGAATACGACGAATAAACAAACGGCAGCCAATATTGGCTGCCGTTTTTAGTTCGACCAGATTATTCCAATCCTTTCTTGATCAGGTACTGATACGGAACTTGCTCCGTTTGTGCCGCAACTAATTGGTGGTCCATAAAGCGGCAGAAACTCGGAATGTCTCGAGTCGTGGATGGATCGTCTGCTTTGACCAGCAAAATCTCACCATCTTGCATGTTGCGAATTGTCTTCCTGACCATCATCACTGGCTCTGGGCAGCGCAGTCCTTCCGCCTCTAATGTCTTGTTTGCCAGTTCAGGATTAAAGCTCATAGTGTGATTCTCGTAACTAACTGAGCGTTGAATTTTACTTTCGTTGAAAAAATATTCAATAACCACTTGGCAAACCGAATTTTTTGTTTTACCTTGAATTAACAATTTGGTAACAACTGGCAAGGGAGAGGCAATGTTAACAGCGTTAGACAGACTTACGATTTACTCAGTGCTGTGTTTTATCTCGTTTTGTGCATTGGTACTCAGGACGCCAGCTGACACCTCTTTGACGCCTCTTGTAGGCATGGTTGCCACTATTATTGGGATTTGGATCGAGATGCGCAGATGGTCTGGCGCATCTGAGCAAGAAAATTAGCGCTTCTTGCTTGGATCAGAATGCTTTTAATAACGCTCACCTATTTTTACCGACACTTCATTCCGACACTATCCCCATTTTTCTTGGGCTTCCCCGCTGAAAGGCGGGATTTTTTTTGCCTAAAGAGTACAATTTACCCAAACACATACAAAATAAGTGGCTAATTCGTGGAACTGGAAGACATCTATCGCCGAGATTTAAATTTACTGGTTGCGTTGCGAGTACTGATAGAAGAAAACAGTGTCAGTAAGGCGGCAACACGTCTGAACCTGAGTCAATCGGCAATGAGTCGCGTGCTTGGTCGTCTGCGTGACTTATTGGGAGATCCGCTGTTTACTCGTCAGGGACAGCATTTGATCCCAACTCAGAAAGCGTTAGAGATCGATCGCTCATTGGGCGAACCATTAGAGTCTTTACGTCAGTTGTTATCTCCGGTTGAGTTTGACCCATTGCAATGCGTACAGACTTTCAACATCGTGACCACCGATTATGCCATGCAAACGATCTTACCGTTCGCTTTGCCGAGAATTTACCAAGAAGCACCAAACGTGTCTTTCAACTTCTTACCACTGCAACACGACCGTTTATCAGATCAGCTCACTTATGAAGGTGCAGACTTAGCGATTTGTCGCCCGACAGGTCCGGTGGAGCCTCTACGCAGTGAAGTGTTGGGGCGAGTGGGGGTGCTGTGTATGCTTTCAAAACAGCATCCATTAGCGGATAAAGAAATGAGCTTGGATGATTATCTGAGTCATCCACATGCCATGATCGCCATCAGTGATGGTGTTAAGGCACTGATCGAACAAGCTTTGATGGAGAAACCTAAGCGTAAAATGGTTCTGCGGGCTTATCATTTAGAAGCCGCATTGGCGATCATGGATACCTTGCCAATTATCATCACAGTGCCAGCGGACTTGGCGTATCTGGTTGCCGAGCGTTATGACTTGGTGGTGAAACCGTTACCATTCCAATTCACGCCGTTTGAATACTCGATGATTTGGCATGCGCGTTGCGAGCATTCTCCCGCTCAAGAATGGTTAAGAACGATTGTGCGTGAAGAGTGTAGCCGTCTGATAGCTAAACGTATCGAAGATATGGGACTGAACTGCTAACAAAAAAGAGCCAGCAATGCCGGCTCTTCGTCTGTTTACACTGAGTCAGTGTTTATAGCTTGATAACCACACGACCCGTTACTTGACCGTTGGTGATGTCTTCTGCATATTTCGGTGCTTCAGCAAGAGCAACTTCAGTACACGCTTGCTCGAAGTAGCTGTCTGGTAGTAGCTCGACCAGCTTTTCCCATGCTGCGATACGTTTCTCTGTTGGGCACATTACTGAGTCCACACCTTGTAGGCGAACATTACGTAGGATGAACGGCATCACTGTGGTTGGTAGATCAAAACCACCTGCAAGACCACAAGCTGCAACTGCACTGTTGTAATCCATTTGCGCCAATACTTTAGCCAGTACTTTGCTGCCTACAGTATCAACCGCACCTGCCCATACTTGCTTTTCAAGTGGACGTGCTGGTTCTTCAAATTCAGTACGGTCGATGATGCGGCTAGCACCTAGTTTTTCAAGTAGCGGGCCGTTTTTCTCTACACGACCTGTCACTGCAGCAACTTTGTAGCCAAGCTGTGCTAGAAGCGTTACTGCGACTGAGCCTACACCGCCACTTGCGCCAGTTACTAGGATTTCGCCATTTTCAGGTTTGATGCCTGCATCAAGCAGTGCTTGAACACACAGCATACCAGTGAAGCCAGCAGTACCAACCATCATTGCTTTCTTGCTGTCTAGACCTTTTGGTAGTGGTACTAGCCAATCCGCTTTTAGACGAGCACGCTGAGACATACCACCCCAGTGGTTTTCACCCACGCCCCAGCCAGTAAGGACAACTTTGTCACCAGCTTGGTAGCGGTCGTCTTCTGAGCTTACTACCGTACCTGCTAGGTCAATACCTGGCACCATCGGGAAGTTACGGATGATTTTACCTTTACCTGTGATCGCAAGACCGTCTTTGTAGTTTAACGATGAGTAATCAACGTCAATCAGAACGTCGCCTTCAGGCAGTTGTGTTTCATCGATTTGCTCGATGTTAGCGATAGTACGTTTGTCTTCTTGATTTAGAACTAGAGCATTAAACATAAGGTTCTCCGATTGTGCGGTAGCATGACTCTGGGTCACATGCAGCAAGATATCAACTGGTCTAAGTGTATGTCTTCTTTGTCTATGAATAAAATGAAACTTGAGCATTTAATGTATGCTCTTCATGCATGTTTGATGTAAAACAAAAAGGGCGACATCAATTGTCGCCCTTAAGTGTAATACTAAAAATTTTATTATTAGTTCATTTGCTTATGATTGTTGGCTCGATCACTACAACAACGTCTTGAACTGTTATGGTCGTTCAAATACTGTCGCAATGCCCTGACCCAAACCGATACACATGGTGGCCAGACCGTATTTCGCGTCTTTCGCTTCCATTAGGTTGATCAACGTTGTTGAGATACGTGAACCAGAACAGCCGAGTGGATGACCCAATGCTATCGCACCACCGTTAAGGTTGACCTTCTCATCCATAACATCAAGCAGGCCTAAGTCTTTAGCACACGGCAGAGACTGCGCGGCAAATGCTTCGTTTAGCTCAACCACATCCATGTCTTCAATTGAAAGACCGGCACGCTTGAGCGCTTTTTTCGTCGCAGGTACAGGACCGTAACCCATAATAGAAGGATCGCAGCCCGCAATGGCCATGCCTTTAATACGTGCACGAATCTTCAAGCCAAGCTCATTGGCTTTCTCTTCGCTCATGATCAACATCGCTGATGCACCATCGGACAGAGCCGATGATGTACCGGCTGTTACTGTACCGTTTGCTGGGTCGAACACTGGGCGAAGTTGAGATAGACCTTCAACGGATGTTTCAGGGCGAATCACTTCGTCGTAATCCAGAGTGAACAGTGTGCCGTCTGCTGCGTGGCCTTCAATTGGTAGAATTTCGTTTTTAAAACGACCCTCTACGGTTGCTGCGTGCGCACGAGCGTGAGAGCGAGCGGCAAACTCGTCTTGTTGCTCACGGCTAATACCATGTAATTTACCAAGCATTTCAGCCGTTAAGCCCATCATGCCCGCAGCTTTTGCTACGTTCTTTGACATACCTGGGTGAAAGTCTACACCGTGGTTCATTGGCACATGCCCCATGTGCTCAACACCACCAATTAGGCAGATTTCAGCATCGCCAGTCATGATGGCACGTGTACCATCGTGAAGCGCTTGCATTGATGAGCCACACAAGCGGTTCACCGTCACGGCGCCAATTTCAATCGGCAGACCAGCAAGCAGCGCCGCATTACGTGCAACGTTAAAGCCTTGCTCTAGTGTTTGCTGTACACAGCCCCAGTAGATGTCTTCAATCTCGCTTGGGTTCACTTGTGGGTTACGCGCAAGAATGCCTTTCATTAGGCGCGCAGATAGATCTTCTGCTCGTGTATGACGGAAAGCACCACCTTTAGAGCGACCCATTGGAGTACGTAGACAATCGACTACGACAACATTTCTTGTTTGATTAGTCATTTTAGAATCCCTCCTTAGATAGAACCTTGCTGTTGTGCACCGTAAAAGCTTTCACCTTTCGCCGCCATATCAATCAGCATTTGCGGTACTTGGTACATCGCACCTAGCTCGGCGTGTTGTTTTGCCATTTCAACGTATTCAGCAATACCCACGCTGTCTAGATAGCGGAATACGCCACCGCGGAATGGAGGGAAACCAAGACCATAAACCAGTGCCATATCCGCTTCTTGTGGAGTGGCAATGATGCCTTCTTGTAGGCACAGCACCACTTCGTTGATCATTGGAATCATCATACGTTGAATGATGGTCTGATCGTCAAAGTCCTGCTTATCGGCACAAACGTCAGCAAGTACCGGTAAGATCGCTTCGGAGAAGGTTTTCTTCGGCTTACCTTTTTTATCTATGGTGTAGCTGTAGAAGCCATTACCATTTTTCTGACCATATTTGTCTGCTTCGAACAGTGCATCAATCGCATCACGACCTTGTTTACCCATACGCTCAGGGAAACCGTCAGCCATCACAGCTTGTGCGTGGTGCGCGGTATCAATGCCGACTACGTCAAGCAAGTACGCCGGTCCCATCGGCCAGCCAAACTTACGCTCCATGACTTTGTCGATTTTCGTAAAGTCAGCACCATCACGAAGTAGCATGCTGAAGCCGCCAAAGTATGGGAACAATACGCGGTTAACGAAGAACCCTGGGCAGTCATTAACGACAATTGGTGATTTGCCCATTTTCGCAGCATACGCCACAACACGATTGATGGTTTCATCAGAGGTGTGCTCACCACGGATGATCTCAACAAGAGGCATACGATGCACTGGGTTGAAGAAGTGCATACCACAGAAGTTTTCTGGGCGTTTTAGTGATTTTGCCAATAGGTTGATAGGAATCGTCGAGGTGTTTGAGGTGATAACGGTGTCGTCACCGACATGGGACTCAACTTCACTCAAAACTGCTGCTTTTACTTTCGGGTTTTCAACGACAGCTTCAACAATCACATCAGAGTTTTCAATACCTGCGTAATGTAAGCTCGGTGTGACTGACGCTAAAATACCCGCCATCTTAAAGCCATCAATACGACCGCGAGATAAGCGTTTATTCAGCAGCTTAGATGCTTCAGTCATGCCTAGGTCGAGCGACGCTTGCGCGATGTCTTTCATTAAGACTGGCACACCTTTTAGCGCTGATTGGTAAGCAATGCCGCCACCCATGATACCTGCACCTAATACGGCTGCACGTTGCGTGTCTTTACTTGCTGACTTCGCTGCTTTTTTCGCAATGCCTTTGATGTATTGATCATTAAGGAATAGGCCAACGAGTGATTTTGCTTCTTCCGATTTAGCCAGTTTCACGAAGTGCTTACGTTCAATGTCTAACGCTTCATTACGTGCAAAGCGAGCACCTTCTTCAATCGTGATAACGGCTGTCATTGGGGCAGGGTAGTGAGGACCTGCTTTTTGTGCCACCAGACCCTTCGCCATGGTGAAGCTCATCATTGATTCAAGCTTACTCAGCGTTAGCGGAGATGTTTTCTGTGCTCGGCGTGCTTGCCAGTCAAGTTTCTCGTTAATTGCAGAGTTAAGAGTTTGTAGTGCTGATTCGTATAAAGCATCAGGCTCTACAACTGCATCGAGTAAGCCAATTTTCAATGCTTCATCAGCTCGGCATGCTTTACCTTGGGTGATGATTTCCATTGCGCTGTCTGCGCCAATAACGCGAGGTAAGCGTACACAACCACCAAAGCCAGGCATGATTCCCAGTTTCGTTTCTGGTAGGCCGATGCTGGTGGTTTTGTCACCAATACGCATGTCTGTTGCTAGCACACATTCACAACCGCCACCAAGAGCGTGGCCTTTGATCACTGAGATGGTCGGAACGGGTAAGTCTTCTAATTTGTTAAAGATGCTATTAGCAAATTGCAGCCATTGGTCGAGCTCGGCATCCGTTTTAGCAAACAGACCTAAAAACTCGGTAATGTCTGCGCCTACAATGAATGCGTCTTTATCTGAAGTGAGCAACAACCCCTTGAGGCCTTGATGGGCAATGAGCGCATCAAGAGCTTTATCTAGCGATTCCAATGTCGCTAGGTCGAGTTTGTTGACGGATTTTGGAGAGCAGAAGCTTAGCTCTGCAATACCATCTTGTATTTCCTTTACCTGTAGGGTTTCGGCTTGGTAAATCATTGTCTATCTCCATGACATACAATCGTGGATTGTCTGTATACCTATTTCAACGACGCCGTGTACCTCGGCAAATAGGTATCGAGGAAGTCGTTTTATTTTTGTTCTGGTTTGACCAGTAAGGTTAGTTTGGATCGTGGATTGTCTAATTTCAATACATTTTTTAAACAAGTGTTTAACATTGTGCGCTATGGCAGATCTTATGCGACGGGTAAATCACACTCGTGATAGACTTCAGGCAAATAGACCTGAATCCATAATCCTATGAATGACAAGCCTTATCTTATTCCAGCAGAGCCCGCTCAATTTGAAGAAGAAATTAAAAAGAGCGTCTTCATTACTTATTTAGCGCACACGCCAAGTATCGAAGCTGCAAAAGCATTTGTTGATCAAATCAAAGCTAAACACGCTGATGCTAGACATAACTGTTGGGGCTTTGTTGCTGGTCGCCCGGAAGATTCAATGACATGGGGCTTTAGTGATGATGGGGAGCCGTCCGGAACAGCAGGCAAACCAATCCTGGCGCAGCTGTCTGGATCTGGGGTGGGGGAGATCACGGCTGTGGTCACGCGATACTCTGGTGGAATCAAGTTAGGTACAGGCGGCTTGGTTAAAGCGTATGGGGGTGGGGTTCAACAAGCGCTCAAGCTGCTTCAAACTATTGAGAAAAAAATAACCACAAAGCTCAGACTAACGTTAGACTATGGGTTTATGCCGATCGCACAATCAATCATGCCGCAATTTGGTGCGATAGAAGTCGAGGCTGAATACAGCGATCAGGTCGTATTAGTGGTGGAAATTGAGCTTCGAGAAGTGAGCGCGTTTACCCAAGCAATCATCAATAAAAGCGGGGCAAAGGCAATTGTCACTCCGCTAGACGGACAATAATGAAAAACAGGAAGCAACAGGGACAGCTTCGCTAGTCAATTTATCCATGCAATTTCGTTCAATTATTCGAATCGTCGGGCTACTGCTCGCACTCTTTAGTGTCACTATGCTTGCGCCAGCACTCGTTGCGCTGATCTATCGAGATGGTGCTGGTGTGCCTTTTGTCACGACATTTTTTGTTCTGCTGTTTTGTGGGGCCGTTTGTTGGTACCCAAACCGCAGGTATAAGCACGAGCTTAAAGCTCGAGATGGCTTTCTTATTGTCGTCTTATTCTGGACAGTACTTGGCAGTGCAGGCTCGATCCCCTTTCTCATTGCTGACAACCCGAACGTCTCAGTGACAGATGCGTTTTTTGAATCGTTTTCTGCTCTCACGACGACCGGGGCGACCGTTATTGTTGGTTTGGATGAGTTACCTAAAGCGATTCTATTCTATCGACAGTTACTGCAGTGGTTCGGCGGTATGGGAATCATCGTATTAGCTGTGGCGATTTTGCCAGTACTTGGCATTGGTGGTATGCAGCTTTACCGCGCCGAGATCCCTGGTCCAGTCAAGGACACTAAAGTGACGCCGCGCATAGCAGAAACTGCTAAGGCGCTTTGGTACATCTATCTGAGCCTGACTATCGCCTGTGCTTCGGCTTTTTGGTTAGCTGGTATGACGCCATTTGACGCCATCAGTCACAGCTTTTCCACCATTGCTATTGGCGGCTTCTCTACCCACGATGCCAGCATCGGATACTTTGATAGTTACGCGATTAACCTGATTACGGTGGTTTTTCTGCTTATATCTGCATGTAATTACACACTGCACTTTGCTGCATTTGCATCAGGTGGCGTACATCCCAAGTATTACTGGAAAGATCCTGAGTTTCGCGCCTTCTTGTTTATTCAAGTGCTGCTATTTATCATTTGCTTTCTATTATTACTGAAACATCACTCTTACACATCGACATACGATGCTTTCGATCAGGCTCTGTTCCAAACCGTATCAATATCCACAACAGCGGGCTTTACGACAACAGGTTTTGCGGATTGGCCGCTCTTCTTACCTGTGCTGTTATTGTTCTCTTCCTTTATAGGTGGTTGTGCTGGTTCAACAGGCGGCGGCATGAAAGTGATCCGTATCCTGCTTCTTACCTTACAAGGTGCGCGTGAACTAAAACGTTTAGTCCATCCACGCGCGGTTTACACCATCAAAGTAGGTGGCAGTGCTCTACCGCAACGTGTTGTCGATGCGGTTTGGGGTTTCTTCTCCGCATACGCATTGGTATTTGTGGTTTGTATGTTGGGGTTGATTGCAACAGGAATGGATGAGCTCAGTGCGTTCTCTGCGGTGGCTGCGACTCTGAACAACCTCGGTCCTGGCTTGGGAGAAGTGGCGCTTCACTTTGGTGATGTTAACGACAAAGCAAAATGGGTATTAATAGTTTCTATGCTGTTTGGTCGTTTGGAAATCTTTACCTTACTTATTCTACTTACGCCGACGTTTTGGCGTAGCTAAGGGGAAATCGTGGCAAAAGCATTATTTCTATACTCTTCCCGCGAAGGGCAGACTAAAAAAATTCTCCACTATATAGATGAACAACTTCCAGACTTCGATTGTGAGCTGGTGGATTTACATAATGTCGAGACGATTGACTTCAGCCAATACGACAGAGTATTGATAGGCGCCTCTATTCGCTATGGCCATCTTAATAAAAAGCTATACCAGTTTATTGAGCGAAACCTCAATCAATTGGAGCAAAATAAAGTGGCATTTTTCTGCGTAAACCTAACCGCTCGTAAAGAGGACCAAGGAAAGGATACACCTGAAGGTAGTGCCTACATTCGCAAGTTCCTAATTAAGTCGCCTTGGAAACCAACGCTAATCGGTGTTTTTGCTGGTGCACTTTATTACCCACGTTACAGCTGGTTCGACAGAACTATGATTAGGTTCATTATGTCGATGACGGGTGGCGAAACTGATACGACCAAAGAGGTGGAGTACACCAATTGGGAAAAAGTGGCTCTTTTCGCAGATAAATTCAGAGAACTGTAGAAATAACGTGCTCTTTTGACCGCTTTTGATGCAAATTTATCCG
>NZ_JAWOVT010000017.1:0-69905 GCF_033340055.1 Vibrio sp. 1580
GGAGCGACACACGAGGTTCGAACTCGTGACCTCAACCTTGGCAAGGTTGCGCTCTACCAACTGAGCTAGTGTCGCATCAACAACGTTTCCGCTGTTTAGGGCTGCGAATTATAAGAGCATTTTTTTGTGATGCAAGTCCTTCCTTCAAAAAAACTTTATTTTTTTACTGAACGACGAAAAAGCAATCAAAAGCGATATAAATTACAACAATTTGGATCGCAACCTTAACAGTTAAATCTTGAAAATAGTACCTCGATAGTACTTAAGTTCTGCGATGGACTCACGAATGTCGTCCAAGGCCAAATGTGTTCCCTGTTTTGTGAACCCATTTAGCACCTCAGGTTGCCAGCGACGTGCTAGTTCTTTAAGAGTACTAACGTCAACATATCGGTAATGGAAGAACTCTTCCAACTCAGGCATATGCTTGTATAAAAAGCGGCGATCCTGCCCAATGCTGTTACCACATATTGGCGAAGCTCCTTTCGGCACCCATTTTTCTAAAAATTCAATGATTTGTGCGACTGCGTCTTGTTCTGAGATTTGACTGTTTCGAACGCGCTCCACCAAACCGCTTGCCGTATGCGTATTAGTGCACCAGTCGTCCATTTTCACCAGTTCTTCTTCCGGCTGATGAATCGCTAACACTGGACCTTCAGCCAAAATATTTAGTTCGCTATCTGTGACAATAGAAGCAATTTCGATGATTTTGTGCGTTTCAGGATCAAGCCCTGTCATCTCTAAATCAACCCAAATTAGGTTTTGATCGCTAAAGGACATGGTTACGCCGCCTATTTGTTTATCGATAAAAGAGGTACTATACCTCAAAATACGAGAAACACGATACTCATACACGGAGCCAAGAGTACGGCTCAACCATTTGAGTAAATTCACATAAAGTACAGAATTGTGGCAAAGAAGAAAAAGTTAACCAAAGGTCAGGTGCGACGCGTACGTAGCAACCAACAAAAGCGTTTGAAGAAGCAAGAAGAGTCCATCCAGTGGGATGAAAACATGCTAGGCGCCAGCAAGCAAGGTCTCGTGATCACTCGTTTTGGTCAGCACGCGGACATTGAAGACCTTGAAACAGGCGAAATTCAACGCTGTAACCTCCGCCGTGGTATTGAGTCTCTAGTATCTGGCGATCGTGTTTTATGGCGCGAAGGATTGGAGTCTATGGCGGGCATCTCTGGTGTTGTTGAAGCGGTAGAACCTCGCTCTTCAGTGCTCACTCGTCCAGATTATTACGATGGCCTAAAACCCGTTGCAGCCAATATTGATCAAATGGTAATTGTCTCTTCGGTATTACCAGAGCTATCGCTAAATATTATTGACCGCTATCTCGTTGCATCAGAAACACTGAATATTGCGCCATTGTTGGTCTTAAATAAGGTCGACCTTCTAGAAGCCGATGATCGTGCAATGTATGAAGAATGGCTCAAAGAATATGAACGTATTGGCTATAAAGTGCTTCTGGTCAGCAAGAAGTCTGGAGAAGGCATTGCTGAACTAGAAACCCTGCTGCGTGACCGAATTAATATCTTTGTTGGTCAATCAGGCGTAGGGAAATCCAGCTTAGTCAACGCGTTAATGCCGGAACTAGAGAGCGAAGTGGAAGAAGGCGAAGTCTCTGAGAACTCTGGCTTGGGCCAACACACCACGACGGCTGCACGTTTATACCACATTCCAACGGGTGGCGATTTGATCGACTCACCTGGAGTACGTGAATTTGGTCTTTGGCATTTGGAAGCAGAAGAAGTAACAAAAGCATTCATTGAATTTCGACCATATTTAGGTGGTTGCAAGTTCCGAGATTGTAAACACAATGATGACCCAGGCTGCCTTCTACGTGAAGCTGTCGAGAACGGGGAAATTAACGAAACTCGCTTTGAAAACTATCATCGCATTTTGGAAAGCATGGTTGAAAATAAAGCAAATCGTCAGTATTCACGTAATAAAAAAGCCGATCTGTAATTGAGTTAAGGCTGTAACTGTGTAAAAAGTCTTCACCTAATACTGACAAGCAAATTAATTTTCAGTAACATCACGCGCCCTAAAGCGCGAATCTAACAGAAGTATCGGAATTAAAGATGGACAAGTTTAAAGTTGGACTGCAGTACTGGATCCCACAACACGGCCTCACTCGCCTAATGGGTAAACTGGCTTCAGCAAAAGCTGGCGGTCTAACAACAGCAGTTATTCGTTGGTTTATCAAACAATACAATGTGAATATGGATGAGGCAAAGCACTCAGATCCTAAGCATTTTAAAACGTTCAACGAGTTTTTCGTTCGTGAGCTAAAAGAAGGCGCACGCCCAATTTCTGAAGGCGAAAACGTCATCACTCATCCAGCCGACGCTTGTGTTAGCCAGTTTGGCCCTATTGAAGATGGTCAACTTATCCAAGCAAAAGGTCATCACTTCTCAGCACAAGAATTGCTGGGCGGTGACGCGAATTTAGCGGACGAATTTAAAGATGGTTCTTTTGCCACATTGTATCTATCTCCGCGCGATTACCACCGTGTACACATGCCATGTGACGGCACTCTGCGCCAAATGATTTACGTACCAGGTGACCTGTTCTCAGTAAACCCTCTGACAGCAGAAAACGTACCGAACCTATTTGCACGTAACGAGCGTGTGGTGTGTATCTTCGATACTGAGTTTGGTCCAATGGCACAGGTGCTTGTTGGTGCGACAATTGTTGGTAGCATTGAGCAAGTATGGGCTGGCACGATCACTCCGCCTCGTGGAAACACTGTCTACAAATGGGATTACCCAGCAGAGGGTGACAAGGCCGTGATCTTGAAAAAAGGTGAAGAGATGGGCCGCTTCAAACTGGGTTCTACTGTTATTAACCTGTTTGCCAAAGACGCGATTGAGTTTGACGCAAGCATGGAAAACGGTAAGCCAACCGTTATGGGCACACCTTACGCCTTGAAAAAATAAGTAAAACACCGTTAAAGAGCCCTTTATTAAGGGCTCTTTTTATTGATAAAAAGCAAAACTCCGTTCGAAATTTAGCCTCTATTTCTCAAACTCATACCTGCCTCTAAGACCCTCATTCCACAATCAATTATCCTGCGCTTAGAATGAATATTTAGAGGGGCAGCCAATGCCAAAGATGAGTGTAAACACGTTGGCGAAATTGCTGGTGTGCTTTTTAATTCCGCTCGGTGTTTTGATGATGCCGATCGATGCTATTCCTATTAACGATCTCACTTTAATTCAGCATCGCCTGTTGGCTATTTTTCTTCTTGCTGCCCTACTTTGGGTTCTCGAGCCGGTTCCCGTTTTTGCTACGTCCATTCTTATTATCGCTCTTGAACTGATCATGATATCGGATAAAGGTTTGCATCTATTTCGCAATCCACCAGCGGGGCATGATTTAGGAGAGTTAATTGCTTACACCGATATTTTCTCGGCCTTCTCTTCACCGATCATTATTCTTTTTATGGGTGGTTTTGCTCTTGCGATTGCGGCTTCCAAATACGAGCTCGACAACAACCTCGCCCGAGTACTATTAAAACCATTCGGCACCCAACCTAAGTTCATCATGCTGGGCTTGATGTTAATTACCGCCGTTTTTTCAATGTTTATGTCCAATACTGCCACGACCGTGATGATGCTAGCCCTGCTTGGCCCCATCGTCGCTTCAGCACCTAAAGGGGATTTAGGCATTAAAGCACTGGTGTTGTGTATTCCAATTGCCGCGAATACAGGCGGCATTGCGACTCCGATAGGCACGCCACCTAATGCGATAGCGCTTCAATATCTCACTGGAGAAAACGCGATAGACTTCCTATCGTGGATGACAATGGGTCTACCATTTGTGTTGGTACAACTCACTGTAGCTTGGTTCTTGTTGCAAAAGCTGTTTCCGTCTAGCGAACCAGAAATGAAACTAAAGCTAGATGGTACATTCAAAAGGAGCTGGCGTGCGATCGTCGTCTACATCACTTTTGCACTAACCATTTCGCTTTGGATGACAACGAAAGTGCATGGCATGAATACATACGTTGTCGCGATTATCCCACTAGCAGTGTTCACGTTAACGGGCATTATGGGAAAAGAAGAGCTCAAGCTGATTAACTGGGATGTTTTATGGCTAGTTGCCGGTGGTATAGCAATTGGCATTGCCTTAGACAAAACGGGCTTAGCCGAAGCATTAGCGCACGCCATTGATTACAGCCTGCTATCACCATTTGCCGTTGTTTTAGCCCTATCGGTAGTGTGCTGGTTAATGGCGAACTTTATGTCTAATACCGCAACGGCAAACTTATTGATGCCTATTGCTGCCGCTATTGGTACATCCATGCCAAGCCTTATTGCGGTTGGTGGCCTACAAGGTTTACTGGTTGTCGTCGCCTTCTCCGCATCACTTGGCATGATCTTACCGGTTTCCACACCACCAAACTCTTTGGCTTATTCAACAGGCCTCATCGAGAGCAAAGACATGGCGAAAGTAGGCCTGATTCTCGGTTTGATTGGTCTACTTATCGTGTATGGCGCAGTTTTGGTACTGTTTTAATCGAAGAGCTCCATGAAAAAGCGTGTTGTCATGGAGCTGCTCTCCAGCTACTGCCCTTACAGAGCGGCTTTTACATCCCATAAATTTCGTGCATATTAAGACTCCTCTACTCTGCAAGGACGTCGACACATCATGGGTTACGAATGGCTTGCTTTATGCGCCGCTTTTCTGTGGGCAGTTTCTAGCCTAATTTCGGTCATTCCTGCACAACACCTAGGCGCTTTTTCTTACAGCCGCTGGCGCATGGGCTGTACGGCCGTGATCTTATCAACAATGGCCTGGATAACTGGCGGCTGGTTAACGGTTTCTTGGGAACATGTAACGCCAATGATGGCCTCAGGACTGATTGGTATTTTTATTGGCGATACCGCTCTATTCGCGTGTTTGAATCGTATGGGGCCAAGACAAGCCGGGTTACTCTTCTCTTGCCACGCCGTGTTCTCTGCCATCTTGGGCTACTTCTTATTTAGCGAAGTCATGACCACAATAGAACTACTGGGCGCATCATTGGTATTTAGCGGCGTGGTGATGGCGATATTCTTTGGCCGAAGAGGTCAAGTGAATAACGTCTTGGAAGACATTAAAGGTAACATCTGGGTAGGTATTGGACTTGGCTTAACCGCAGCAATGTGCCAAGCATTGGGAGGCATTATCGCCAAGCCAGTAATGCAAACCAGTATTGACCCAGTTGCGGCTTCTGCTATTCGAATGATCAGTGCCTTTTTCGCCCACAGCATGTTGTTAGTTCTAGGGGTCAAAGTCGCTCGCTCGACGCAACACATTACTTGGCGCGTATTTGGTATTACTGCCCTTAATGGTTTCTTGGCGATGGCCGTCGGCATGACGCTAATCTTATACGCACTGCAAGAAGGAAATGTAGGTATGGTTGCACTTCTATCTTCAACCACGCCAATTATGTTGCTACCACTGCTCTGGATTTACACTAAACGCCGACCAAACCGATTTGCATGGTTGGGCGCAGCCCTAGCTGTGATTGGTGCTGGCATTTTGGTTCAGTAACCTTACAGACCAGCCCTTACTGCCAGATACAAAAAAGCCCGAGTTTAAACTCGGGCTTTTGTCATTCGGAGCCGTTAGTTAATTATTTAACTAGTACTTCACCCGTCATTTCTGCTGGGATTTCTAGACCAGCTAGAGAAAGCATGGTTGGTGCAAGGTCAGACAGTTTACCGCCTTCTTTGAATTCAACCGCTTTGTCACCTACATAGATTAGAGGTACTGGTAGGTTAGTATGAGCAGTGTGGATGCCGCCAGTTTCAGGGTCGATCATCATTTCTGCGTTACCGTGGTCCGCAGTGATCAATAGTTGACCGCCAACTTCTTTGATTGCTTCAACCACTTTACCCACACTTTCATCTAGAGCTTCGATTGCTTTCTCAGCCGCTTCATAAACGCCAGTGTGACCAACCATATCTGCGTTCGGGTAGTTACAGATGATGGTATCGAACTTACCAGACTTGATAGCCGCAACCATCTTATCTGTTAGTTCTGGAGAGCTCATTTCAGGCTGCATGTCGTACGTTGCAACTTTTGGTGAAGCAACCAATTGACGCTCTTCGCCTTCAAATTCGTTCTCAACACCACCGTTGAAGAAGAAAGTCACGTGTGCGTATTTCTCTGTTTCAGAGATACGTAGCTGAGTTTGACCTTGTTTAGATAGCCACTCACCGTAAGTGTTTTCTAGAGACGCAGGTGGGAATGCGATAGCTAGAGGGATATCAGCCGCGTATTGAGTCAGCATCACAAAGTTGATTGCTGGGAATACTGCACGCTCAAAGCCGTCAAACGCAGGAACGAATGCACGAGTGATTTGACGTGCACGGTCAGCACGGTAGTTCATGAAGATAACCGCATCACCATCTTGCATGATTGCGTCTTCTTGACCTTCCGCTTTGATAGCTGTTGCTTTAACGAATTCGTCGTTTTCTTCACGAGCGTAAGCCGCTTCTAGACCTGCAACTGCCGTTTCTGCTGTGAACTCAGCTTTAGCTTGAGTTAGAAGATCGTAAGCAACTTGGACGCGATCCCAGTTGTTGTCACGGTCCATTGCGTAGTAACGACCTACTAGAGAAGCAACGCGGCCTTTACCTAGTTTCGCAAATAGGTCTTGGAAACGTTGTAGTGAGTTTTCAGCACTACGTGGTGGTGTGTCACGGCCGTCTAGGAAGCAGTGTAGGTAGATTTTCTCTGCGCCACGCGCCGCTGCCATTTCAACTGCAGCGTAAATGTGGTCTTCGTGAGAGTGAACACCGCCTGGAGACATCAGGCCCATGATGTGTACTGCTTTTTCAGCTTTCACAGCAGAGTCGATTGCTTCAACTAGCGCAGGCGTTTGTTCGAACTCACCATCAGCAATTGATTTAGTGATACGAGTCAGGTCTTGGTATACAACGCGGCCTGCACCAATGTTAGTGTGACCAACTTCAGAGTTACCCATTTGACCATCAGGAAGGCCAACATCCATGCCTGAAGCAGAGATTAATGTGTGTGGGTTATTCGCAATCAGAGCATCCATTACTGGTGTTTTCGCATTCGCAATTGCGTTACTTGCTGTGTCTTCACGGTAACCGTAACCGTCAAGGATAACTAGAGCCAGTGGCTTCTTAGCTGACATAGTGATGACCTCATCAAATTTAAGTAACTTTTGGCGTAGGGCCTCGCTGCCCTATCTAACCTTGAAACAAAACTAGCGTAATTTTACTACACTTTTTAACCAAAACTGTAGGTTAAGATCAAATAATGTTTGCGATTTATTGTTGCTATCTTACAAGTTAAGCGAACAACGAGTCAGTGCCGACAATCGTGTTCCACAAGCATAGTCATTTCTAATACGCTTTGTACACCCCAGTCTAAGTTCGGTTTTCTTACGCTTCTCATTCTTATTTTTGCACTTGAAACAGCGCTCATTTAAAGCAACATCAAACAAGATGGGTTAATACCTATTGTTCTCTTTTCTCAGTAAAACAGAAGTCACTTAAACCGATAAGTCCAATAGGCAAAAGCAATCAAGCTACCAGAGCAAAATGTACGGATAGTAAGGGCATAAAGGGTTTATAGAGATCTCAATTATTCGTTAGAAAATTTTAACCCTCTCGCCTAAGAGCCGTAACCTCGCTATACTCCTGCTTTATTTTTCCGCCAACAGCGTAAGAGCTCAAGACATGCAAGAGTACATTGAATTTTTCCAACAGAACATGATTCTATCTTTGGTTTGGGTAGGTCTTCTTGTCGCCTTTATCATGAACATCGTGAAGTCAGCGACAGCCGCATACAAAGAAATCAACGTAAACCAACTGACTCATCTTATGAACCGTGAAAACGGCGTTGTAGTGGATATCCGTACCAAGGACGAGTTCAAAAAAGGTCATATCACCGACTCACTTCACATTTTACCGTCAGACATCAAAGCGGGTAACTTGGGTAGCCTTGAAAACCACAAATCAGACCCAATCATTGTGGTATGCAAGACAGGACAGACCGCTCAAGAAAGCGCAAACCTATTAGTAAAAGCTGGCTTCGAAAAAGTGAGCCTACTAAAAAATGGTTTGATTGCGTGGAACGAAGCGAACCTGCCGTTAGTTCGCGGTAAAAAGTAGGAACGTGGCAAGAACGAAAGTTCGCGTTTAAACGCGCTTTTACCAAGCCTCGCGGACAAAAAACTGAGCAAATTGAAAGCAGTTGGAGCACTAAGTTGTGACGCTTTGCACGTAATACACGCTTCATCTAGTCAAGGTAGATTGGCTCAGTTAGTCTCAGGACATACCAGTTTTCTGAGCTTAGACGTTTCTAGGCTCAACAAATATTGATTTAAGGATTAAAAAATGGCTGAAGCAGCACCTCAAGACGCACAACAAAACTTCGCAATTCAACGCATCTTCCTAAAAGACGTTTCTTTTGAAGCGCCGAACTCTCCAGTAATTTTCCAGAAAGAGTGGAACCCAGACGTTAAACTAGACCTAGACACTCAAAGCCGTGAGCTTGGTGAAGGCGTTTACGAAGTTGTTCTACGCCTAACCGTTACTGTGAAGAACGAAGAAGAGACTGCGTTCCTATGTGAAGTTCAACAAGGTGGTATCTTCACTGCTGAACAAATGGAAGCTGGTCAACTTGCACATTGCCTAGGCGCATTCTGCCCGAACATCCTATTCCCATACGCTCGTGAAACTATCTCAAGCCTAGTCGTTAAAGGTACGTTCCCTCAACTGAACCTAGCGCCAGTAAACTTTGACGCGCTATTCATGAACTACCTACAACAGCAAGCTCAACAAGGCGAAGCTGAAGCGTAATTCACGTTTTATAAGTGACGAATAGCCACAGTGCTGACGTCACCGACTCAAATAAAATGCACAGAGCGTCTACCATTCGATGCAATGTGCATTTTTTATTTCTGACAAAAGTTCCTAGTTCCTAATCGTCAGAAGGCGTAAAATTTGACGATTAGGAACTAGATTCTACTAGTAGCAAGACAATTAGGCGGTAGCATGACACAAGCAAATACAAACAATGCTTACGGTAAAGACATCGCAATGACTGTGATTGGCGCAGGCTCATACGGCACCTCTTTGGCAATCTCACTCGCTCGTAACGGCGCGAACGTTGTCCTTTGGGGACACGAGCCAGAGCACATGGCTCGCCTAGAAGCAGACCGAGCTAACCATGCCTTCTTACCAGGTGTTGATTTCCCTGAAAGCTTGATCATTGAATCGGATTTAGAAAAAGCCGTTCAAGCAAGCCGAGATTTGTTGGTTGTGGTTCCAAGCCATGTCTTTGGCATCGTGCTAAACAGCTGTAAACCATTCTTGCGCGAAGACTCTCGCATCTGTTGGGCAACCAAAGGGCTTGAACCTGAAACGGGGCGCCTACTGAAAGACGTTGCTTATGACATTATCGGTGAAAACTACTCACTAGCAGTATTGTCTGGCCCAACGTTTGCGAAAGAGCTCGCAATGGGTATGCCGACTGCAATTTCAGTTGCGTCTCCAGATTCTGAATTTGTTGCGGATCTACAAGAAAAAATCCACTGTAGCAAAACCTTCCGCGTATATGCCAATAGTGACTTTATTGGTATGCAATTGGGCGGCGCTGTGAAAAACGTTATTGCGATTGGTGCGGGTATGTCTGATGGTATTGGTTTTGGCGCCAACGCCCGTACTGCATTAATTACTCGTGGCTTGGCTGAAATGAGTCGCCTTGGTGCTGCGCTGGGTGCACAGCCAGAAACCTTTATGGGCATGGCAGGTTTAGGCGATCTTGTCCTGACATGTACCGATAACCAATCACGTAACCGACGCTTTGGCTTGGCATTAGGCCAAGGTAAAGACGTTGATACGGCTCAAGAAGAAATTGGCCAAGTGGTTGAGGGTTACCGCAATACAAAAGAAGTATGGCTACTCTCTCAACGTATGGGTGTTGAGATGCCGATAGTTGATCAAATTTATCAAGTATTGTATCAAGGAAAAGATGCGCGCTTAGCAGCGCAAGATTTACTTGCTCGTGACAAAAAAGCCGAAGGAAAGTAGCAATCTACCGCCCTTTGCAGCTCATCTGAGAAAAATTGAAGTTGTCGGGTCACGGAAGAACCACTCTGGATATTGAGAATGAAACACTGCGAAAAACAAAAAGTCTGGAACAAAATTGTCTCAGAAGCCCGTGAAATGTCAGAACAAGAGCCTATGCTGGCGAGCTTCTATCATGCCACCATTATCAAGCATGAAAGTTTGTGTGCCGCTCTGAGTTATATTCTGGCTAACAAATTGAACACCGCTTCCATGCCAGCGATGGCTGTGCGTGAAGTGGTTGAAGAAGCCTTTGCAGCTGATCCAACCATCACTGACGGCGCGGCTTGTGATATTTGTGCCACGGTCAATCGCGACCCTGCTGTTTCAATGTACTCAATGCCATTGCTGTACCTAAAAGGCTATCACGCACTGCAAGGCTACCGAGTAGCAAACTGGCTGTGGAAGCAAGGTCGTCACGCTCTTGCGACTTACCTACAAAATCAGATTTCGGTAGCATGTCAGGTCGATATTCACCCTGCAGCGCGCATTGGTAGTGGTATCATGCTCGACCATGCAACAGGCATCGTGATTGGTGAAACTGCCGTGGTCGAAAACGACGTGTCTATACTGCAAGATGTCACCCTTGGTGGTACTGGTAAAGAATGCGGTGATCGTCACCCGAAAATTCGCGAGGGTGTGATGATCGGAGCTGGTGCAAAGATTCTTGGCAATATCGAAGTCGGTGAAGGCGCGAAAATCGGATCTTGCTCTGTGGTATTGCAAGCCGTGCCTCCTCACACAACGGTGGCTGGCGTGCCTGCAAAAATCGTCGGACGTCCAAAAACGGACAAACCCTCTCTCGATATGGATCAAGGCTTTAACGGCAAGTCGCAAAGCTTTATCCATGGAGATGGTATTTAATCGTCAACAAACCTTTTTGACAACAACGTGGTAGGTAACTCTCAAGTGCGAAAACAAAATCACCCTGTTCTACGCTCGGCTATTTTATTAACTTGTGCTTTATCTGCCACTTATCCCATTACCTCCTCTGCTGTGAGTCAGCAAGAGCTCAAAGGCGTATCCAGTGAGATAAGCCGCCAGCGCAAATCGCTCTCTTCCCAAGAAAAGCAGCTCAATGAGTTACAGAAGTCACTAAAAGATCAAGAGCTTGGAATTTCTAAGCTTGAGCGTGAAATACGACAAACCAAGTCTAATCTCGCGCAAGCAGACAAAAACATAGAAAACCTGGAAGAGAAAATTGCCTTGCAAGAAGCACAGCGTCAAGAGCAAGAAGAAGAACTCAAACAGCTACTGCAAACGTATTACGTAACCGAGCGAGCGAAAGCCAATGGTCACTTGTTAAATCAAGGTGTGGAAGAAGACCGCATGAGCCAATACTTCCAGCATTTAGCTAAAGCACGTGCTGAAGTGATTGATGCGATCACCAAAATAACCCAAGAATTAGCGCACAACAAAAACCAACTCGAGCTAGAAAAAGAGCAAATCGAGACTCTGCTCAAGCAGCAATCCGAAAAACGTACAGCGCTAGCGAGTACACAATCCAAGCGTAAGCAAACCCTGAATAAAATTCAGAGCAGTATCAAGAATGACAAACGCTACTTAGCCGAGCTGCAACGCAACGAAACCCGTTTAAAAGCAGAGATCGCCAAAGCAGCGAAGCGTAATGCGGTGCCAATGGACGGACTCGGCAAACAGCGCGGTAAGTTGCCTTGGCCACTCAAAGGCAGTGTGTTACACAACTTTGGTACGCGACAAACCGGGCAGGTAAACTGGAAGGGCATGGTGCTGTCTGCCAACTATGGTCAACAAGTGAAAGCCGTTTATCCCGGAACTGTCGTATTTGCGGAGTATCTGCGCGGATACGGTTTAGTGGTACTGCTCGACCACGGCAAAGGTGACATGACCCTCTATGGTTACAACCAAGCCTTAACTAAAAAAGAAGGCGACCGAGTCACCGCAGGCGAAGTGATTGCTCTCGCGGGTGATACGGGCGGTCAAGACAGGCCATCGCTGTACTTCGAAATTCGTCGTAATAGTGAAGCGCAGAATCCGAAATCTTGGTTAAAGCGCTGATTATCTGACTTATTGACTTGTCATAAAAAAGGAGCCACTCGGCTCCTTTGTTGTATTCATGTTTTGGAAAACGCTATGCGTAGTAGGTTTCTACCGCATCAATAAAAGCATTCACATCATCTTTGCTTAACGCGTTGATTCCTGCCGCCGCCTCTCGCCCCCCACCTGTCGGGAACTGACCACACACGGCAACGGCACCTTGTTTATTGTTTAATGGGGCACGGAGTGAAACCGTATAAGTCCCATCTGAATTTTCAGTAAGTACCGCATGCGCAGAGTCAGGGGTTTGGTTTGCTAGCCAGTTGCCATAAACACCACTGATTCGGCGTGATGCCGCCGTGTTTGGTAACTCAAACAACTTCAGCTTACCGCTCTCATGCATGGCAGGCACTGCGAGAGCCGCCTCCATGTCTTGTTGGTAAGCCGATTGCAATTGGTAGTATGGCGAGGCCGTATCTTCAATAGCTTCAAATGGTGACGTGTACTTCAGCAAAGCTCGGTACAGCTCCGCAGGGTGAAAGTGTAAATCTTCGACCTTCGATCCGTAGCCGTTGTAGTTAATTAAAGTACCCAGCTCTTTTAGCTGCTCTTTCTGTTGCTGCAACAAGCCCGCGTTATTCGCTAACTCATCGGCTTTAGCAATCATGTTATCGCCATAAGCCGCCGTAATCGCCCAGTCATGAAAACGCCCATCAAGCAACTTATCGACAATCAACGCCGTGCACATGTTGGCATCGAGATCGATGTGCGCATCCAAATTACCATGCTGAGGAATGTCGCCCGCTTTGTGATGATCGGCGTAAAAGACGTGCGCGCCTTGAGCCAAAGCTTGCTCTAGACCTGCCATGTTCTTTTCCATCGAAATGTCTAACACAGTCAGCTCATCACCCGCTTGCACGTCTACTTTTTCCACCAGCTTGATGTCGCGCTTTACACCGGTTATTAACTGGGCATCGACAGGATCAGCCAAACGCAATTGTAGAAGAGCAATGATGCCATCAGCATCACCATTAAAAATGTCGTAATTCATGGGGCGATAGTTCCTTTATCGAGAATCTTATCCCTGCAAGGGTTTTTAGCGTATGGGACTATTGTGCGTGGCATATTTGACAAGTCAACTCGAGCCACGACTCGAAAATGAGAGTGACTCTCGAAATATTAAGCAGTTTGACGTTTAACTGTGTAGATTGCTAACCGCATCTTCTAATAACAGTAGCTGCTCTAAGCCCTGCTCAGTTGCTAATGGCTTAACGACATTAAGCATCTGCAACATCCCTTGCTTCACCATTTGCTCGGTAATGTTGGTTTTTGAAGCCATCGCGGATTGATACGCCAACCAACTACACGCAATCAAGTGTAATGTACATACCAATGACTTCAACTGTTGTTGATCGACATTCAACAGCTTCATCGTTACGAACTCTTGCATAATAGCAATGAGGTTCGCTTGCAGCTTCTCTTGCACATCGATGTACTGTTCGTGTAGCTGTTCATCTCGTGACAAGATTTCTGGTAAGTTTGCGTAGAAAAAGCGGTATTTCCACATCAAGGTAAAAATAGAGTCTAGGTAGCTCTTCAGCATAGTCAGGCTCTCTTGCGAACCTTGAATAGGGGTAAATCTTTCTAAAAGTTCTGCTGAATAAAGCGCAAAGATCTCACGAACGATTTCTTGCTTATTGCGGAAGTGGTAATACAGATTACCAGGGCTAATTTCGATGTGATCGGCAATGTGATTGGTGGTGATGTTGCGCTCACCATGTTGGTTGAACAACTCCAGTGCCGCGTAGACGATTTTGTCGCGCGTTTTCATTGTTATCGTGTTCCCTCTTCATTAACGAATCGAGTATAGCGACTTCACCAACCTAGGTCGATAGAGGCTCCAAATACGGTAACATAACAGACCAGTTAAGATGCCAGTTGAGTTGGCGACAAGGTCTAACCAAGAAGTTTGTCGCCCTACATACCCTTGCAACCACTCAATAACGGCGCTGAATAGCAAAATACTAATCGCCACCGCCCAACGTTGACGCCAACGCCACACACAAAAACAACCTAAAAACGCAAAGCCGCTATACGCCATAGCGTGCTGCATTTTGTCGAGATACGCGATATTGCCCCAGTCTTGCAGTTCACCTGAACTCAGAGATAAAAAAGCGATCAATATGGCGTAGCTAAAGATGACGAAACGTGCAGCCGTCAGGTTCATTGGACGTCCTTATGCAATTGGAAATGGAAAGGCCGTCACTTGATCAATGTGGTCACAGCCTAGCGCCAGCATGATCAAACGATCGATACCCAACGCGACCCCTGCACAATCTGGCAACCCTGCTTCCAGTGCAGAAATCAGATGATAATCGATCGGCTGTGGTTTTAAACCCATTTCGATACGCTTTGCGTTATCTTGTTCAAAGCGCGCTAATTGCTCTTTCGGGTTATCCAGTTCATGAAATCCGTTCGCCAGCTCTATCCCCTTAAAGTACACTTCAAAACGATCCGCGACGCGATGATCTTGAGGATTGATTTTCGCAAGCGCCGCCTGTGATGCAGGGAAGTCGTACACAAAAGCCGGCACGTCCTGGCCAATTTTGTTTTCTACTCCCACGCTAAATAGTAGTTGCAGCAGCGTATCGCGATCTTCTTCTGGCTCAGCAATGTCACTCAAACCCAGCTTGCTTGCCGCCGCTTTCAGCTCAGTCATCGAGCCTTCCAGTGGACACACACCCAACACATCAATGAAGGCTTGCTTATACGTCATGCGCTGCGCTGCGCCACACTTCAATACCAGCTGCAACAGGTCATCCATTTCATCCATCAATTTATGATGGTCAAAGCCAACGCGATACCACTCCAACATCGTGAATTCAGGGTTGTGGTAGCGACCATTCTCTTCATTACGAAATGCTTTGTTGATTTGATAAATACAACCGCTACCCGCAGCCAAAAGGCGCTTCATATGGAATTCTGGGCTGGTCATAAAAAACAGCTTACTGCCATCGGCATAGCCTGGGCCAACAAACTCGGTTTGGAAAGTATGCAAATGGATGTCAGTCACGGTTGCGTGACTCATGGCTGGCGTATCGACTTCCATCACCTGTCGGTCAGCGAAGAATTGTCGAATCGACGCGATTAACGTCGCACGTTGACGAAGTTGGTCAATGGAAGCAGTAGGTTGCCAGTTGGTTTGCATAACAAGTCTCTCAAACTTTAATTCAGCGAGGAAAGTCTCATTCTACATGCTTTTTACTCTTCAAGAAGAGAGGAATATCCCTTCTTCTTTTTACTAATGTGCTCGCAAATTTGAGGCAAGCATTACTCGTGCCGCAGAACAAAAAACACTCAGTTAAAATCCTATTATCCATGCGGTTAATGTCACGCAACACGGGTTTAACATCCCTAATGTTAATGCTTGAGGGCCAAAACCTCGATGCCGTGATAGCAGTCACATAACCTATAAATTCTATGCCCTTAAGTGCATTACCGAAGCAAAAACCCAATTACATCAATTTTTCTGCCATGTGGCTCATCTACACTAACCCTACTACTTTTGGGGAGTTCTTTTTAAGGAGCGCCTCGTAATGACAATAACAAGCGGATTTCCGCAATCACACACTGGAGGATAACTGTGCAAATTATCACCACAGATATCGCAGTCATCGGCGCAGGCGGCGCTGGTCTTCGTACTGCTATTGCAGCGGCTGAAGCAAACCCAGACTTAGAAGTCGCTCTGATTTCTAAAGTTTATCCAATGCGCTCCCACACGGTCGCTGCAGAGGGTGGCTCAGCAGCAGTTATCAAGGATGAAGATAGCTTAGACAACCACTTCAACGACACTGTTGGCGGTGGTGACTGGCTATGTGAACAGGATGTTGTTGAATACTTTGTAGAGAACGCGACTCGCGAAATGATCCAAATGGAGCAATGGGGTTGCCCATGGAGTCGTAAAGAGAACGGTGAAGTCAACGTACGCCGCTTTGGTGGTATGAAGGTTGAACGTACTTGGTTCGCTGCAGACAAAACTGGCTTCCACATGCTTCATACGCTATTCCAGACATCAATGAAGTACAGCAACATCAAACGTTTTGATGAGTACTTTGTGGTGGATCTGCTTGTTGATGAAGGCGAAGTTCAAGGTCTGATTGCTATTCACATGTCTGAAGGCGAGCTTGTTACTATCAAAGCAAAATCGGTTGTTCTAGCAACAGGTGGCGCGGGCCGTGTTTACCACTGTAACACCAACGGCGGTATCGTAACGGGCGATGGTATGGCAATGGCTTACCGTCACGGCGTTCCTCTACGTGATATGGAATTCGTTCAATACCACCCAACCGGTCTTCCAGGCACAGGTATCCTGATGACGGAAGGTTGTCGTGGTGAAGGCGGTATCATCGTTAACAAGAATGGCTACCGTTACCTACAAGATTACGGCATGGGCCCTGAAACTCCAGTTGGCCAACCGAAGAACAAATACATGGAACTGGGTCCTCGTGACAAAGTTTCTCAAGCTTTCTGGCACGAACAACAGAAAGGCAACACCATCAAACACCCACTGGGTGACGTGGTGCACCTAGACCTTCGCCACCTTGGTGAAGAGTACCTACAAGAACGTCTACCGTTCATCTGTGAGCTAGCAAAAGCTTATGTAAACGTGGACCCTGCAAAAGAGCCAATTCCAATTCGTCCAACCGTTCACTACACGATGGGTGGTATTGAAACGGACGGCGGTTGTGAAACTCGCATTAAAGGCCTATTCGCGGTGGGTGAATGTGCGTCTGTTGGTCTTCACGGTGCAAACCGTCTAGGTTCTAACTCACTGGCTGAATTCGTAGTATTTGGCCGCGTAGCTGGTGAAAACGCAGTGAAACGTGCGGCAGAATTCAAAGGCTGGAACGACGCGGCAATTGACGCGCAAGTCAAAGCCGTTGAAGAACGCATCGCAAAACTGATGAACCAAGAAGGCGACGAAAACTGGGCAGAGATCCGCACAGAAATGGGTCACACCATGGAAGCGGGCTGTGGTATCTACCGCCAAGAAGATTTGATGCAAGCGACTATCGACAAAATCACTGAGTTGAAAGAACGCTACAAACGCATCAGCATCAAAGACAAAGGTAAAGTGTTCAACACAGACCTTCTATATGCAATCGAAGTGGGTTACGGCCTAGAAGTCGCAGAAGCGATGGTTCACTCTGCGATTCTACGTAAAGAATCTCGCGGCGCGCACCAACGTCTAGACGATGGTTGTACAGAGCGTGATGACGTGAACTTCCTAAAACACTCACTTGCTTTCTACAAGCCAGAGTCAGCACCAAGTATCGATTACAGCAATGTGACCATCACTAAGTCACAACCAAAAGCTCGTCTATACGGTGAAGCAGCAGAAAAAGCCGCGGCTGAAGAGAAGAACGCAGAGGAGCAAGCATAATGTCAGCAAATCGCATTCAAAAAGTAGACATCCTGCGTTACGACCCAGAAAAAGATGCAGAACCATACAAGCAAACATTCGAAGTACCATTCGATGAAACCATGTCTGTGCTTGACGCACTTGGCTACATCAAAGACCACCTAGACAAAGATCTGTCTTACCGTTGGTCTTGCCGTATGGCGATCTGTGGTTCTTGCGGCATCATGGTGAACAACGTACCGAAACTTGCTTGTAAGAGCTTCCTACGTGACTACCCAGACGGCGTGACTATCGAGCCTCTAGCGAACTTCCCAATCGAGAAAGACTTGATTGTTGATATGACGCCATTCATCGAGCGCCTAGAAGCAATCAAACCATACATCATTGGTAACGATCGTAAACCAGAAGACGGTACGAACTTGCAAACGCCAGAACAGATGGCGAAATACAAGCAATTCGCTGGCTGTATCAACTGTGGTCTGTGCTATGCAGCATGTCCTCAGTTTGGTCTTAACCCAGAGTTCATCGGTCCTGCTGCACTAACGCTAGCCCACCGCTACAACCTAGACAGCCGTGACAACGGTAAAGATGAGCGCATGAAGCTTATCAACGGTGAAAACGGTGCTTGGGGTTGTACGTTTGTTGGTTACTGTTCTGAAGTTTGTCCGAAGAACGTTGACCCAGCAGCGGCAGTAAACCAAGGCAAAGTGGAGTCTTCTATGGACTTCGTGATTGCTATGTTGAAACCTGATGGTTCACCAAAGAAAGTGGAGGCATAAGGATGAGCAATCGTAAACCTTACGTTCGTGAAGTAAAACGCACTTGGTGGAAGAACCATCCTTTCTACCGCTTCTACATGCTACGCGAAGCTACGGTGCTTCCGTTAATCCTATTCACTCTGTTCCTAACTTTCGGTTTAGGTTGCTTGGTGAAAGGTCCTGAAGCATGGCAAGGTTGGTTAGCATTCATGGCGAACCCAATCGTAGTCGCAATCAACATCGTTGCACTACTCGGTAGCCTATTCCACGCTCAAACTTTCTTCAGCATGATGCCACAAGTAATGCCAATTCGTTTGAAAGGCAAACCAGTGGACAAGAAGATCATCGTATTGACTCAGTGGGCCGCTGTTGCGTTTATCTCACTGATCGTTCTCATCGTGGTGTAAGGAGCTGAGCAATGAAACCGAATTATAGTGTAAACACATCACCAAAACGTTCTGATGAGCCAATCTGGTGGGGTCTGTTTGGCGCAGGTGGTACTTGGTTCGCGATGATCACGCCAATCACGGTATTGGTGCTGGGCATCTTGGTCCCACTAGGCGTGATTGATGCAGAAGCGATGAGCTACGAGCGTGTCTCCGCATTCGCAACCAGCATCATCGGTGCGCTATTCATCATTGGCACGCTAGCATTGCCAATGTGGCATGCAATGCACCGTGTACACCACGGCATGCACGACCTTAAGTTCCACACTGGTGTGATTGGTAAAATTGCATGCTATGCATTTGCAGGCCTCATCACTGCACTAGCAGTTATCTTTATCTTCATGATTTAAGAGACTGACCAAAAAAGAAAAAGCTGGCTAAATGCCAGCTTTTTTATTGCTTTGGGTTACCTATGATCTTTTTGCTTTTTAAGCTTTTGACCACCCATGATCTTATTGCTGTGTGACCTTCTTTGTCTGGTCCATAAGACCCAGAGCACCAAAGCCAGTAATCACATCTAGGTTTGTTTTCAAGCCCGTTTCGTCACTTCCACCAATGTAATTTTGTGGCATCTGAACTTGGAAGTTTTGCAAATTGTTGTACAGCGAGTTCGCTACGTCTCGATTCAATTCTGCCAAGTAAACTTCACGGTTTGCTCCTAACGCCGCATACTTACCTTTAAGGACTTCAGATTCTGCGCGACCTTTCGCTAATATCGCTTTCGCTTCAAACTCAGCAGAAAGTGCGTTCGCTTTTTGAATCGCTAAGTTAGCCTCTGCGATAGCTAGCTCTTTCTCCTTCTCGACTTCAGCAAGTCGTTTGGTTTTTTCCACTTCAACGATTTCACGCTCTGCAATCTGACGTGCAACTTCCACTTCTTTTTGCTGAGCAATAATTGCGAGTTCTTTACCACGCTGAGCGTCTTGCACCTCACGTGTTCGTTGAATCTCTTTGCGTAACTGCTCTGTCTCTGCCTGTGCTTTCGACGTTTCTTGTTCCTGAATCGCGCGAATACGATCCGCCACTAGACGCTTTTTATCTGCCAATAACTGATCTAATTGCTTTTCTGGCTGCGGGTCACCAATGGTCACCTGCGTCACTTGAATACCGTATTGTTGTAACGGATTGTCTTGACGAATTGGTTGCCCGGTTTTGTCTACGACTGGCACAGTTTTCCATACCAGTTGATTGGTGCGCTGTAATTGGTTCGGATTGGCTTGATTCGCCCCAACAGGCGCAAGATCCAACTCTTCCACTTCAACCTGACGTCGCTCTGTTAGATAAATCCCCTCTCGTAACTGATCGCCAAGTTTCGATTTGAACTGGTTCAAACCACCTTGGAAAAACTCTTCACCCGTGTATTGGGTTGCGGTAATCACCGTTACGTTACGTGCGTTCTTTACAAGCAGCGCATCGATCAAGTTACTGTTGTTGCGGAACTCTTTATGCATCTTCTTCACCGCTTCAGGGTCATTACTGAGCTTAAAGCGGAATGTTACGGGGATCTGACCAATATAGGTGTCGGCAAATCGAACCTGAATCGCATCAAGACGTTGATAAAAATCTTCGCCCTTGCTGTTACCGAATGACACGGTGATCACTTGGTCATACTTGGTGATTTTGGACAGAAATGGCATACGAAAATGAATGCCAGGTTCAGTAAACACATCCAACTCACCAGTAATATTATTCTGATGCACGTAGCTGTAACCCGCATCGGTCATCAGCACCGAGCTATTAATCGTTAAGCCTATTGCCAACAGCGGTACGCCAAATACGGCTGCTTTTAATCCTTTATGTAGTAACTGACGTCTTTCTTCCACCTTTAAACCCCTTCCTAAACCTCTGCTTTCCATTTTGTTCTCCTTTTTTGGATTGTTACTGAGTTAAATCGATAAAAATCAGATTGCTATGCAACTCAGCAACAAGTACTAATGTATCAAAATGTTACATTAAGGAATAATCGACAGATTCATGGAATAAATAAGATTTTTACGAATAATACAAAATCATCAAAAATTTGCGGAGGATATCGATGTTTTACGCAGAGGGATTAAAAGAGAAGAATCACAGGCAATAAAAAAGGCCGCCGAAGCGACCTTTCTAACAATCATATAAAGTGCTTACTTCACACGACCTACGTATTCAGCAGTACGAGTATCTACGCGAATCACTTCACCAATTGAGATGAACAGAGGAACACGAACAACAGCGCCAGTTGATAGCGTCGCTGGTTTACCGCCAGTACCTTGAGTATCACCTTTCAGGCCTGGGTCTGTGTCTACAACTTCTAGCTCAACGAAGTTTGGTGGAGTAACAGTAATTGGGTTACCGTTCCAAAGTGTGATCATACAAGTGTTGTTTTCTACCAACCACTTAGCGTTTTCACCTACCGCTTTTGCATCCGCTGCGATCTGTTCAAACGTTTCACTGTTCATAAAGTGGTAGAATTCGCCGTCTGAATATAGATAATCTAGGTCGATATCCATTACGTCTGCCACTTCACAAGTGTCACCAGACTTGAATGTTTTCTCTAGCACTTTACCAGAAAGAAGTTTACGAATTTTAACACGGTTGAACGCTTGGCCTTTACCTGGTTTAACGTATTCGTTTTCCAGAATTACACAAGGCTCGTTATCAAGCATTAACTTAAGACCGCCTTTAAATTCATTGGTGCTAACTGTAGCCATTTTTTCCTCTTACATTCTTAGAGCTAAATTCAATGCCGCACATAATAACCCGAAAAGTCGAATCTGTTGAGCAAAACTGGCTCAAACAGTTGGCGAATGGGATCTCTGATCCTGCAAAATTGCTCGAAATACTGGAAATTGATCCTTCACCGTGGCAAGACGGGTTTGCCGCGCGCAAGCTGTTTGCACAGCGTGTACCGCAAAGTTTTGTCGATAGGATGGAGAAAGGCAACCCTAAAGACCCTCTTTTACGTCAGGTTTTACCACTGAGCGACGAATTTGAGGTGCATCCGGGTTACTCCAATGATCCATTGGAAGAGCAGGACAATGAAGTCCCTGGCCTGCTACACAAGTATCGCAACCGCGCCCTGATGATTGTCAAAGGTGGCTGCGCGGTAAATTGCCGTTACTGTTTTCGTCGTCACTTCCCTTATCAAGAGAACAAAAGCGGGAAACAAGCCTGGACCAAGTGCTTAGAGTACATGGCACAACAACCAGAGTTGAACGAAGTCATCTTCTCAGGTGGTGATCCATTAATGGCAAAAGACGATGAGATTCATTGGCTTTTAGAGCACATTGCTCACATTCCTCACATCAAACGTCTGCGTATTCATAGCCGTTTACCTGTGGTGATTCCTGCTCGAGTCACTGATGAACTATGCCAACTTTTGCAAGCATCAAGGTTACAAATCATCCTCGTCACTCACATCAACCATGCCAACGAAATCAATGACGAATTTGCTGAACAGATGTTCAAGCTCAAAAGAGCGGGCGTTACGCTTCTAAACCAAGGCGTTCTGCTGAAAGGCGTGAATGATTCGGTAGAAGCTCAAGTGGCGTTAAGTGAGGCCTTATTTGACGCGGGTATCTTGCCTTATTACCTCCACGTTCTTGATAAGGTGCAAGGCGCAGCGCACTACTTTATTTCGGACGAAGAAGCGAAAGCTATTATGCGCGGACTCATCACGCGTGTATCGGGTTATCTGGTACCAAAACTCACACGAGAAATTGGTGGCAGGCCAAGTAAAACGCCGTTGGATTTGCATTTAGAGTAAGCTCTGACGCTCAATTAAATTTGTCGTCTAGATTGATTATTTTTGTTCGCTTTGCACGGTAAGTCTATGCATACTCCGCACTTTTGGAGGTCAAGATGCATACAGCATTCGAACAAATTTTCGATCTTGGCCCATTCAGTTGGCCTGCCCTACTATGCTGCGCCATTAATGGGCTCATGATCGGTATAGAGCGCCAAACTCGTGGTAAACCGGTTGGCATTCGCACAGCAATATTAATTATTTCAGGCACCTACCTGTTTATGTCGATGGCAGTGTCGTTATCGCCAAATACACTTGATCAAGCACGAGTGCTTGGTCAGATCATTACTGGCGTCGGCTTCTTAGGCGCTGGCGTTATGATGACACTTGATGGAAAAATCCATGGCGTAACATCCGCGGCTGTAATATGGGTGCTAGCAGGTTTAGGTTTGATGATAGGTTTGGGTTATTTAACGCAGTCGGTGGTTATTACTCTCCTGACACTAACCGTGTTGTTAGGTGTGGATAAAGCAGAAAACCACATCAAAGCATTACGCCGCGGTGTTCATCAAAGAATTCAACAACGCAAAACTTCATCACGATTAATTAAATAGTTAACGCTCCGAGAAACTCGCTTCATCTCATCAGTAATTAAAGAGCCCTCGACGAACATCGAGGGCTTTCTGTATATAAAGATTCTGACTTTCTCAGGGATTACTTAGCAAAGTTGATGAGTGGGAAACACTTGAAGAAACCGTTATCCGCACAGTTCAAAAGACCAATTTGCACGCCATCGATTTGATCGGTCATGTTGAAGAAACCAAACTGGAAATTAGACTTCTTAGAGATACTCGCTAAGCCCACATCCGCCATGGTGTAGCCTTCAGAATAGTTCACCGCGCTCCAGTTCAAGCCTTTTACGTTGTTCGTAATGTTAACAGCACCCAAGTTAACACCCGTCGTCTGACCTTGGTTCCAGTTAACTAAGCCTAAAGACGCGCCTTTCATTTCTTGATTTACTTTTGCTGCACCAAAAAACAGACCGAAGTTCACACCTGTCGTACGATCCGTTTCTGACATACCAAGCAGTGAAAAGTCGACACCTTTAACCTCATTTACCTGCCCATGCAACACAGCTAAACGAACGCCACCTACTGAAGAATTAGAGGGTGCGTTTGTGTTATCGATAGTAGAGAACATCACAGGTGTACTGTCGGCAAAAGCAACAGGTGATGCGATAGCGGCTGCAACCGCCAATGACGTCATAAGCTTTTTCATTTTCATCTCCATGATGGGAAGCAACAATTTACAACATAGTGTAATGTTCAGATTTTGCTCTGTCCCCGTTCAAAAAGTGTTAGTAATAGGTCAGATTTAACCATCTGACTCAAAAGAAAAAATATTTCTCTTCGATTTTTTGCTTCTGAAATGGCGCTTTTTACGCTCAAAAATTTCATGATAAGCCACACCAGAACGTCATGTTTCTCAGGTGACACGCATAAAAAAGTCGAGGCATCTGCCTCGACTTTTAAGGGTTTGGTCGGTTATCTTTCCGCTATAAGGTTTCCCTAGAGCGATGAGATAAGCTGGCTGTCGGGTAGCAGCGACGCATTACTGCGCCACCGCCCCCTAAGAACCGTACGTGCGAGTTTCCCCGCATACGGCTCAAGCCTTTATAAGCCCGTACTTGCATACGAGCCAGCAACAAAGATAAGCACTTCAATTAATGAAGTAGCGTCTCTCCGAATTTCTACTGATTATCACTCTTGTAAGCAAACCAGAAGACTACACCCACTAAGGCGATAGTTACTAACAAGCCTAACAGCCAGTACCACATATACATGACGAACCTCCTTCCTGTTCAAAACGTATTGTAGGGATTACCGTCAGAATCGACATCGATACCTTTGTGACCCATCATAGGTAGCCCCGTGGCTGGATTGTAGGATTTTCGTTTACGACTAACCCTAGGATGATTGTGTGCGTTGTCCTTCACAAACCTAATTACAGTTATAAGCAGGAACACGCTGAACGAAGCCAAAGCAAACTGCCAATGCACGAAAGTGACCCCAAGCCAAAATACTAACGCTGCAAAGCGATTTTTATGGATGAGGTTCAATAAGCGCATGAGCCAGAACACAATAGGAATGGCCATAACGCCCCATCCCCAAACTGTGTCAGTTACCATAACAAAACCCAATAACAGGAGAAACAGCCCAAAAACATTTACTAGATGTCTCATGACGCTCTCCCTACTGTTGGTTTTTCATTCAGTTGATTTGAGTCTATCTCAAGTTCCTTTTCGAGAGTAGCCCCCTCTGAATGTTGTCTATGGTGCAATTGCCTGTGACAGTTAATATGCAACATCATCAAATTCGAGCTCATGTCCGTGCCGCCATCCACTCTTCTGACGATATGGTGAATATCCCATTCATCTTCTGAGTGAAACTGCTGGTGACACACCGCACATTTGTAGTCTTGTCTTTCGACAATCTTCCATAGCTTCCAGTTACCCGCCAAAGATTTCTTCAATCTTTGCATTTTCAGACGCTCAAAATATTGCTCGTCTTCCGGTAGGTAACAATTCGCTGTTGCCCGAATTTTCACATGTTTATCGACTTTCACTCTCGCTGAACTCAGCAGGCGGTAGTGACCGTCTTCCCCTTTCGGTTTCGGTGCACTGAATACCCAGTTTCTATCACCCACTGTTTTAAAGTATTTTTCTTTAATCCAGCGTTTACGGCGATTCAAATGGATTCGGCGACACCACTGCCATAACATTTTCCAGATACGATAATCGATATACTTGAATGTCTCACTCGCACATACCCAGCGGTGGTAGTTGCACCATCCTCTGAGCATCGGGTTCAACTTCGCTATCACCGCTGAAGCTGGCACCGTTTTATGGCTGTTGAGATAATCTCGTATACCGCGCAGAAAATTCTTCACGTTTTTCTTTGACGGCTTAATCAACATCTTGCCGTCGTATTTACGCAAATTCTGCCCGAGAAAATCGAACCCGTCGTCTATATGCGTGATCAGCGTTTTTTCTGCTGACAATTGCAACCCACGTTCTGCCATAAAGGCTTCAACTATTGGTAAGACCTTATCTTCTAGTAGCTCTTTCGAGATACCAGTGACGATGAAGTCATCTGCATAACGCACATAGTTGACCTTAGTTTTGTAACTGGCTTTTGTGTTCTTCTTCCCGAAGTGGGATTCGAGCACCGTTTCCAGTCCGTCTAAGGCCATATTGGCGAGTACAGGTGAGATAATCCCACCTTGCGGTGTACCCGCCTCCGTCGAGTTAAACTTCCCAGATTCCATGAATCCGGCTTTCAGCCATTTCTTAAGTATCGCCTTATCCATAGGAATATTGGCGATAAGCCAGTCATGGCTGATAAAGTCAAAACACCCTTTGATATCACCCTCCAGTACCCAACGGGCACTGGCCTTGCGACTGAGGTTCACGAAACATTGTTCGATAGCATCAGCACAAGAGCGATTCGGGCGAAAGCCATAGCTGTTTCGATCCGCCGTGGTTTCCGATATGGGTTCAAGAGCTAACAGGTATAGTGCCTGCATTGCTCTATCACGCATGGTTGGTATTCCCAGCGGCCTACGCTTGCCATTAGCTTTAGGAATATAGACTCGCCTCAGCGGACTTGGCTTATAGCCTTTACGCATCAGTTGGTCTATAGCTCCCCATTTCAAGGCAGGAGTGTTCCAGATTTCTCCATCAACACCCGGTGTGTTTTTCCCTCTGTTTTCAGTGACGCGCCGAATGGCTATCACCTTGGCAGCAAACGAACGAGTTAACATGCGTTGCAGTCTTTTGACCTGTCGCCAGTCAGACTTTTTCGTTGCCTTTGCGATCCGTACCTGTAGCCCTCTCACCGTACGATACATTAGTGACCAGTCGATGCTGTGCCACTGCTGTGTCTGGTGGGAGGATGCAGATACGTCAATTTGCATTGAAGTATGCACCTTGCTTTCCTCCATTAACGATAAGTTAAACAAGCAACACAAGGCGCATCTGTGCCCCATAGGGCAGAGATTTACCCTATGAGGCTTGAACTTGTTGCTGACAGTACCCTAGATCCTCAAATAGGAAAGGTAACGCCCACAATTGGACTCTGACAGTTTCAACTACCGTAAACTTGACGGCTTTACTGATTTTCACGCAATTAAAGACCAAGCAGACGTGGGCCCCGTTTCCGGTGAAAGCACGTTGGCTTTCTATCCAGCTCATTACAAGCTGGCTTTCGCTTTTTCTGCTCTCCTGTGCCCGCATCCTCAACAGCGCCTCTTACGAGTTGCCTGCCCTATTGGGGCAAAGATACGGGGTTTCCGAGTTCCGTTTTCATTACACGAGTTACTTAGGTTCTACCTATCCACCGATGGCGCATGAGTCAGCGTATCCCCAGATGTAAAAGAGATAACCGGCCATATACCTTTTGGTCAGAGCGTTAGTGGCGACTAATCTTCCCAAAGGGATACTTAGTCGTCACGACAATAGCGTTACGCTCGTCGCGGCTGACGGTGTTTATTAGTAGTTCACTTACGTTAACCATATAACTCAGCCTAGCTCCTCAACCACCTGCTATTGGCGATTGTCTTAACCTTCACTTCGCAGTAAGGATTAACCACTTGCGTGGGGGTACATTGTCAGGAAGCTCCGCACACCGCGTTACCGCAGATGCACTATCCCTAGGCTACTATTGGCTGAACAATAGGTCTCACTGTCCAATCACCTACCCGTTCGAGTATGAAATTGGTTAAGACAATAATGAAAACAGCTTCGCACCGTGTAGGTGGCTCAAGCTTAAATAAGACACGAATATTCCCGTTACTTCACAGACACTGATAGCGCTGCTTCAACGTATATCATTCGCCTAAAGCGAGGGACACAGACTTTCGCCCATGCCTAAAATCGGACCTCTTACGAGGATCGATATTCGGGCTTGGGTTAAGCCCGAATATCGGGTTTTATTTATTTGCTATTTCGGCGGGTGGGATAGTAACCACGACATAAAATTAGTGGTTACTATGGACGTAGCCCGCTCGGCTAGCTACCTACGCGACTCTCGTCGCACTACATCATGCCGCCCATACCGCCCATACCACCCATGCCGCCCATGTCAGGCATCGCTGGCGCGTCTTTTTGCGGTAGGTCAGTAACCATCGCTTCAGTTGTGATCATCAGACCTGCAACCGATGCTGCGAATTGTAGTGCAGAACGAGTAACTTTAGTTGGATCTAGGATACCCATTTCTAGCATGTCGCCGTATTCGCCTGTTGCCGCGTTGTAGCCGTAGCTACCTTCACCCGCTTTCACGTTGTTCGCAACAACTGAGTCTTCCTCACCTGCGTTCTTCGTGATTTGACGGATTGGCGCTTCCATTGCACGTAGTGCAACGCGGATACCAACGTTTTGTTCTTCGTTGTCACCCGTTAGGTGAGCAATCTTAGATGCCGCGCGGATAAGTGCAACACCACCACCAGCAACAACACCTTCTTCAACCGCTGCGCGAGTTGCGGCTAGCGCATCTTCTACACGGTCTTTCTTCTCTTTCATTTCAACTTCAGTCGCAGCACCAACTTTGATTACTGCAACACCGCCAGCCAGTTTAGCTACGCGCTCTTGTAGTTTCTCTTTGTCGTAGTCTGAAGTTGCGTCTTCGATTTGTTGACGAATCTGAGCAACACGGCCAGAGATCATCTCTTCTTCACCGATACCATCGATGATAGTCGTGTTTTCTTTCGTGATAGAAACACGCTTCGCTTGACCTAGATCTTCTAGTGCAACTTTTTCTAGCTCTAGACCGATCTCTTCAGAAATCACAGTACCGCCAGTTAGGATAGCGATGTCTTGTAGCATTGCTTTACGGCGGTCACCGAAACCAGGTGCTTTCACAGCTGCAACTTTTACGATGCCACGCATGTTGTTCACAACCAATGTTGCTAGCGCTTCGCCTTCTACATCTTCTGCAATGATAAGCAGTGGACGAGATGCTTTCGCGACAGCTTCTAGCGTTGGAAGAAGCTCACGAATGTTTGAGATCTTCTTGTCTACTAGAAGAATGAATGGGTTTTCTAGATCAACACTGCCTGATTCTTGGTTGTTGATGAAGTAAGGAGACAGGTAACCGCGGTCGAACTGCATACCTTCTACTACGTCTAACTCGTCTTGTAGCGCCTGACCTTCTTCAACCGTGATAACGCCATCACGACCCACACGCTCCATTGCTTCTGCAATGATATTACCTACGCTTGCGTCTGAGTTTGCAGAGATAGTACCAACCTGCGCGATCGCTTTTGTGTCGTTACATTCAACAGAAAGCTCTTTTAGTTGCTCAACTGCCGCGGCAACAGCTTTGTCGATACCACGCTTAAGATCCATTGGGTTCATGCCCGCTGCGACTGCTTTTAGACCTTCGTTAACGATAGATTGCGCTAGTACCGTTGCTGTTGTTGTACCGTCACCCGCTGCGTCGTTTGCTTTAGACGCAACTTCTTTAACCATTTGTGCGCCCATGTTCTGGAATTTATCTTCCAGCTCGATTTCACGCGCTACTGATACACCATCTTTAGTGATAGTTGGTGCACCAAAAGATTTGTCTAGAACGACATTACGTCCTTTAGGACCCAGTGTTACTTTTACTGCGTCAGCCAGAACGTTTACACCTTCCAGCATTTTAACTCGTGCGTCATTACCAAATTTAACGTCTTTAGCAGCCATCTTTGATTTCCTTTCTAAAATTCTTTGTGTGTAATTTCGTAATTGAATCTGAGCAAAAAATTACTCAATGATTGCTATTATTCAACGATCGCCATGATGTCGTTTTCAGACATGACAAGCACTTCTTTACCGTCGATTTTTTCAGTTTTTGTACCGTAACCTTCAGCGAAGATAACGGTATCACCGACTTTAACGTCTAGTGGCAGTACGGTGCCGTTTTCTAGGATGCGGCCTTTACCCACAGCTAGAACAACACCGCGAGTCGATTTTTCTGCAGCAGAACCAGTCAGAACGATGCCACCAGCAGACTTAGATTCAACTTCTTTACGTTCAACGATAACTCGGTCATGTAATGGACGAATGTTCATCGGTCGTCTCTCCTGAAAATTTCCATGTTTATTTGATAATTGTCCTTAGGGACTGTAGCCCCAGACACGTGATCCCTATATAAGGGGTCGAAGCAGCGATCCCAAGGGGGTGGCACAAAATTTTTGTGACTTAGTTAAAATAACGAACAACTAGGCAACGGTTTGCGTTAGAAATGCTCACTCGCTCGGCATCTCGCTTTCTTGTATCCTTGCAGTTTGCTCACCAGATAGTTGTCACACATGCAGGAAAATAACAAGCTGGAACCCCAAGCGACCGATAAGCATGGTTTGTTGACCGCACCCATTCCTGAAACGCTGCGGAAAATGACCGTACCCATGACCATGGGCATGATCGCAATTTTGATGTTTAACTTGGTGGACACGTTTTTTATCTCGTTGCTTGGCACTCAAGCGCTAGCGGCTATCAGCTATACCTTTCCTGTCACCTTTGCGGTTAATTGCATTACGATGGGGATTGGGATGGGACTATCGACCAATATTGGTCGCTTGCTTGGGCAAGGTCATGCACCACAAGCTGCTCGGTTCACCACCCACGGTTTGTTGTTAGCCGTGTTACTTGTGGCTATCGCGTCTTCTATTGGCTTTACCACCATTGCGCCATTGTTTCGTTTTCTTGGTGCGTCTGATGATCTCATCCCTCTTATTGAGCAATATATGCAGGTCTGGTATCTCACCATTCCTCTGCTAGTGATCCCAATGGCGGGCAACAGTGCTATCCGAGCTACTGGCGACACAAAAACACCAGCAAAAGTCATGATGTTGGCTGGTTTGATTAATGGCATGCTCGATCCATTGTTGATTTTCGGTTATGGCCCTTTTCCGGAACTTGGCATTCAAGGCGCAGCCATAGCAAGTGCCTTTAGCTGGTTAGGTGCTTTGTGTGGCTCATTCTATGTGCTAATTAAACGGGAAAAATTGCTTGCTCAACCCCAATGGGCTTTGCTGAAACAAGACTGGCAACAGACACTAAAAATTGGTACCCCTGCAGCGCTATCAAACGCGATGAATCCGTTGTCCGGTGCCATTCTGATGATGCTGTTATCCAATCACGGTACGGCGGCGGTTGCTGCTTACGGCGCAGCGCAGCGTATTGAGTCTATATTGATTTTAGTATTGATGTCGCTGACCTCTGCCCTCACACCGTTTATGGCACAAAATTTAGGAGCCAAACAACCGCAACGAGCCTTTTCCGGTTTATTTATTAGCATGCGTTTTGCAGTGGTATTCCAAGGGTTTATCTTCTTGATGATGGTGCCACTGAGCATTCCTCTGGCTGCGCTGTTTTCTCAGGAAGATGCGGTGAAAAACCTGCTTTGGCATTATTTACTGGTGGTGCCATTTAGTTATGGCTTCCAAGGCATCGTGATGATGTTAGTCAGTGGTTTGAATGCGATGCACAAGCCATTGCGTGCATTCCAGTGGAGCTTTATGCGGCTGTTCATTTTTACCTTGCCATCGGCGTGGATCGGGAGCCAAATCTACAGCATTGAAGGCTTGTTTATCGGTATCGCGGTTGGGAATACGTTGGGTGGGCTACTGGGCTACTTGTTTGCGCTGCGCGAGCGAAAATTAACGCTCATAGAGCAGAGCAGCGTGTCTTAACACTCGTCTATCGCTAGTTTCTTTTTGTTGATTCTCAAATACAAAAAAACCGCGGAAAGCCGCGGTTTTGTTTATCTATTTCAAGCTTGCTTAGAACAACTCTTCAGCAACTTTGTATAGATCGTTGCGTACTGGACGCTTCATGTTTTCGATTGCGTCGATGATATCGTGGTGAACAAGTTGCTCTTTCACGATACCTACACAACGACCACCATGACCTTCGATCAATAGGTGAACAGCGTAGTTACCCATACGAGATGCTAGTACGCGGTCAAATGCAGTTGGACGACCACCACGTTGGATGTGACCAAGTACTGTTGCACGAGTTTCACGACCTGTCGCGGCTTCGATGTCACGTGCTAGTTCATTAGCATCCATCATTAGCTCAGTAAGCGCGATGATCGCGTGTTTCTTACCTTTAGCGATACCATCTTGGATGTTGCTGATCAGCTTGTCTTTGTCTAGACCAGTTTCCGGAGTGATGATGTATTCACAACCGCCCGCAATTGCAGACATCAGAGTCAAATCACCACAGTGACGGCCCATGATTTCTACAATTGAAATGCGTTGGTGAGATGAAGAAGTATCACGTAGACGGTCGATTGCATCGATAACGGTGTTTAGTGCACTTAGGTAGCCCACAGTGTAATCAGTACCTGCGATATCGTTGTCGATTGTGCCCGGAAGACCGATACATGGGTAACCCATTTCAGTCAGTTTCTTCGCACCCATGTACGAACCATCACCACCGATTACCACTAGTGCATCGATACCATGTTTTTTCAGGTTCTCAATCGCTTTTTCACGAACTTCCACTTGTTTAAACTCAGGGAAACGTGCAGAACCTAGGAACGTACCACCTTTGTTGATCACATCTGAAACGCTAGAACGATCTAGCTTCTCGATGCGGCCTTCGTATAGGCCTAGGTAGCCGTCGTACACACCGAATACTTCCAATCCTTCGGATAGTGCTGTACGTACTACGCCGCGTATCGCAGCGTTCATACCAGGTGCGTCACCGCCACTTGTTAAAACACCGATCTTCTTAATCATGCTCACCCTCGATCTTTGGCAATCAATTATTTAATTTTCTTTTAGGCCCCTTGTTACCAAGCAACCTGCATAATCCAGAACTGTGCGTTATGTTACATTTCCTCTACAGGATTACCAATGAAAACGCACTTTTTTATGTAACTTTTCTACTTATGTAAGAGTATTACAGTTTCTCTATGAAACTTTGTTGATTCATATCAGGATCACGAATCTTAATAAGTATTGATGGAAAGATAGTCAATAAGTACCTTTTTGTCGTCGGGCACTGATGGATTTTTCAAGCCTACCAATCTTGCGCTTTCTGCTCTTTCTCAGGTCCGAAAACGACAGACAATGGATCTTGATGGATCAATACGTCCGCATCAGGAAACAGAGCCAATAAATTATCTTCCACTTTATCAGCGATGTAATGCGCCTCAATTAATCGTAAGTTATCGTCTAGCTCTAAATGCAACTGTATAAAGCGCGTCGGTCCGGACATTCGCGTGCGTAACTGATGCACGCCCAATACCCCTTTTACGCTCAAACAAGCTTGGTTAATTTGCTCAAGTTCTTCATCGGGCAACTTTCTATCAAGTAAGGTTTGAATCGCTTCGCTGACCATTTTGAAAGCGCTATAAAGAATGAAGACACCAATACCAATCGCAAACACAGCATCCGCTTGAGTCACTCCAAAATAACTGAGCCCCAGAGCCACCATGATCGCAGCATTCATATACAAGTCAGTCTGATAATGCAGAGAATCCGCCGCTATTGCTTGGCTCCCCGTCACGCGAACCACATGTTTTTGGAACATCACCAAGCCAAGTGTGACCACAATCGCAAACAGCGATACATACACACCTAACTCCGGTGCGTGTAAAGCATGTGGGCGGAAAAATCGGTCAATCCCGTTAAGAATCAAAAATACTGCCGAGCCCGAAATAAACATTGCTTGGGCTAGGGCCGCTAAGGACTCAGCTTTACCATGTCCAAACGTATGTTCGCGGTCTGCCGGTTGTAAGGCGTAACGAACCACCACAAGATTCACAACCGAAGCCGCGATATCTAACATGGAGTCAATCAATGACGCCAATAAGCTCACTGAGCCGGTTACCCACCACGTGATGACTTTTACTATCAGAAGAAGCGTCGCCACAATGGTTGCAGTCCAAGCGGCGGTCGTAACTAAACGTGCGTATTGCTGTTTCATAATCAAAGAGTTAACTAAAACCATACGTTGAGTATATTGAATGACCATGAAATAACCAGATCAAAAAGAGGCAACCAATGGCTGCCTCTTTATATAACATCAATTCATGACTTAATTATTGCGCGACTTTTCCATGCGCTTGTGCATTCTGTCGCCACACTCTTGCATACGTTCATTTTGTAGCTCAACAAATTTCGCTTTCTGCTCAGGTGTTAATACGCTAAGCATTTGGTGCTTTCTTTCTAGCATTTGCACGCGACGTTCCGTTTGGCGCTCAACCATCTCTTTTGCTAACTCGGTAGCTTGAGCTTCATCAAAATTATCCGCCAGCAAAAGCGATTGCACTTTTGCGTGATGCGCTTGACGCTCAGCCATACGTGCTTCTTTGCCATCAGCGAATTTTGCTTTCATTTCTGCTTTGTTTGCTTCACGCATTTCTTTTAGCTGATCTTTTTGTGCATCAGTCAGGTCTAGTTGACGCATGACACCTCGGTCCATACCCATGCCGCATTCGTCACGAGGACCTTTATGATGGTTTTTACCACCGTAAGCGAATGCGCTTGCGGCGCCAAGAGTAAGAGGTAGAACAACAGCAGCTAACACAAGTTTTTTTGCAGACTTCATAATACGATTCCTTACACAGGTGAGTGGTTCTTCTGAGCTGTTCTCACAGCGCTTGAGTATAGAATACGACCCGCTAGGTAAAGCGACGTATAGGGAGCGTAAAGAATCGTAAAGAGTGATTTTTCTCCTCTTCGTTGCGCGTCATTCCAATGTAATATTAGGCTATCGGTAACTTACTATAGGTGCCCCCATGGCAAACATTCTTTTAATCGATGACGATATCGAGCTAACCAGCTTATTAAAAGAAGTACTCAGTTTCGAAGGGTTTGACGTCAGCGAAGCAAATGACGGTGAAGCCGGCTTAGCCGCGATCAATGATAAGATTGATTTGATTTTGTTGGATGTCATGATGCCAAAACTCAATGGCATGGAAACGCTGAAACGCTTACGTGAAAATTGGGAAACTCCCGTCTTGATGCTGACCGCTAAAGGGGAAGAAATTGATCGCGTGATCGGCTTGGAACTGGGCGCGGATGATTATTTACCAAAACCTTTTAGTGACCGAGAGCTGTTAGCGCGAATCCGCGCGATTTTACGCCGCACTAGCAGCACACAAAAAAATACCAAAAACAGCGATTGCATTGAGTATCAAGAAATCCGCCTCTATCCCGGTAAGCAAGAAGCGTATTGTGAGCAACAGTTACTCGATCTCACAGCAACCGAGTTTGCGCTACTCACCCACTTCGTACAAAACCCAGGACAAGTGCTGACCAAAGAGACACTGAGCTTAGATGTGCTTGGTAAACGACTCGCTGCTTTTGATCGCGCTATCGATATGCATGTCTCGAACTTACGTAAAAAATTACCAGATCAAAGCAATGGCAAGCCGCGAATCAAAACCCTGCGTGGTCGTGGCTACATGCTGCTTGAGGAGGATTAATGCGCCTATCACGCATCAAACTGCCAAACATCAATAGCCTGTATGGACGCATCTTTGCCATTTTTTGGTTCACCATGTTATTAGTATTGATAGCCGTGCTATCACTGCCACATTTGGACCCACGCAAAGCTCGCGATATTCCAGAAGAACACTACAAACGTATGGTAGAAACGCGTGACTCAATCCAACAAAAATACAGCCAGCAAACAGATTTAGGCCGCATACTTTTTCGTATCGAGGGCAACCGTCACGGCAAGCACGACCCTCGCCCACGAGTCTTTTTTTCTGACTACAGCGGTAATGTTCTTACGACAGAAAAACGCAGCAATTTTCAATTGCGTGCCATGCAAAACTTTGTCACCAGTATCGAAGATTACAATAATCCAAAGCAGAAGCTGTATGGTCGATACATGATTGCGGGCCCAATTCCTATTACTTTGGCAGGTTCCGATATCTTGATGTACGTGGGCTTCAAATGGAATGAGCCACCACCTCTACTCCTGCGTCTGTTTGATCACCCATTCCAGCTCTTGCTTGCGGTCATGTTGGTTAGTACACCATTGCTGTTATGGCTTGCTTGGGCTTTGAGTCAGCCTGCACGTCGTCTTGAAGCCGCTGCTCAACGTGTAGCGAAAGGTGAATTTGTCACAGACCCAAATTTAGAAAAAGGTACGGCGGAATTTCGTCAAGCAGGCAGCAGCTTCAACCAGATGGTCGAAGCGGTTAATCAAATGATTTCAGGACAACAACGTTTGCTATCCGATATCTCTCACGAGCTGCGCTCACCTTTAACTCGTCTGCGCATGGCAAGCGCATTAGCGACGCGTAAACAAGGCGAAAGCCCAGAACTGACTCGTATCGATACCGAAGCGCAGCGCTTGGAACAGATGATCAGCGAACTATTAGAGCTTTCTCGCATGCAGGCGAACAGTCATATGACTCGCGAAACACAGCCACTAGAAAGTTTATGGGAAGAAATCATTAAAGATGCGCAGTTTGAAGCAGAGCAAATGGGCAAACAGCTACACTATTCAGAATTACCTAAGCGCAATATTTCCGGTAACCCTAAACTGCTGATGAGTGCGGTGGAAAATATCGTTCGTAACGCCATTTACTACGGAAAAGATGAGGTACAAATCGACATCAAAGCCGATGACGATACGCTTCGTATCACGGTTGACGATAATGGAGAAGGTGTACCAGCAGAGGAACTGGCCGCGATTTTTCGCCCGTTCTATCGCGTTTCCACGGCACGCGATCGCCACTCTGGCGGCACAGGTCTCGGCCTAACCATTACCGAAAGTGCCATTCGCCAGCACAGTGGCACGATCGCAGCCAGCCGAAGTCCTTTAGGCGGATTGCGTATGAGTATCACCTTACCGATCAATTGTTAGTCTCAATTTGATGAACTAACAATAATTCGCACCATATTTCTAGAGTGAGTGATTAACAGCCCCACCCTCACTTTAGAAATTGGTGAGGCTTCTTAGAATACCCTTACAAAGATCAAAGTTGATAATAATTATCGTTAGCATTAAAGTAAATTTTCCAATTAAGGAGGATTTACTATGTCACATACATTTCCCGCTCTGCCTTACCCGTACGATTCACTAGAGCCGTACATCGACGCGAAAACCATGGAAGTGCATTACAGCAAACACCACAAGACGTACTTTGATAAGTTTGTAAATGCCGTTGAAGGGAGCGAGCTCGAAACTCAGTCATTAGACGAGATCTTTGACAATATCTCTAAGCTCAGTCCAGCAGTACGTAATAATGGTGGCGGCTATTACAACCACATCATTTATTGGAATTGCATGTCACCAAACGGTGGCGGAGAGCCTCAAGGCGCGCTTGCTCAAGCAATTAACGATAAATTTGGTAGCTTTGCGCAATTTAAAGAGGCGTTTGCCCAAGCTGCCATCAATACCTTTGGGTCTGGCTTTGCATGGCTGATCGTAAAAGATGGTGAGATTCACATTACGTCCACCAGTAATCAAGACAACCCTCTGATGGACGTAGTGGATGTGCGCGGTGAACCAATCCTCGCATTAGACGTGTGGGAGCACGCGTATTACATCAGCTACCAAAACCGTCGCCCAGAATATATTGATGCGTGGTGGAACGTCGTCAACTGGCGAGCAGTTGAAGAAAACTATGCTCACGCTCTCTTATAAAGAGCATCGCTACTTACGGTATTAACATCCGCGCTAATGCCTGCTTTCATACCCAGGTCAATTTTGCTGAATCTCGCATCTCTCGGTGACTTGGGTATATACTGCCCTTCTCTTTGACCAACTCTATTTCAATACCATGTTTGATATCGCTTTATACGAACCAGAAATCGCGCCGAACACCGGCAACATCATTCGACTATGCGCCAACTGCGGTGCAAACCTTCACTTAATTGAACCTCTGGGTTTCGATCTTGAAGAGAAAAAAGTCCGCCGTGCTGGTTTGGATTACCATGATTTAGCTCGCGTAACACGCCATAAAAACTATCAAGCGTTCTTAGAGTATTTAGAGAAAGAGAAGCAAGGTAACTATCGATTGTTTGCCTGCACCACCAAAACCACAGGTCACCACGTTGATGCACAATACCAAGCGGGTGATGTTTTGATGTTTGGTCCAGAAACTCGTGGCTTGCCTGCTGAAATCATCGATAGCTTGCCAATGGAGCAGCGTATTCGCATTCCAATGATGCCAGATGCGCGCAGCCTAAACCTTTCGAATGCCGTTGCGATCATTGCTTTTGAAGCATGGCGTCAAATGGGCTTTGAAGGCGCATTGTAAGCAGCACGAATTCCAAATACAGAAAAGGGCGCTTGATGCGCCCTTTTGTTTTCTTTACTGTCTAACTCAATCAGTTGAGCTTGTTGCGATCATCATCGTCTTTACGCTCGTATTCCCCTTCGAAGGTCTTGCCATTATCTGACTGGGAATCAAATGGGTCACGACGGAACGGGTCTTGCTCAAATGGCCCCTGGTTAGAGAAACCACCTTGGAAGCCACCGCCATGCATGGTTTTCACCACCATTTTGCTCATCAAGTATTTAGCTATCGCGGCGCGTGGCGCAGGAAGCAACACCAACATACCAAGGGCATCGGTCATAAAGCCCGGGGTTAACAGTAGCACGCCAGCCACCGCTAGCATTACGCCTTCAAAAATTTGCTGGGCTGGAATTTCACCTTGTTCAAGACGCCCCTGTACTGAAATCAGTGTTTGTATACCTTGGCTACGAACCAACGATGCACCAACAAATGCCGTGATTAAAACTAGTGCAATGGTCGGCCATAAACCTAAAAAGCCGCCCACCTGAATAAATAAGCCGATTTCAATGATCGGAACAAAAATAAACGCTAATAATAAGATAGGAAACACACGCCCTCCTTTGTTTAATTCAGTGTAATGGTAAAAGCAGACTAAGCTCAAACGAATCGTTGTAAAAAAGCGTGTTCATACTGGTCTCCTTCTCTTTTAGGCAAAGTAGCAGGAGCACGTTTCATTCAATTGCATACCGATTTTTTCGTGCTTTTAAAGTGCTAATTTCGAACTCTAAAAACTCATGTTTGTCGAGGAAAATCGAGTACCTATAAAGGGTTATTAATAACCCGTTCATACTTTGCAAATTATTGACTCATGAAAAACGAAAAAGGTGATCTAGTTACTATTTTTATGCGCTAGGTGCAGTATCATGTGCCACATAAGTCAGGACGGATTTTCCAGCCAAAAATTCTGATGAATGGATTCTAGATTGCAGAAATGGCTAATAAATAACTTTATTATCAGAATTATCATCTAAGGATCCTGCTATGGCTACCCTATCTGATGCTCCAAAAACAGCAAACCCAGCCACTCGTATTGAAGAAGATCTATTAGGTCAACGTCATGTCCCTGCAGATGCGTACTACGGTATTCATACGCTACGTGCGATCGAGAACTTCAACATCTCTAATATGACCATCTCTGACGTACCAGAATTTGTACGCGGCATGGTAATGACCAAAAAAGCAGCAGCGTTAGCAAACAAAGAACTTGGCGCTATTCCAAAAGACGTTGCAAACTACATCATCGAAGCGTGTGATTTGATCCTAGAAACTGGCAAGTGTATGGATCAGTTCCCATCAGACGTATTCCAAGGCGGTGCAGGCACTTCAGTTAACATGAACACGAACGAAGTGATCGCAAACGTTGCGCTTGAGTTGATGGGTAAAGAGAAAGGCCAATACGAATTTGTTAACCCAAATGACCATGTAAACAAGAGCCAATCAACCAACTGTGCGTACCCAACAGGTTTCCGTATTGCGGTATACAACAGCGTACACAAGCTAATGGAAGCAATTGAGTACCTAAAAGGCGCATTCGAACTTAAAGCCGTTGAGTTTAAAGATGTACTGAAAATGGGCCGTACTCAGCTTCAAGACGCAGTACCAATGACAGTCGGTCAAGAGTTCCATGCGTGGGCGGTAACACTAAACGAAGAGATTCGTGCTCTAGATTACACATCTAAACTCCTCCTAGAAATCAACCTAGGCGCAACCGCAATCGGTACTGGTCTAAATACACCAACTGGCTACCAAGCGCTTGCAGTAAAACACCTAGCGGAAGTAACAGGCCTTGACGTTGTTGCAGCAGAAGACCTTATCGAAGCAACGTCTGACTGTGGTGCATACGTAATGACTCACGGCGCGCTAAAACGCCTAGCAGTGAAACTATCGAAGATCTGTAACGACCTTCGTCTACTTTCTTCTGGTCCTCGTGCGGGTCTAAATGAATTGAACCTACCTGAAATGCAAGCAGGCTCTTCAATCATGCCAGCTAAAGTAAACCCAGTTATCCCAGAAGTAGTAAACCAAGTTTGCTTCAAAGTTCTCGGTAACGACAACACGGTTTCTTTCGCAGCAGAAGGCGGTCAGCTACAGCTAAATGTAATGGAACCAGTTATCGCACAAAGTGTGTTTGAGTCTATCTCTCTACTACACAACGCGTGTGTGAACTTACGTGATAAATGTATCGACGGCATCACAGTGAACAAAGAAGTTTGCGAAAACTACGTTTACAACTCTATCGGTATCGTCACTTACCTAAACCCATACATCGGCCACCACGAAGGTGACATCGTAGGTAAGATTTGTGCAGAAACTGGTAAGAGTGTTCGTGAAGTCGTGCTAGAGCGCGGTCTGCTTACAGCAGAGGAGCTTGATGAAATCTTGTCAGTAGAAAACTTCATGCATCCTACTTACAAAGCAAAACGTTACGAGTAATAACGAATCCGAAGGGGGCCACTCAGGCCCCTTTTTTAGGCTCTCATACGGTTAACCACATTTTTTATATGCTTTTATTGCCGCTAAACCACTAGGTTCTCATTCTCTGAGCATTTACTCCTGTTCCTGAGTGTTCAAAAAATCAGAATCAAATAAAAAACTAAAGAGGTATCAATATGGTCATGGTCGAACTCTTCGTGGTTCTGCTCTTCATCTATTTGGGGGCAAGAATCGGTGGTATCGGCATTGGTTTTGCCGGTGGTGCTGGGGTCATTGCGTTGTCTTTGATCTTGGGCGTACCAACAAGCCAAGCTTACATTCCCGTTGACGTAATTTTGATCATCATGTCTGTAATCACCGCTATCGCAGCAATGCAGGTAGCGGGTGGTTTAGACTGGATGGTGCAAGTTGCTGAAAACTTTTTGCGCAAGCATCCTGAGCGCATCACCTTTTATGCGCCTATCGTAACTTACCTAATGACATTAATGGCGGGTACTGGCCACACGGCATTCTCTACTTTGCCAGTGATTGCAGAAGTAGCGAAAGGCCAAGGCGTGCGCCCTTCTCGTCCACTGTCTATCGCGGTCGTAGCATCGCAAATCGCTATCACCGCATCACCAATCTCAGCGGCTGTTGTAGCGTTCGCGGCAATGCTGCACCCATTTGGCGTTGACTACCTAACACTACTAGCAATCTGTATCCCAACGACGTTCATCGCGTGCATGATCGGTGCGTTCGTGGCGAACTTCATGGGCTGTGAGCTAAAAGACGATGCTGAATACCAAGAGCGTCTAGAAAAAGGCTTAATCAAGCTAAATACAGAAGCAAAACGCGAAATCCTACCAACAGCGAAGAAAGCAACCTTCATCTTCCTAGGCGCAATCGCATTTGTCGTGTGTTACGCAGCAGCAATTTCTGGCTCTGTTGGCCTTATCGAGAACCCTGCTCTAGGTCGTAACGAAGCTATCATGACGGTAATGCTAGCAGCTGCGGCAGCTATCGTAATGAGCTGTAAAATCGATGCTGGCAAAATCCCAGCCGCAGCAACATTCCGCTCTGGTATGACAGCGTGTGTGTGTGTTCTTGGTGTGGCATGGCTAGGTTCTACGTTCGTTAACGCGCACGTTGACGGCATCAAAGAAGTTGCGGGTGCGCTACTAGCAGACTACCCATGGATGCTAGCACTTGTTCTATTCTTCGCTTCAATGCTGCTTTACTCACAAGGTGCAACCACTGTTGCGCTGATGCCAGCAGCACTAGCAATCGGTGTTGCACCACTTACCGCAGTTGCATCTTTCGCAGCAGTAAGTGCGCTATTCGTGCTGCCAACTTACCCAACGCTTCTAGCAGCGGTTGAGATGGACGACACGGGCTCAACTCGTATCGGTAAGTACGTATTCAACCACCCATTCTTTGTACCTGGTGTGGTAACCATCGCTTCTGCGGTAGCACTTGGCTTCGCATTCGGTGGTCTACTGATCTAGTAGAAACAGAGTCTTACTCGGGGAGCTTCGGCTCCCTTTTTTATTGCCTGTTGTCTTGATTTATGCTCAATAAATCTTCATTTTCATGAAACTTATTGACTCGCCTCCGGGTCTGATTGAGTTACACTAACGGCAATTATCTAAGATGAATTGACTCTTTTATGCGCGCATTACTTTCCGTTTTACTCTTAGGGCTCATTACCTTTTCCACTCCGTCTTTAGCTTTATTTGGCAAAGACCAGTTTAACAGTAGCCAGAACAACAGTTTTGGTAGCAGCAGCGACAGCTTTGTTCCGGTTGATCAGGCGTTTCCATTTAACTTCTACCAGCAAGATGACAAATTGATGCTCGATTGGCAGGTACGTGACGGGTACTACCTATATCAAGAGCGCTTGTCTGTAGCTGGTGAGAAAGTATCGCTAGGCGAACTGCAAATGGAAGACGGCACACCGCATAAAGATGAATTCTTTGGTGACGTGCATATCTATACGCAACCTCTCTTCGTTAACGTACCAATGTATGATTGGCAAGACGGTGCGCGCGTGGTGGTGCAATACCAAGGTTGTGCGAAAGCAGGCTTCTGTTACCCGCCAGAAACTCGCGTGATTCCTATCAGCGCGTTTACTTCGTCGAACTCAGATTCAACAACGGCGACAACTGCATCAAAAGCAGAACAGGCACCAACAGCAACGCCACCAGCGGTGCAATCATCTAGTTCTGCCGACACACCATCAGCTCCAGTAACACAGCAAGATAGCCTTGCAGCCAACCTTGCTGATAACTGGTGGACACCACTTCTGTTCTTGGCGCTTGGTGTGGGCTTGGCGTTTACACCTTGTGTGCTACCGATGTACCCAATTCTGACCAGCATAGTGCTTGGCAGTGGCAAACTAAGCCAACGCCGCGCGCTAGGCTTGTCATTCGTCTACGTGCAAGGCATGGCGCTGACTTACACCCTACTCGGCCTTGTGGTCGCGTCTGCTGGCATGCAGTTCCAAGCGGCAATGCAACACCCTTATGTGCTGATTGGTTTGAGCGTACTGTTCATCGCACTCGCTTTGTCTATGTTTGGTCTGTACTCATTACAGCTACCAAGCAACGTTCAAACGTGGTTAAACAACCTCAGCAACAAACAACAAGGCGGCAGCAGTGCAGGCGTATTCGCTATGGGGGCGATTTCTGGACTGGTGTGCTCACCATGTACCACAGCGCCTCTGTCTGGTGCGCTACTTTACGTTGCACAAAGCGGCGATTTGCTTACCGGTGGTATCGCGTTATACGCGCTGGCGATGGGCATGGGTATTCCGCTGATTCTTGTTGCGGTCTTCGGCAACAAACTGCTACCAAAAGCAGGTGGTTGGATGGACCGAGTGAAAACACTCTTCGGCTTTATTCTGCTTGCCGCACCTATCTTCTTACTAGAACGCATCATGCCAGAAATGTGGTCAACGATTCTGTGGTCAGCACTGGGTATTGCTGCTTTTGGTTGGCTATACCACATCAAAAACAGTCTAGAGTTTGGTGGCTGGAAACAAAGTGCCGTGGGCATAATCGCCGTCTTAGGTTTGCTAGCCTCAGCACAACCTATCTTAAATTACTGGTTTGGCAACAGCACAACACAAACTCAGCAAGCCACTGTTAGCTTTACTCGCATTGCTAACGTGGCGGAGCTTGAAGAACAACTGGCACTTGCGAAAGCGGCAGGTAAACCCGTCATGCTCGATTTCTACGCCGATTGGTGTGTAGCATGTAAAGAGTTTGAAAAGTACACCTTCCATGACCCAAGCGTCGAAGCCAAACTGCAAGACTTCGTTCTTCTGCAAGCGGACGTGACCAAAAACCAAGTGCAAGACATCGAACTACTGAAGCACATGAGTGTGCTTGGTTTACCAACAATTGAGTTTTGGGATGCCAGTGGTGAACACGTTTCAAACGCTCGTTTGACGGGCTTTATGCAAGCCGAGCCTTTCTTAGAGCATATCAAGCAGTTCTGATAACCAGATATTCAAACGCCAGTGATGTCCACTGGCGTTTTTATTGCTCAGATTTGAATAAGAACATTGCGTTTATATGCAATTTTCCTAATAAAAGTCGATTTGGTTCAGACTTTTAGCGAATAAATATTGTCCACTCTCTCAAAGCTGGACAATAATAAATTTAACGAAATAGTCAAAAGTGTTTAACGTCATGGATTCGACCTACACCATCATTATTGCAGATGATCACCCACTCTTCCGGAATGCCTTGTTTCAATCTATCCACATGGCTATTAGTGGTGCAAATTTGCTGGAAGCGGACTCACTCGACGCACTTCTGGCTTTGTTGGAGCGAGAGGAAGAGCCAGATTTAGTGCTATTGGATCTCAAAATGCCAGGAGCAAATGGTATGTCTGGCTTGATTCATTTGCGAGCAGAGCATCCAGATTTACCTATCGTCGTCGTTTCAGCGAGTGAAGAGCCGGCGATCGTGACGCAGGTGAAAAGCCATGGTGCATTTGGTTTTATTCCCAAGTCCAGCGACATGCGCGAATTAGTGAACGCGCTCAATCAAGTGCTGAATGGCGACCCATACTTCCCTGAAGGGTTGATCACCAATAACGCGGCATGTAATGACTTAGCGGAAAAGATTGCTGCGCTAACACCGCAGCAATATAAAGTGTTGGGAATGTTGTCCGATGGCTTGCTGAACAAGCAAATCGCTTACGAATTGAATGTTTCAGAAGCCACCATAAAAGCGCACATGACAGCGATTTTCCGTAAGCTCGGTGTAAAGAACCGCACGCAAGCCGTGATTATGCTGACGGAAATGAGCGACTAGATTGACGTCTTATCGTCAGACTTACTTTTTTCGTTTGGCAATCGGATACCGACTTTAGTGACCTGCTGATCAACAACATCAGCGACGATCCAATGCAAACCTTGCCACTCGAAATGGTCTCCCAATACTGGCGTGCTACCTAATTGCTCTTCGACAAGGTTTCTCAAACTTTTATCCAGCGGTTCATCCCCCAGATTCAAACCATACATCACGGCAATATCGGCAAGCTTCACTTCAATATCGAGGAAGAAGTCACCGAAGAATCGCGCTAGCGACGCTTTCTCTGGGGCTTCACTAAACAGTAAGCTCAGTGCATCTAAATCCTTTTCTTGTGCTAATACACACAAGGTATCATCTTCCTCAAGACGCGTACTGCCGGATGGGTGCAATAGCTCTTTACTGCGAAATACAGCGGCGATACGCGTTCCTTCCGGCATCGAAAGACTACGTAATGGCTCACCAATGCACCATTTATCTGCTTTAAGTCTATAGATAAACAGCTCCCACTCACTGGTCGGGTAAATCTCTACACCCGTACGCGAAATTGGCTCAGGCTTCGAAGGTAGCTCGACCTTTGCAAGAGACATCGCCTTAGTCAACGTGCCCCCTTGTACTATCAAAGACACCATTACTACAAAGAATGCCAAATTGAAGTACAGTTGAGCATCTGGCAACCCTGCCATCATCGGAAATACCGCGAGGATGATAGGTACAGCACCACGCAGTCCTACCCAAGAGACAAACCACTTTTCACGTGGCGTGAAACTCTTGAATGGCAGTAAACCAATCCAAACTGAGATTGGTCGGGCAAACAAAATCATCCCGAAAGCAAGCGCAAGACCTGGCAACGCAATAGAGAGTAAATTGGATGGTGTAACCAACAAACCAAGCACCAAGAACATACCAATTTGAGCTAGCCACGTCATACCATCTAAAACATGAAGAATAGAGTGGCGGCTGCGTGTTGGACGGTTACCTAATAAAAGACCAACAAGGTAAATCGACAAAATACCACTGCCACCCAAAGTGTTAGATAAAGCGAAAATAAGCAAGCCACCACTGACCGTTAAAATAGAATACAGCCCATCTGGTAATTGATTACGATTGATAACTTTCCATAAGATCCAGCCACCAGCGAAGCCAAGTAACGCGCCGATACCAAACTGCTTAAGAAAACTGAACGCCAAAAAGCCCGCACTTAAATCTGCGCCAGGGTTCGCTAAAATAGCAATCAGAGTTACGGTCAGAAACACCGCCATAGGGTCATTGGTGCCGGATTCAATTTCCAGCGTTGAACCAACACGTTCGTTCAGGCTACGACCTTTGAGTAGAGAGAAGACCGCGGCAGCATCGGTGGAACCAACAATCGCACCAACCAATATGCCTTGCAATAAATCTAAGTCGAATAACCACGTTGCCATCAGCCCGGTTAAAATGGTGGTGATCGCAACGCCAAATGTCGCCAAAGAGACCGAGGGCCATAACGCAACCCTAAAGCTGGCGACCCGCGTTCTCATCCCACCATCAAGCAAAATGATGGCTAATGCGAGGTTACTAACCAAATAAGCGATCGAAAAGTTATCGAATAAAATGCCGCCTAAGCCGTCTTCCCCCGCTAGCATTCCAACGGCTAAAAATACCAAAAGAATTGGGATTCCCAACTTAGAAGACACTGGGCTTAAAAGAACGCTAAGTGCGATTAACAACGCACCTATTAGAAAAAAACTGTTAATGGTGTCTGCGTCCATTCTCACCCTCCCTTAATGAAAAACGATAATAATTGTGATGAGCAAGGCTACTTCGTTAATGAGGTAATGCCCTAATCTGCCTCCCCTTTACACCGTCTCAAAATGCGAGGTTGTACGAGAATGACTCAGTTATATTACTTTATTGTGCGTTAAAACGGTGATTTGATGCGAAAACTTTATGTAAATAAATTACTTGTGAGCTTTCTTATCTACGCCTTCTCTCTTTAAGAGCCACAAGATCACCACCAATACTTACACAGCATCTCCAAGTTCAATGAAGAAAAGATTAATGGCCCGTCTTAATCATGCCTGTTTATCCAATCAACCTTTAGACCTTTGGCTAACTTAACAGTTTATTAACATAACGTTTTACCCCTTTGTTCGCTGCAAAAGCCCATAATATGGGGATTCTTCATTTTTAACACCCCGACTAAAGTTGAAAAGAGTTATTGCCAACACCTTGCTAATGTACATATTGAAACATTTCATTAACAACAATACCAATCGTAAGGAGACGGCAATGGCATTTGAAAGCGAAGAAAGAGCCAAAGCCTATTGGGACAAAAACGTGAAGCTCATGATCGGCCTAATGGTCATCTGGTTCGTCGTGTCTTTCGGCTGCGGCATTTTATTTGTCGACGTACTAAATCAATTTCAACTAGGCGGTTACAAACTCGGTTTCTGGTTTGCTCAACAAGGCTCCATCTATGCGTTCCTAGGAATTATTTTCTATTACGCATGGAAGATGCGCCAAATTGACCGTGAATTCGGCGTGGACGAATAAGGAGTCACTCAGATGGATTTGAAAACTATTACCTACCTGGTCGTTGGCGCCACGTTCATCCTGTACATCGGGATTGCTATTTGGGCTCGCGCCGGATCAACCAAAGAGTTTTATGTTGCTGGTGGCGGTGTAAACCCGATTGCAAACGGTATGGCAACCGCAGCCGATTGGATGTCCGCAGCGTCGTTTATCTCAATGGCAGGCTTAATTGCCTTCATGGGCTATGGCGGCTCAGTATTTCTAATGGGTTGGACTGGTGGCTACGTTCTGCTTGCGCTGTTGCTAGCGCCTTACCTACGCAAATTTGGTAAGTTTACGGTGCCAGAGTTTGTTGGTGAACGCTTTTACTCCAACACAGCACGTATCGTAGCGGTTGTTTGTCTTATCATCGCATCAGTGACTTATGTTATCGGTCAGATGAAAGGCGTAGGTGTTGCGTTTGGTCGCTTCTTAGAAGTGGATTACTCCACCGGCCTATTAATTGGTATGTGTATCGTTTTCATGTACGCGGTTCTTGGCGGCATGAAAGGCATCACTTACACGCAGATTGCTCAATATTGCGTACTCATTCTTGCTTACACTATCCCTGCAATCTTTATCTCTCTGCAACTCACTGGTAACCCAATCCCACAAATTGGTCTGGGGAGTACCATGGCTGGTACCGATGTCTATCTACTCGATCGGCTTGACCAAGTGGTGACCGAACTCGGATTCAGTGAATACACGACCCAAGTACGTGGCGACACACTTAATATGTTTGTCTACACCATGTCACTGATGATTGGTACTGCCGGTCTACCACACGTAATTATCCGTTTCTTTACCGTGCCGAAGGTTCGCGACGCACGTACATCAGCAGGCTGGGCTCTGATCTTCATCGCAATCCTTTACACTACTGCACCAGCGGTATCAGCGATGGCTCGCCTCAACCTAATGAATACGGTAAATCCAGCTCCGGGTCAGCACCTAGCGTATGACGAGCGTCCTGCGTGGTTCAAAAACTGGGAAACAACTGGACTACTCGGTTTTGACGATAAAAATGGCGATGGCAATATCCAATACACTTCAGATGCGTCCACCAACGAACTGCGCGTTGATAACGACATCATGGTATTGGCTAACCCAGAGATCGCTAAACTACCAAACTGGGTGATTGCACTTGTGGCAGCAGGTGGTCTTGCAGCTGCACTATCTACCGCAGCAGGTTTACTACTCGCCATTTCTTCAGCTATTTCCCATGACTTAATCAAAGGGGTTATCAATCCGAACATATCCGAGAAAAAAGAGCTACTTGCTAGTCGAATATCAATGGCAGTAGCGATAGCAGCCGCAGGCTATCTCGGTTTAAATCCGCCTGGATTTGCCGCAGGTACGGTAGCACTCGCCTTTGGTCTTGCCGCTTCATCCATCTTCCCTGCATTGATGATGGGCATCTTCAGCAAGAGCATCAACAAAGAAGGCGCAATCGCCGGTATGATTGCGGGTATCAGTATTACGCTGTTCTACGTATTCCAACACAAAGGCATTCTTTTCGTTGCTGATTGGAAATATCTAGAAAGTTGGGGAACAAACTGGTTCCTGGGTATTGAGCCAAACGCGTTTGGTGCTATTGGCGCACTATTTAACTTCATCGTCGCATTCGCTGTCTCCAAAGTAACAGCAGAAACGCCACAAGAAGTAAAAGACCTAGTCGAACACGTTCGCGTGCCAGTAGGTGCTGGTAGTGCAGTGGATCACTAAAAACTAATCAAAACCACAAAAGCCCCGTTTGGAACCAGCCGTCCGGGGCTTTTTTATTCTCACTTTTCAGTTACCATATTCGCAGTATGTCGTTGCAAGGAAGCCAAGATGTTCAAAAACAAGCACTTTATTCTCGCTCTACTGATTGCGCCAGTTCTCTCTTTGATCGCTTACTTCGGTACCGATATGGCCCTCAGCGAGAAGCCCCACGCGGCGCAAGAAGGGGAAACTTACAAACTCGCGAGTAAGTCTAATTGTCGTTACACCAGTGGTCTGTGTGATATGGAAAATGGCGATTTTAAAGTGAAATTTCGCTCGGAAAAACTCACTAAAAATAACTTAGAATTGTCACTCAACGCCGCTTACCCACTCGAAGGTGTTAAAGTTTCTATTGTGAGTGACAAAGAGAAAAACGCTCAACCGATTGATATGAAGCCCGCCGATCAAGCAGGCCAAAGCTGGTACATCACCTTACCAAAGCCTGCATCTGCAGAAAGCTGGTTAAGAGTCGTCATTCAATCAGGCGGCACACTGTATTATGGTGAAACGCAAACCGCATTTGTGAAGTACGAAACCTTATTTACTGAATAACGGCGACAAGCTAATTCACCGGTATTCAAACGACAGCGACTTAGTTTCACTCAGCATAAATGAATTCCTACTCAGCCGACGCCTTTGCGTCGGCTTTTGTTTCCGTAAGTCTTTCTTCAACAACCTCTTACTCTAAAAAGGGTTGCCAACCCACAACTTAATTGATAATAATTATCATTACATTTAATGAGAGGTGGTTATGGACAACAAACGGGACATCTTTAACGCATTTTTTAAAGCCCAAGATAGATTCCTTCTCGCCGCACCACATGGCTTTGAGCCAGACGTGATTCATGACTATATTCATTGGGGAATGGTGTTGTCTTCTTGTTATGAACACGATGCCGATGAAGAAAATCTATTGTTGTGTGAGCTGTTTTTACGTCAGGTTTATTTCCATTTACTAGACGCAATTCAAGACTCAACTCGCAGTCGTATCTTCCGTCGTGTCTGTCTCGATTCTATCCATACGCCATTATTTTGCCTCAAACGCTATTACTACCAGTTTGAACAAGGCGACGTGAAATTTCTCGCACTACAACAACAATTACGCCTGATTCAAATCTCACTCGATTAACCAAAAGGATCCCTACCATGAGCACCGAATTCCGCATAGAAACTGACAGTATGGGCGAAGTAACGGTCCCTGCAGATGCTCTCTACCAAGCCCAGACTCAACGCGCCGTCGATAACTTCTCATTCAGTCAACATAAAATGCCATCTGGTTTTATCAAAGCGTTAGCACACATCAAGCAGACTGCGGCACTCACCAACGCACAGCTAGGGCTGCTTGAGGGAGATATTGCCAACGCGATTGCTGACGCAGCTCAAGCAATTATCGAAGGCAATCATATTGAGCAATTCCCAATTGACGTGTTCCAAACGGGATCTGGCACTAGCTCAAATATGAATGCGAATGAAGTAATTGCAACACTGGCCTCCCAGCATCTAGGCGGCACTGTCAGCCCTAATGATCACGTCAACATGGGACAAAGCAGCAACGATGTGGTACCGACGGCCATTCAAGTTAGCGCAGCATTAGCCATTGAAAAACAGCTCTTCCCGGCCCTGTCACACCTAAGCCAAACACTAGAGTCTAAGCAACAAGCATTGAAAGATGTTGTAAAAACCGGTCGCACCCACTTAATGGACGCGATGCCAATTACCTTTGCTCAAGAACTTGGCGGTTGGCAGTTCCAAATCGAGCACGCAAAACAAGCGATTGAACAAGCACTTCCTGCTGTAAAAGCCTTAGCCCAAGGTGGTACGGCGGTTGGAACGGGGATCAATGCCGATCCACGCTTTGCAGACTTATTCGCTAGCAACCTAACCCAGTCAACTCGTATTCAGTTCACGGCCAGTGATAACTTCTTTTTCAATTTAAGCAGTCAAGATGCGATCGTCGCTCTGTCGGGACAGCTCAAAACAGCAGCAGTTGCGATCATGAAGATCGCAAATGATCTTCGTTGGATGAATTCAGGCCCATTAGCTGGTTTAGGTGAGATTGAATTACAAGGCTTGCAACCGGGTTCTTCCATCATGCCTGGCAAAGTAAATCCTGTGATCCCAGAAGCCGCAGCTATGGCATCAGCGCAAGTCATTGGTAATGACACCACCATTACCGTCGCAGGCCAAACGGGCAACTTCCAGCTTAACGTCATGCTGCCAGTTATTGCTCATAACGTATTGGAGAGCATCGAGTTACTCTCTAACAGCGCAACCGCTTTAGCTGACAAAGCCATTGCGACGTTTGAAGTTCGCCAAGATAACTTGGATGTAGCACTCGCCAAAAACCCTATTTTGGTCACGGCTCTCAACCCTGTCATTGGTTACCTAAAAGCGGCAGAAGTCGCGAAAAAAGCCTACAAACAGGGACGCGCGATTATTGATGTCGCGGAAGAAGAAACTGATTTGGATAGAGCCACACTAGAGCGATTGCTTAATCCAGCCAAACTGACTCAAGGCGGCGTCGCAGAATAAGCGGCAAACTCAGCCTATCAACTAAGATTACAAACATCGAGACCTCCATTCGGAGGTCTCTTTTTATAGCGATTTTTCAAACACTCCAATCCTAAGCGACTCGATTGAGCACCGAACGCAGCTTAAGCGGCTTAACTGGCTTAGCAATAAAGCTGAACCCATTTGCTTTGATGCCATCAAGCATATCATCGGTACGATCTGCACTGATGATGACGCCTTCAAAGCTGTGGCCTAATCTCAGGCGGCATTGCTGTAGCACTTCTAAACCAGTACGACCATCATCAAGTCGGTAATCGGAGAAAATTACATCCGGAATCCAACCATCCTCAAGCGCTTGTAGACTTTCAACTAAATCAATCGCAACTCGTGTATCGCAGCCCCATCGGGAAAGTAAGTTTTCCATGCCGACTAGAATGTCAGGCTCATTATCGACACATAGGATTCTCAGATGACCAAGTTCAGATTGCTTACTCATTGCCACGTGAACTGGATGAGGCTGAACATGATCAGCTTTATCTAGGGTGATGGAAAAAACACTGCCTTTTCCAACCCAAGAGCGCATCGAAATTTCATGCCCAAGTACCTGAGCAATTCCTTTCGAAATCGCCAAACCAAGTCCGAGACCTTGGTCGGAACGAACTTGAGTTCCGCGATTAAACTCTTCAAAAATCTCTTGCTGCTTCTCTTCTTCAATCCCCACTCCATTATCCCATACATCAATACGCACTCGCCCTTTCACGCGGCGAACACCGAGTGCGACTTTGCCATTCGGGTTATAACGAAACGCATTGGTCAGGAAGTTTTGCACCACACGGCGCAGCAGTTTGGGATCCGACTTAACCATGAGTGAGGACGGAATCATGGTGAACTCTATACCTTGCTGTTTGGCTAACGCACTAAACTCAGCATTCAAATTCGATAACACATCATTTAACGCAAAGCCATGCACGTTGACTTCCAACTTGCCCGATTCCAAACGCGAGATATCCAGCAAATCTCCAATTAAGTCTTCGGCAGCCTCTAAAGCACTTTCAATGTGTGCTGACAGCTTTTTGGCTTCGCTGTCTTTGGCGACTTCCGATAGTGAAGATGCGAATAGACGCGCCGCGTTGAGCGGTTGCATCAAGTCATGGCTTACTGCCGCCAAGAACCGTGATTTGGACTTCGATTCCAAATCCGAGCGCTGCGTCGCTTCCACCAGCTGCTTGTTAAGTTGTTCTAATTCTCGAGTCCGCAGACGTACCCTTTCTTCCAATGTCTCGTTGGCGTCTTTCAGTGCTTGCTCTGCATCACGGAATACGGTGATGTCGGTAAAGCTCATCACAAAGCCACCACCTGGCATTGGGTTACCTTGCACCTCTATCACGCGACCATCGGGACGAACCCGAGAAGAGGTGTGCCGAGTCCCTTGCTCAAGGTGATAAACACGGCGACGGACGTGGTCATCAGGGTCACCAGGGCCACACAACCCCTGCTCTGCATTGTGCCGAATCACATCCGCAATCGGTCGACCTACTTGAATCAAGCCTGGCGGAAATTCAAAGAGTTCTAAATAGCGTTGGTTCCACGCTACCAAGCGTAGTTGCTTATCGACGACCGCAATACCTTGCCCAATATGCTCAATCGCGCCTTGGAGTAAACCCCGACTAAAATCGTACAGTTCAGAGGCTTCATCGACGATAGTCGCCACCTCTTCAAGCTGCATGTTTCTTCCTTGCAGAGCAGAAGTAAGCACTAACTTAGCAGAAGATGCACCAAATACCCCTGCCAGCACACGCTCCGTATGCCGAATCAGAGAAGATGGCGCTTGCTGATTCGGCATTAACTCTTCTCGTTGCTGGCTCCAGTAGGCTTGAAACGCCGCTTTAACTCGCGTTCGTCCTACAAATCTGGACGCTAGCATTTCCAGTTCCGCAACCGTAACGCGGCTCTGGTACAGGCTCATATTTTCGCTTTCAGGCAGCGGTGTACCAACGAATGATGCCGATTGTAAGCGCTCACTTAGGCTTGGTCGGGTAGCCATAGAAACCACAACAAAACACACTGCATTAGCGACCACGCTGAGGATCATCCCCCAATCTGAAATCGCGATATCAAAGCTAGCCAATACCTCTGGTGGCGTAATCAACCAGATCAGGAAGTTATTACTGGCGTCTCCGGCAAGCATGTCTGTTTGGCTCATTAACGTAATCAACCAGGTAGCAAAACCCACCGCGAGGCCAACATACACACCTTTCTTATTCCCTTGACGCCAATACATACCGCCAACCAGCGCAGGAGCGAATTGCGTGATAGCCGCGAACGAGAGAAAGCCGATAGCAGAAAGTGAATGAATGGTGTCCAACGCTTGATAGAAACACCACGCGCCAATCAACAAAACTAAAATCAAACCACGGCGGATCCGCAGTAATAATTCAGAAAAATGGTGATGGTTACGCTGCGTCAGTCGCATGCGACGCAATAGCAATGGCATAACCAAGTCATTCGAGACCATGATCGCTAAGGCAATCGTCGATACGATAACCATGCCACTTGCCGCTGAAGTACCGCCTAGAAACGCAAGCAAGGCGATTTCACTCGCCCCTACCGACATCGGCACACTGATGACATAAGTATCAGGCGAAGCGCCACTCAAGAGACCTTGCCCTACCCACGCAATAGGTAAAACAAAAATCCCCATTAAGATCAGATAAATGGGGAACAACCAACGAGCCACATGCAAATCTTGAGCACGTTCATTTTCCACCACCATCGTATGGAATTGTCGCGGAAGGCAAACGATCGCCAGCATCGTGAGTACAGTATGAATCAATATAGTCGGGATATTTGGTGACTGATACGTCTGTTCGGCAACATCAAGTAAGCTCAAATTCTCGGTGTTCATCGCCAACCAAACAATGAAGACACCAACCACTAAAAAAGCCAGCAGTTTGATAATGGATTCGAAGGCAATTGCCATCATCATCCCACGATGGTGTTCCGTGTTATCAATGTGGCGGGTACCGAATAGCATCGTAAAAATCGCCAATGCGACCACAACAAACCACGACACGCTATCGTTTTGATAACCAAAATCAGTAGCCAGCTCTGGTGCAATGATTTCAAGCCCCATAGTGATACCACGCAGCTGTAAAGCGATGTACGGCAAAATTCCCGCAACCGCTATGAGCGTAACAACCACGGCCAAACCTTGGGATTTACCGTAGCGTGCTCCGATAAAGTCAGCAATCGACGTGATGTGTTCCCGTTTAGCAATCAAAATAAGCCGAGCTAAAACGCGCCATCCGATGGTAAACACTAAAATGGGGGCGATATAGATGGGCAAGAAAGACCAAGGATTACTGCTGGCTTGCCCGACCGTGCCGTAGAAGGTCCACGATGTACAGTACACCGCAATGGAAAGGCTATAAATCCAAGGCCGCCAGCGCGCTAGCCACCTTTTCTGAATGTCGCCGTACCACGCGATGATAAATAAAGCTCCCAAATACGCTAAAGAAACGGGAACCACCAGCCATCCTTGCATCCGATATCCTTTCTTGCCTTTCTTGCTACTTTTAAAGCAAGAGAATAAAAAAACCTCTCCATGAGGGAGAGGTTTATTTAACACTGCTTTGATAAAGGAGACAAAGCTTAGTTTTTAACCTTTGTTACATAAGTCTAATTCTGAGTTTCAAGTGGCTTGTCTGATACATCAACCACCTGATGTGGGTCTTGCGAATCAAGCTTGATGAACAGAGCCAATAACCCCATCGCGGCCATGCCCCAGAACACAAGCGGTCCCCAGTGCTCATAACCCCAACCACTCAATACGGTCATTAACGCGATAAATGCGCCCAACGGAATCGCGTTATACAACGCTTGCAACGCTACGATCTTATTTTCTTCGGAGTTTTGGATATATTGGATCGCGGCAATGTGTGCGGTAGCGAAAGTCACACCATGTAGTAGTTGAACAATCACCAAAGCAATAATCGATGTTGTCGACGCCGTAATACCCCAACGCATCATTACACCAACGGCAGCAGCAATAAACAGCGCGCGTATTGACCAACCTACGAATAAGCGCTTACTCAGTGCAAACACTGCCACTTCTGCGGCCACTCCTAAGCTCCACAAGTAGCCAATGACATCTTCCGAGTGACCAGCGGCCTTCCAGTGAATCGCACTAAAGCCGTAGTAAGCCGCATGACTGCCCTGAATTAGTGACACCAACACTAAGAATTTTAGTATCGGTTTGTCAGTCAAAAGAGCGGTCAGCTTTGGACGTTCTGCGCTTTGCCCACCATGCGTTACAGGCATTGGGTTAGTCGGTCGCATAGCAAACAGCAACGAGATAAACACGCCGAACATCGCAGTGTACAAGATCATATCGGAGCCAAATTCAGCCACCAGGTAGCCCACTGCCGTCGAGCCTGCGATAAAGGCGATCGAACCCCATAGCCGCGTGCGGCCATAATCGAGCATTTTCAGGCGAGCGTAGTAATTTGCCATCGCGTCCGACAACGGAATAATCGGTCCACAACAAAGATTGAACAACACTGTCGCTAGTGCCATTAACCAAAAGCTACCACCCGTAAAAAAGTGAAATCCAACAAAAAGGAGGGCAGCGAAACTCAACCAACGTAAAGCAGGCATAAGATGTTCGACTTTGTGTACTCGTGGGGTGATCACGATATTGGCAACACAACGTGTCGCAAGGCCTAACCCGACCAGCAAACCGATATCTGTCGAAGATACGCCCTGATCCTTAAACCAAAGTGACCAAAATGGCAGATACACGCCATACGCAAAGAAGAATCCGAGAAAGTACTGGGAAATCCAGCCATACGGAGAAGGTTTCAACATTACTAATATCCTAAAACGGGAACACCAACGTTCGAGCCGGGAATTATGGATCGCCATGCGTATTATAAAAAGGGAAGAATAAGAAACTTATCGTTTCCTCGATGGAATACTAACTTTGCGACATTTGGCATCTTCAAACGAAAACATCGTAATTTAGACCAAAGTCGTCTGGCTTCCGGTAAGAAATTTGTCAGACTTAGAGAGTGTTCCTTCCATCATTATTGGGTGTTCTCATGCCTGACAAATTTAACATGCAATCTCCACCGTTCGATCGCTTAACTGAAGCACAACAATCGCGACTGCGATCGTCTCTGGACGTCGCCTACTATCGAGCTCGAGATGTTATTTTATCCTGCGGACAGAAGAACCCCCACTTACATATTCTGATCAAAGGCGCGGTAGAAGAGCGCTCCAACGATCAACAGGAAGTGTTCGCACATTATGCCAACGACGATATGTTCGATGTACGCTCGTTACTTGAAGACAAGGTACGTCATCACTACATCGCGCTTGAGGACACGCTCTCTTACCTACTGCCGAAAGAAGTTTTCCTTGCCCTTTACAACGAAAATGGCCAGTTTGCAGCCTATTTCGATAACAATTTATCGAAACGGCAAGAGCTCATCGAAGCGGCCCATCAACAGCAAAACTTAGCGGAGTTTATTCTCACTAAAGTTGACCGCAGCATTTATCACCCACCGATGATCCTTGAACCAAATACACCAATTAACGAGGTAACACGTTCCTTAAAAGAAAATGGGATTGACGCTGCATTGGTTCAACTCCATGGCGATGATCCACGATTGGAAAAATGGCCATCAGCCCACCCGTACGCAATAGTGACTCGTACTAATATGCTGCATTCTGTGATGATAGATGGTTGCGCGCTCGACACACCAGTGGGTGAGATCGCGAGCTTTCCTGTTTATCACGTTGATGATGGTGACTTTCTATTCAACGCCATGATCACAATGACCAGAAATAGAATGAAACGCCTCATGGTATGTGAAGGCAACCGAGCCGTCGGCATGCTGGATATGACCCAAATTCTCAGCGCGTTCTCAACCCACTCTCACGTGTTAACGCTCAGTATTGCTCGAGCAAGCAGCGTGGAAGAGCTCGCTTTGGCCTCAAACCGCCAACGTCAATTGGTCGAGAGCTTATTGAAAAACGGCATCCGCACTCGCTTCATCATGGAGCTTATCTCAGCCGTAAACGAACAAATTATCGAGAAAGCGTTCGAGTTAGTGATACCACCAGCCTTGCACGACCATTGTTGCTTGATCGTACTCGGCTCTGAAGGCCGAGGAGAGCAAATTCTCAAAACCGATCAAGACAATGCCCTGATTATTCAAGATGGTTTGGAATGGCCTCATTGCGAACAAGTGATGCAATCCTTCACACACACCCTACAACAGCTCGGTTATCCACTTTGCCCTGGTAAAGTGATGGTTAACAACCCGAAATGGGTCAAAACACAGCAAGAATGGATAAGTACCCTAAACCACTGGATAGCTAAAGCCGAACCAGAACAAATCATGGACTTAGCTATTTTCAGTGACGCCCATGCTGTTGCTGGGAATTGCGAGCTGCTGGCTCCAATTGCGGCGCATCTTCGTGACACAATGAAAGATCGCATGTTGATATTGTCTGACTTTACTCGCCCTGCCTTGCAGTTTTCGGTGCCCCTAACTCTATTTGGCAACGTAAAAAGTGCTAAAGACGGATTGGACATTAAACGCGGCGGTATTTTCCCAATTGTACACGGCATTCGCACCTTGTCTTTGGAATATGCCATTGAGGAGAAGAACACGTTTGAGCGCATTGAAGCTCTGAGAAATAAGCGCATCTTAGAATCCGAAACGGCAGATAATCTCAACGAAGCACTGAAATTGTTCTTTAAACTTCGCCTTAATCAGCAACTCAAAAAGCAAGAAGCGTTGAATAACATTGATATTAAACAACTGGATAGAACTGAGCGTGATTTGCTTCGCCACAGCTTACATGTGGTGAAGAAATTTAAGCAATTTTTAGGCTTCCATTATCAAATTCGTGATTAACCCTGATTTTCATAAATCACAGAGGCGTAAGCAATGAACTGGTTACAACGCAAATACTGGCATTACAAATTGAAAGGCTCGCCTTATCAGTCGCTGTTTTGCACGCCAGATAAAACAGAATACGTCTCTCTTGACTGCGAAACCACCAGCCTTGACCCAAATCGCGCCGAGCTGGTGACTATTGCAGCCACCAAGATCATCGACAACCGCATCATCACCAGTCAACCATTTGAAGTCCGCTTACGCGCGCCGCAATCGCTCGACTCTGGCTCGGTCAAGATCCATCGAATTCGCCACCAAGACTTAGTCGATGGCATCAGTGAAAAAGAGGCGCTGCTCGAGCTGCTCGACTTTATCGGCAACCGACCACTTGTGGGCTATCACATTCGTTACGATAAAAAGATCTTAGACCTTGCTTGTCTGAGGCAACTTGGCTTCCCACTTCCTAACCCACTCATCGAGGTCAGTCAGATTTATCACGATAAGTTGGAACGACATTTGCCGAATGCCTATTTCGACTTAAGTCTGGATGCCATTTGTAAACACCTCGAACTTCCTATCCAAGACAAACACGACGCCTTGCAAGACGCGATTTCTGCCGCTTTGGTCTTTGTCCGCTTAACGAAAGGCGATTTACCCAACCTAACCGCACCGTATACATAAAAATCAGTTGACCTAGCTCCCAGAAATACTTTTGTTTCAGCGATTTCCCGGCGCTTCTATCACTCTCATCCTAAAGTCTAATTGTGGAAATACGCGCGGTGACTGACAGTTATAAGCACAACGTCGTCATTACCACGACCAAGTTATTTAGAACCAAAAAACAGCCCTACAAAAATATATTCAAAATCTTATCTAGATTGGTGTAAGGCCGAGAAATAAGGCACAAGGAGAGAAGCCATGAGCGAAGCCCACGTTTATCCGGTAAAAGAAAATATTAAAACTCATACACACGCGGATAATGATACTTACTTAGCCATGTATCAGCAGTCGGTAACCGATCCAGAGGGCTTCTGGAACGAACACGGCAAAATCGTTGATTGGATCAAACCTTTCACCAAAGTAAAAAGCACTTCTTTCGACACTGGCCATGTTGATATTCGCTGGTTTGAAGATGGCACACTGAACGTCTCGGCTAACTGTATTGACCGTCATCTTGCAGAACACGGGGATGACGTCGCCATCATTTGGGAAGGCGATGATCCAGCCGACGACAAAACACTCACTTTCAACGAACTGCACAAAGAAGTGTGTAAATTCTCCAACGCATTGAAAGAGCAAGGCGTACGCAAGGGCGACGTGGTGTGTCTATACATGCCAATGGTGCCAGAAGCTGCAGTGGCTATGCTCGCTTGTACCCGTATTGGTGCGGTTCACACCGTAGTATTTGGCGGTTTCTCACCAGAAGCGCTATCCGGCCGTATCATCGACTCTGACGCTAAAGTCGTGATCACCGCAGACGAAGGCGTACGTGGCGGACGCGCTGTTCCACTGAAAAAGAACGTGGATGAAGCACTAACCAACCCAGACGTAAAAACCATCAATAAAGTCGTCGTGCTTAAACGTACAGGTGGTGATGTTGAATGGCATGAACACCGTGATGTTTGGTGGCACGAAGCAACAGCCAACGTTTCTGACGTTTGCCCACCAGAAGAGATGAAAGCCGAAGACCCGCTGTTCATCCTCTACACATCTGGCTCGACAGGTAAACCTAAAGGCGTACTACATACTACAGGCGGTTACCTCGTCTACGCGGCAATGACCTTTAAATATGTCTTCGATTATCAACCAGGAGAAACCTTCTGGTGTACCGCGGATGTGGGCTGGATTACAGGCCATACTTACCTAATTTATGGTCCACTAGCGAACGGGGCCAAAACCATTCTGTTTGAAGGTGTTCCAAACTACCCAAGCACGGCTCGTATGAGTGAAGTGGTTGATAAGCACCAAGTGAACATTCTCTACACTGCGCCAACCGCTATTCGTGCACTAATGGCAAAAGGTAACGAAGCGGTAGCAGGGACATCTCGTTCAAGCTTACGTGTGATGGGTTCAGTAGGTGAGCCTATCAACCCTGAAGCGTGGGAGTGGTACTACAAAACGATTGGTAACGAGAGCTCGCCTATCGTTGATACTTGGTGGCAAACAGAGACCGGCGGTATCTTAATTGCACCACTACCAGGCGCAACAGATTTAAAACCAGGCTCAGCAACTCGACCATTCTTCGGAGTCCAACCTGCACTGGTTGATAACATGGGCAACATCATTGAAGAAACCGCAGCAGAAGGTAACTTGGTGATCCTTGATTCATGGCCAGGTCAGATGCGTACTGTTTATGGCGACCACGAGCGCTTTGAACAGACCTACTTCTCAACCTTTAAGGGAATGTACTTTACTAGTGATGGGGCTCGTCGTGACGAAGACGGTTACTACTGGATCACGGGCCGTGTTGATGACGTACTAAACGTGTCGGGTCACCGCATGGGTACCGCTGAAATAGAATCGGCTCTTGTCGCACATCATAAAATTGCTGAGGCCGCTATTGTGGGCATTCCGCATGATATCAAAGGCCAAGCTATCTACGCTTACATTACCTTGAACGATGGTGAATTCCCGTCAGCAGAGCTACACAAAGAAGTGAAAGATTGGGTGCGTAAAGAAATTGGTCCAATTGCAACACCAGATGTACTGCACTGGACGGATTCCTTACCGAAGACTCGTTCTGGTAAGATCATGCGTCGAATCCTGCGTAAAATTGCAACGGGTGATACTAGCAACCTCGGAGACACATCAACGCTTGCCGATCCGAGCGTTGTAGATAAACTTATCGCAGAGAAAGCAGAATTGGCATAAATTCAACCAACTGTTTTAAAAGCACTTTAAAAACCGCCATCACTCATGGCGGTTTTTTGCTTTAGTGCACAAATTGGCCACACAAAAAATATGGCAATTATGTTGTTTTTGTTAACTTGGTTACAGAAACGAGAGTGGCTATTAGGAGATTAGACCAGTAAATTGCTGCTAATTGCTATGAATTAGCTATAATCTTGGTCGATTTTTTAAAATTTGCTCGGTTTTAACAAAAAAATCGTGCTGAACTATCGTATATTTGGGAATATAAACGTTCCACTCACGATAAGGGAAGATAGCAACACAATGTCTGCAAAGTCACGGATTCTTGTTCTAAACGGACCAAATCTTAATCTATTGGGTCTGCGCGAACCGACACACTATGGTCACAGTACCTTAGCTCAAGTTGTGGATACTCTTACAGAGCAAGCCCATAACGCTGGGGTAGAACTGGAACACCTACAATCAAATCGTGAGTACGAACTGATTGAAGCCATTCACGCTGCCTATGGCAAGATTGACTTCATCATCATCAATCCAGCGGCTTTCACTCATACTAGTGTGGCGCTGCGAGATGCATTACTTGGCGTCGCCATCCCATTTATTGAGGTGCACTTATCAAATGTGCACGCACGTGAACCATTCCGTCATCACTCTTACCTGTCAGATAAAGCAGAGGGTGTGATTTGCGGTTTAGGCGCACAAGGTTATGAATTTGCTCTGTCTGCAGCGATCAATAAGCTACAGGCAAAGTAACCCTAACACTCTGCAACCCTACGAGGGTTGTCTTAATCACAAGATAAAAGAGAAAGAAAAGATGGATATTCGTAAAATCAAGAAGCTAATTGAGTTAGTTGAAGAGTCTGGCATTGCTGAGCTAGAGATCTCTGAAGGTGAAGAGTCAGTGCGCATCAGCCGTCATGGCACTGCTGCCCCTCAAGCACCAATTCACTACGCAGCAGCTCCAGCGGCGGCACCTGCTCCAGTAGCAGCGGCACCAGTAGCGGAAGCGCCAGCAGCAGAAGCTCCAGCAGCAACACCTGCAGGTCACCAAGTTCTTTCTCCAATGGTTGGTACTTTCTACCGCTCTCCAAGCCCAGACTCTAAAGCATTCGTAGAAGTGGGTCAGAAAGTAAATGCTGGCGATACTCTATGTATTGTTGAAGCAATGAAAATGATGAACCAAATCGAAGCGGACAAATCTGGCGTTGTTACAGCAATCCTAGCTGAAGACGGCCAACCAGTTGAATTCGACCAACCTCTTGTTGTAATCGAATAAGCGGGGCTTGCCTTATGCTAGACAAAGTAGTCATCGCGAACCGAGGTGAAATTGCACTTCGTATTCTTCGCGCTTGTAAAGAATTAGGTATTAAGACCGTCGCTGTTCACTCGACAGCTGACCGCGATCTTAAGCACGTACTGCTCGCAGACGAAACCGTATGTATCGGCCCTGCTCGTGGTATCGACAGCTACCTAAACATTCCACGCATCATTTCTGCAGCAGAAGTGACTGGTGCTGTTGCTATCCACCCAGGTTACGGCTTCCTGTCTGAGAACGCAGACTTCGCAGAGCAAGTTGAGCGCAGTGGTTTCATCTTCGTTGGTCCAAAGGCAGACACTATCCGCCTAATGGGCGATAAAGTATCTGCTATCAATGCAATGAAGAAAGCAGGCGTTCCTTGTGTACCGGGTTCTGACGGCCCTCTAGACAATGACGAAGAGAAAAACAAAGCATTTGCTAAGCGCATTGGTTACCCAGTAATCATCAAAGCATCTGGCGGCGGCGGCGGTCGTGGTATGCGTGTTGTTCGAGCAGAGAAAGACCTTATCCAAGCCATTGCAATGACACGTGCTGAAGCAAAAGCGGCGTTCAACAATGACATGGTTTACATGGAGAAATTCCTAGAAAACCCTCGTCACGTTGAAGTTCAGGTTATTGCTGACGGTCAAGGCGGCGCAATCCACCTTGGTGAGCGTGACTGTTCAATGCAACGCCGTCACCAAAAAGTAGTGGAAGAAGCTCCAGCACCTGGTATCACCGAAGAAATGCGTAAGTACATCGGTGAACGCTGTACTCGTGCATGTATCGAGATCGGTTACCGCGGCGCAGGTACGTTTGAATTCCTATACGAGAACGGTGAGTTCTACTTCATCGAAATGAACACTCGTATTCAGGTAGAGCACCCAGTAACAGAGATGGTTACTGGCATCGACCTAATCAAAGAACAGCTTCGTGTTGCAGCGGGTCAGCCTCTGTCATTCACTCAAGATGATATTAAGATCCGTGGCCATGCGATTGAGTGTCGTATCAACGCAGAAGACCCTGAGCGCTTCCTACCATCTCCGGGTAAGATCGAGCGTTTCCACGCTCCTGGCGGTATGGGTGTACGTTGGGAATCTCATATCTACACAGGCTACACAGTACCACCTCATTACGATTCAATGATTGGTAAACTGATCACTTACGGTGAGAACCGTGATGTAGCGATTGCACGTATGAAAAACGCACTGGGTGAGATGATCATCGAAGGCATCAAAACTAACGTGCCACTGCAATTCTCCATTATGAATGACGAAAACTTCCAACACGGTGGTGCAAACATCCACTACCTAGAGAAGAAGCTTGGCTTACAATAAGCCTAAGCAAACGTCTTAAAAAATGCCCACTCCCGTGGGCATTTTTGTTTTATATGTACGCAAAGGGCTCAACATATAAATCGGCTTATTTGGGTATATACTCAAACAAATCGTAGAGTTCTGGTAAACTCTGCGCCACTTCATTCACTTTAAGAGCAAAAACCAATGCCTTGGATTCAAATCAAACTCAACGCGACCAATGAAAACGCTGAGCAAATCGGCGATATGCTAATGGAAGAGACTGGCGCGCTGTCTGTTACATTCTTAGACGCGCAGGATACACCTGTATTCGAACCTCTACCTGGCGAAACTCGCTTATGGGGCGATACTGATATTCTGGCACTGTATGATGCAGAAGCAGACACTAACTTCATCATCGACCAAATTAAAGCGAGCAATATGCTGGCTGACAATTTTGCTTACAAAGTAGAACAGCTTGAAGATAAAGACTGGGAACGCGAATGGATGGAAAACTTCCACCCAATGAAATTTGGTGAACGCCTATGGATTTGCCCAAGCTGGCGCGACATTCCAGATCCTGACGCTGTTAATGTTATGTTGGATCCAGGCCTTGCATTCGGTACGGGTACTCACCCTACAACAGCACTTTGTCTTGAGTGGCTAGAAAGCATGGACTTAAGCGGTAAGACCGTTATCGACTTCGGTTGTGGCTCAGGTATTCTTGCGATCGCAGCGATCAAACTGGGCGCTGAAAAAGTGATAGGGATCGACATTGATCCTCAAGCCCTGCTTGCTTCAAAAGACAATGCTGAGCGTAATGGCGTTGCAGACAAACTAGAAGTTTACTTACCGCAAAATCAACCAGAAGGTCTCGTCGCTGACGTCGTTGTGGCCAACATCCTTGCGGGACCTTTACGTGAACTTGCACCTATCATCAAAGGACTAGTTAAGCCAAATGGCGACCTCGCTATGTCCGGCGTATTAGACACTCAAGCTGAAGATGTTGCGAACTATTACCGTGACGAGCTTCACATTGACCCGATTGTTGAGCAAAGTGAATGGTGTCGCATCTCTGGTCGTAAGCAAGGCTAGACAAGGTTTTCAGAGCTAATTGTTTGAAATTCATACAATTTACAAAAACAATTTGTAAATGCTCAAATATTAGTCTTTTCACGCAGTGAAAAAATGCGTAAAATGCGCGCCCTTGCTGGTACAGAACTGTGATGACGTTTTGAAAATCGGAAACTATCAACTTAAGAACAATCTAATCGTAGCCCCTATGGCTGGTGTAACGGATAGACCGTTTCGCGAGTTGTGTCTTCGCTATGGTGCGGGAATGGCCGTCAGTGAAATGATGTCTGCTAACCCAAAACTATGGGGAACGTCAAAGTCGAAACAGCGCATGGTACACGAGGGCGAATCGGGCATTCGCTCTGTACAGATTGCGGGTTCCGATCCACAGCTTATGGCGGACGCAGCTCAATTCAGTGTTGAGAACGGTGCACAAATCATCGACATCAACATGGGCTGCCCGGCAAAAAAAGTGAATAAGAAGCTAGCGGGCTCTGCTCTGCTTCAATACCCAAACATTATCGAAGAGATTTTGAAAGCGGTCGTGAATGCAGTGGACGTTCCTGTAACGTTAAAGACTCGAACTGGCTGGGATACAGACAACAAGAACTGTGTCCAGATCGCTAAGTTAGCCGAAAACTGCGGCATACAAGCTCTTGCTCTGCATGGCAGAACGAAAGCATGTATGTACAAAGGTGAGGCCGAATATGACAGCATTAAAGCGGTAAAAGAGGCGATTTCAATTCCGGTTATCGCGAACGGTGATATCGATAGCCCGGAGAAAGCCAAATTTGTACTGGAGTACACCGGTGCGGACGCTTTAATGATTGGACGCCCTGCCCAGGGTCGTCCTTGGGTTTTCCAGGAAATCCATCACTATTTGGAAAACGGCACCACAATGGAGGAACTTCCAACTGAGGAAGTGAAAACCATTATGCTTGGTCATGTAAATGCTCTGCATGAGTTTTATGGGGAGTTCTTAGGTCCACGTATCGCGCGTAAGCACGTTGGGTGGTACCTGAAAGAGCATGAACAGGCAAGTGAGTTTCGCCGTACCTTCAACGCTATCGACGCAGCTCCGCTGCAAATTGAGGCGTTAGAAGGTTATTTTGATAACGTTGCATCATAATTAAGAGAAGAGCTAGACCGAATATGTTCGAACAAAATCTGACTTCAGAAGCATTAACAGTAACTACAGTAACGTCACAAGACCAGATTACTCAGAAGCCTTTACGTGACTCTGTTAAAGCGTCTCTTAAAAACTACCTTGCTCAACTAAACGGCCAGGAAGTAACAGAACTATACGAATTAGTTCTAGCTGAAGTTGAACAGCCACTATTAGATACTATCATGCAGTACACTCGCGGTAACCAAACTCGCGCAGCAACTATGATGGGTATCAACCGCGGTACTCTTCGCAAGAAACTTAAGAAATACGGCATGAACTAAGACCGGCTTTCAAAAAGTATTTGGAACAAGCCGTTACCTTTTTAGGTAACGGCTTTTCTTTATCTACTAAAACACTACGAATAACGCTCACTTTGTTCAGCATTACCAACTGGCTTTAATATAACTACCGCTGAGCCAAACAATAACAAAGCCACGACAGCGACCCATTCACTACCTACAGAATAAGCAAAGCCCGCCAAGGCAGACCAAATCGCGACACCAAAGTGCATCATACTCATTCCAGAAGACATCAGCACACCTCGATGTTCATCAGATAAGCTTGCTATATGTGCTTGTAACGCCGGAGAGCCTACCCCTCCAGCAAGAGACCAGAGCACTAGAGCTGGAAGATAAGCGGTCACCGTACTCATCTCATTTGAGAACACCCATGCACTGCAAGGTATGCACACCATTAAAGCCACTCGCATAACGGCTCGAGAGCTACCAAGCCAACGGCAAGCTCTCCCCACGCACATATTTCCAACCACACTAACGATCCCTAGAGCAGCATAAATAGCGCCCACCCAACCGAGCGCCAACTCGCTGGTATCTCGAATATGGAGGCCTATCAGGTTAAATACACCAATACCTCCCCCTAGGCCTAAACACATCGCTAGAATCGCTCTCAACGCGCCTGGAAGATGAATGACGTCTGCGATAGGTGGCAGAGTATCTGACTTCTTGGACTCATTATGCTTGTTGTTCATGAACACTACGCTCATGGCACTGACAAGAAGAGCCGCAACGCCCAAAATAATAAAAGCGGCACGCCATGATAAAAGCTGGGTCAACAATGCTCCGATCGCCGGGCTGGTTATCATACCTAGCGTTAATCCCGCCTGAACCATCACAATTTGACGCATCGCTCTATTACCCTTCGCGTCTCCCGCTAACGCGAATGCAATTGGCAACATGCCTGCACTTGCAATACCAGTGATCACTCGAGTTGCAATAGCAAGTTCAAAATCATGAACTATGCCCGTCGTAATAGACGCAACCCCAAATACAAAGCAAGCAGGCACCATGATTCGAATACGCCCAACTCGGTCTGATAAACGGCCCAAGTAAGGAGCGAAAATTGCTATGGCTAAACTATATGCCGTAATAAATAAGGTCACCTGACTCGGTTGAACACTTAAATCATTTCCGATAGGTTCAAGAATAGATCCAAGCATCAACTCATCAGCACCAACAAGAAAAGCAACGAGAAATAGGATCATGGACTGCATCATAGCTCCACCTCCTGTTCTGTTTTCGATTCAGCACAAGTGAGCAACGAAATATCTAAAACTCTATCAGGCCAAGATTGCAAAAATGCCTTCTCATGAGATACCACAATCACGCTACCGGAAAAGCGCTGGAGAGCCTCTTTAAGCGCATTTTTGCTGCTGCTATCCAAATGTATTGTTGGTTCGTCCAACAGCAAAACATTGCACTTCTGAACCGATAAACAACACAGTTTCACCCGAGTTTGCTCACCACCGCTCAATGTATCTAAGTGGCGCTGCGTCTTATCCCCCGTAATCCCAAAGCGAGCTAATAGCTTGCGTGACTCTTTGCTTGAGATTGTTGGCGCACAAGAGCACAGCTCCTGTTCAGGCGTGTTCTGAGGATGGCGCCAAGACAAATCTTGAGAAAAATAACCAATTATTGCACCTTTTGCCAATACCACCTCACCAGAGAGTGGCTCGATCTCCCCCATCAGGGTTTTAAGTAAGGTCGACTTACCCACGCCGTTAAAGCCAGCAACAACCAACTTTTCCCCGCGCGCTAACGTGATATCAAACACTGGAAGCAGAGGCTGCTGATAACCGATCATCAACGCTTTTGCGTCAATCACATTCGGTTGCCCAATGGGCTGGTAAGCAAAGTCAAACATCGATACTTTCTCTACATTATTCAGTTGAATACGTTCGATTTTATCCAGTTTTTTCTTACGCCCTTTAGCAAGACTCGCGTTAACTCCAGCGCCATTTTTGGCAATAAATTGCTCTAACTTTCGAATTTCATTTTGCTGAGCCTTATATTGCTTTTCTATCAAAGCACCATCGTGATGCTTTTGCTGCATTGCTTTGACATAAGTGCCGCTGTATTTTCGAACCGTTTGATAATCAATATCACAAATACTGGTCGCTACTTGATTAAGGAAATCAACATCATGAGAAACCAGTAAAACGGTGCCAATGTAATCATTGAGAAACGTGACTAGCCATTCAATGTGCGGAGCATCAAGATAGTTTGTCGGCTCATCAAGAATTAACACATCGGGGTTGCGAAGTAACAACCTGCCTAAAAGGACTTTGTGTCTTTGACCGCCACTTAGCGAGACAAGCGGTGTATCTAAGCCAAATTGATAAATGCCAAGACCTACAGCAACTTGTTCAATTTTGGTATTAATTGCATAGAAGTTTTCATCTTCTAAATATGCCTGTAGCCGAGCGACTTGGCTTAAAAGAGATGTAGAGTGAGACTCGGTCATCGCATGATACAAAGTCCAAAGCTTTTGCTCTGCAGCGTATAAACTCTCAAAAGAGCCCTTTAAACACTCATGAACTGTCAGCACATTATCGATCTTAAAATGTTGTTCTAAATACCCTACCTCAAGGCTTGGTAACCATTCAATGCGGCCCTTATCTGCAGATAATTCACCGAAAAGCAGTTTCAATAAGGTGCTTTTTCCAACACCATTCGCTCCGGTGATACCTACTTTCTCTCCCACGTTAATACGAAAGGTCACGTTGTTGTATAATGTCTTATCGGCTATCTGATAAGACAAATTTTTAACTTGTAAAATACTCATGTTTTCAACCAAATAAAAAAGGGCCGGTGATCAATACCGGCCCTTATTTCAATACTGGGAAATGCTTTGTAGCTGCTTAACAGATACAAAAAGGCCGATGATGAAATATCACCGGCCATCTCTTCTCTTTTATCAGGTGTACAAGCACTTGCGTATAACTTCAGCGAAGCTACCCACACATAAAACACCTGATGAAGATTAATTTAAGACTCCGAGCAACACTTCATCGCGTTTTTTGCACGGAGTTCAGCCTTCTTACAAAGCTTTTAAACAAGAGATATAACATGATTTACTGTCGAAAAAATATTCGATGTGAAGCGTACACCTTTAGAATAAAAAGTACCAGATAATTATTAAAAACTATCGTGACTTAGACGAAGATCCACTGAAAGAAGACCTTTCCTCAGTCAATGTGCTAGGTGAACGACTTACTCAGCAAACACAGCTATGAAAGCACCTATACCGCTCACGTTATACGTACGTAGTGGTGGCTTTGAAGGTTGGAGAGGGTTAGAGGGAAGAAGTAGCGAATATACTTTAAGACACTGGCTTAAATAGATCGACAAAACAAAATCCATGTTTGGAAAGTTTTAAATGCGCTGAGTTTATATTAATAAGCGCCTATGGCTAAATCAAAACATCTAAAGCAGAGAAATCTCCCCCGAAAATAACATAACCTATTGAATAAATTTTCCAGGTAATAATAAAGGAAGCTTTGGTAAGTTAAGCACAGGGGCTCAAAACTAGCGCTCGAGACTGCAGAAACCACACAAAACTGCGTTCCACTTCACTCATAACAGGGCTTAGAAAGCATCGCCAGAGGGAAGCCGGCCTCTCGATGCAAGGTTTCAATATGAAAGTGGGTTTAAGGT
>NZ_JAWOVT010000018.1:0-69053 GCF_033340055.1 Vibrio sp. 1580
GCCGCCAGCGTTCAATCTGAGCCATGATCAAACTCTTCAATTTAAGATTTTGTTCGGCTCAATGAATACTGAACATTACATAAGTAATGTTTGAATTGACTGTGCTGAATCTTTCGATTCAATGGTCACTTCGTTTCATTGAAACCTAATTTGATACCGAAGTATCTAATTGGATTATCATCAACGAGTGCCCACACAGATTGATAGGTCTATATTGTTAAAGAGCAACTCTTCTTTGTGATTGACATCACTTCGGAAGAGGCGGCCATTCTAGCGAGATAATTTATCGTGTCAAACACTTTCTTCAAATTATTTCGTTTTTCTTTTCAGCCTTATCAACTTCGCTTAAACCCTTCTGAGCCCTTGCCCTGTCGACGAGGAGGCATTATAGAGATCGCGCTCACATTGGCAAGTGTTATTTTTCAAAAATTGCAAAAACAATGGTTAAACGATGAGTTTTCGATCAAACCTTTATTTATTCAACTTTACCCCAAACTCTCACACAACTTATCCACAGAGTTGTGCTTTGAGACGTATTTTTCAAGTACCATAAATAAAGAAAGCTGCTTTATTGCAGCTACCTTTATTAAACTTAACCTAAACTCTATTTAAAGAGTATTATGGCTATATGCCAGACCCATCTTGTTCAGAGCCATCATCTTCGTGTAGGCCACATTCTCGCTTTAAGCCAAAGAATCGAGTTTCTTCCTCTGACATTCCCGGCTCCCATTTACGAGTGGTATGTGTATCACCAACTGAAAGGTAACCTTCATCCCACAATGGGTGGTATTTAAGGCCGTGTTGTTCTAAGTAGTAATGAACGTCTTTATTAGTCCAATCAATTACTGGTAGAAATTTAAACACACCGTTCTGAATTGATAGAATCGGTAAACCTGCACGAGATTTACTTTGCTCTCGACGCAGTCCAGAGAACCACGTTCCAACATTAAGCTCTTTTAACGCTCGACGCATCGGCTCAACTTTATTGAGCTTGTTGTATTTTTCAATTCCCTCTACGCCTTGCTCCCATAATTTTCCATATCGAGCTTCTTGCCAATTCGCACTTTCCTTGGCTCGATAAACTTTTAAATTTAGGTTGAGAGCATCTGTCAGCTCATCGATAAATCGGTACGTCTCAGCAAACAGGTAACCAGTATCGGTTAGAATGACGGGGATGTCCGCTTTGGCGCGAGTAACTAAATGAAGCATAACCGCGGCTTGAATACCAAAACTAGAAGAAACCGCGAACTCGCCTTCTAGATTATCTAAAGCCCACGCTACTCTCTCTTGTGCTGAAAGCTTTTCGAGCTCGACATTAATTTGAGCAAGACGGAGGATTTGCTCCGTCTTTGTTAATGTCAGTAACTCTGTGAGCTCCAGCTTGGATGCTACAGAATCAAGCATGAAAGTCCCTCTTTGATACGAGCACTTCTTGGATAATGCCAGCACGAATAGTGAAATCGCCAAAGGCTTCGCCTTCTTCACGCTCTTTCGACCATCGAGCCACCAGCAGATCAATCTCTTCTAAGATTTGCTTATCCGTGATGTTCTCTTTATACATTTTTGGTACTCGAGTACCGGCACGGTTACCACCTAGGTGCAAGTTGTAACGACCCGGCGCTTTGCCAACTAGACCAATTTCAGCCAACATTGCGCGACCACAACCATTTGGACACCCAGTTACACGCAAAATGATGTTGTCATTTTCTGGTAGGTTGTGCTTCTCCAGAATCCCCTCAACATCAGTAACAAACTGAGGAAGGAAACGTTCAGCTTCTGCCATCGCTAGCGGACAAGTTGGAAAAGCAACACAAGCCATTGAGTTCTTACGCTGTTCACTTACGCCGTCGTCCATTAAGCCATGTTCACGAGCGATCTTTTCAATCTTCGCTTTTTCGTTTTTAGGTACACCCGCAACAATTAGGTTTTGGTTTGCTGTCATGCGGAAATCGCCTTTGTGGATTTTGGCAATTTCAGCAACACCCGTCTTAAGTGGTTTACCTGGAAAGTCTAATAAGCGACCATTTTCGATGAAAAGCGCTAAATGATATTTACCATCAATTCCTTCTACCCAGCCAATACGGTCACCACGTTCTGTGAATTCATATGGACGGCTTTGCTCAAACTTAACACCAGCACGTTTCTCGACTTCCGCTTTAAAGACATCGCTACCTACACGATCCAATGTGTATTTGGTTTTTGCGTTCTTACGGTTTGAACGGTTACCCCAGTCGCGCTGAGTTGTTACTACAGCTGCGGCAACATCAAGTGTCTTGTCCAGCGGAATAAAGCCAAAGTCGTCAGCGCGGCGCGGATAAGTTGATGTATCGCCATGCGTCATCGCTAAGCCGCCGCCGACCAGGACGTTAAAACCAACCAGCTTGCCGTTATCTGCAATCGCTACGAAGTTGAGATCGTTAGCGTGTACATCTACGTCATTTTGCGGTGGGATAACCACTGTGGTTTTAAACTTACGTGGTAAGTAGTTCTTGCCTAGAATCGGTTCGTCTTCTTCTGTGCTTTCTACTTTTTCACCGTCTAGCCAAATCTCTGCATAAGCGCGCGTCTTTGGTAATAGATGCTCACTGATCTTCTTCGCCCATTCGTAAGCTTCTTGGTGTAACTCTGACTCCACTGGGTTAGTGGTACACAACACGTTACGGTTTACATCACCCGCGGTTGCAATCGAATCAATGCCAATACTGTTGAGCGTTTGATGCATCAACTTAATATTCGGTTTTAATACCCCATGAAACTGGAACGTTTGGCGAGTCGTCAGACGAATACTTCCATATAAAGAGTGCTCCGTTGCGAACTTGTCGATCGCTAACCATTGCGTTGGCGTGATGATGCCTCCAGGCATACGAGCACGAAGCATCACATTATGTAATGGTTCCAGTTTTTGCTTTGTGCGTTCATTACGGATATCACGATCGTCTTGTTGATACATACCGTGGAAACGAATTAACTGGAAGTTGTCGGCAGTAAAGCCACCTGTAATAGGGTCCTGTAAATCTTGCTCAATAGTGCCACGTAATAAGTTGCTTTCTCGCTTCAGGCGCTCGTTATCAGATAGCGGCCCTAACTCTTCACCTAATACAACCTGCTTATTATTGTCCGTAGAAAAAGTCATTAGTAAACATCCCTCTGATAACGTTTCGCTTTACGTAGGTCATTAATAAATTGTTCTGCATCGTCACGCGGCATCTTGCCTTCTTGTTCAGCAACGATAACCAATGCGTCGTGCACATCTTTTGCCATACGCGTTGCATCACCGCAGACATAGATATAAGCGCCTTCTTGGATCCACTGCCACACTTGAGCTGCGTTTTCTAAGATGCGATGTTGTACGTAAACCTTTTCTACTTGGTCACGACTAAAGGCAACATCCAATCGGCTTAGTACTCCTGACTTGAGATACTTTTGCCATTCCACTTGGTACAAGAAGTCTTGAGTGAACGTGCGATCACCAAAGAACAACCAGTTTTTGCCTTCAGCATCGCGGTTTTCACGTTCCTGAATAAAGCTACGGAATGGTGCGATCCCTGTGCCAGGACCAACCATGATAATTGGAGTACTATCATCTTCCGGCAGTTTAAAGTTGTTGTTATGCTCAACAAATACTTTAACTTCATCTCCCTCTTCGAGACGCTGAGCTAAGAAACTAGACGCACCACCATATCGTTTTTCGTCGTTTTGTTCGTACTCAACCAAAGCAACCGTTAGGTGTACTTCTTCATCGACCTCTTCTTGGCTTGATGCAATAGAGTAAAGGCGTGGAGTAAGACGACGAAGCAAACCAATCAACTCATCTGCGGTTAACTTGGTTTTCTTTTCTGCCAGTACATCAACGATTTGAGTATTTGCAGAGTACTCGCGAAGCTTATCTTTATCTTCAACTAACTTTTGTAGCTTCTTGCTACCGGATAACTCGGCAAACTTTGTGATGAGCTGCGGGTTAGATGTTGTGATTTCATATTTACTCACGAGAGCACTGTGGATTGACAAGCTTTCACCATCAACGTCAACAGTCTCAACCCCAGACAAACCGACCTTACCAAGAATGGCATTTGCAAGTTCCGAGCTATTTTCAAACCACACACCTAGTGCATCACCTGGCTGATACGTTAAGCCCGAGCCTTCTAAGTCGATTTCTATATGACGAACGTCTTTTCCAGAGTCACGGCCCGTGATTTTTTGACTGGTCAGTAACGTCGCAGTGTACGGATTTTGTTTATTGTAAGGAGAGTGCGCAGTCGCAGCTTGACCCACAGGAAGTTGAACCACATCCGCTTCAGAGCCAGAAGAAAGTGTATCTTTTACCTTGTCTAACGCATTCTTACGCCATTCAGTTGCGGGGGCTTCATAATCCACATCGCAATCAAGACGCTCGATAAATGGAGTCGCGCCTAGCTTTGATAGGTAAGTGTCGAAGTCTTTACCGGTCTGACAGAAGAACTCGTAGCTAGAATCTCCCAATGCAATAACACCATATTGCAGGTTTGGCAGCTTAGGAGCCTTCTTCGATTGCAAAAACTCATGTAGCTCAATGGCATTGTCTGGCGCTTCGCCTTCGCCGTTAGTCGATGCCACAATAATGACATGCGTTTCTTTGGCTAAGTTTTTACCTTTGTAATCGCTTGCATCAAAAAGTTCGACTGCAATTCCTTCTGCTTTTGCTTCCTGTTCCAGAGCTTCAGCAACACCTTTAGCATTGCCCGTTTGGGAAGCAAAAATAATACTCAACTTACCTGCTGGCTTCGCTGATACGGCTGCCGTTGCTTGTGCAATTGGCGTTACCGCTGTGTTTGGTTGATTTTGAGCTAATCCCCAAAAATACCCACTGACCCAAGCAAGTTGCTGTGAAGACAACTCAGAGACAGTTTGTTGGAGTGAGCTAATTTGTTGGTCATTCAGAGGGCTTGCGATTGGAGGATTTCCTCCTTGCCCATTATTATCTTCAGACACATTCTTGTGAGAATACTCATTCTTTTGAAAAGACATTATCACGACATCCCTATTCATTGCGTGACGATAGAGTACCCACTCTCCTTAATAACAAGAAAGAATAGAAGTGAATGTTTTATAACTTTTTGGAAGTAAGAACGGCTTACTTTTTGCTCATCGATCTTCAATGCGGACTTGTTGAAAGCCTACTGCCATTGCCGATTTTGACGCAGTATCCAAATCTTCATAAAGACATTCTTCGCCGTGACTGTCCGTTAGAAAAACAAAACCACCGCGCGCATGTCTGAACTCTACAACCCAACCACCCTCTTGGATTGCAGGCTCAATAATCGCTTCGATAAGCTGATTTTCACGGAATAGATGTCTTAGTTCATTTATTGTCATCGCTATCCCTGTTTTAACTTTCACATTGCTCCTAGGTAAGCATGGTCTAAGTCAGCCAAATAGGGAGAAATTTCGATTAGATATAATGAAGTGATATAAAAAAACGCCGCTTATAAAGCGACGTTTTAAGTAAATCGAATATCTAACATGGCTGAGTTTAGAACGCGTATTCCGCACTCACAAAGAAGCCGTTAGCAAAAATAAACTCTTTCCCTAGATCCGACATGAATTTATCGGACTCTAAATCAATCACACGGTAACCTCCACGAAAAGCCAGTCGAGCTTTTTCGAGCGGTACATTGTATTGAACACCTGCCATGAAATCGGTGCTTTTGATACCTTTGTTGTCACCAAAGTTTATCTCACCAATCACATCAAAGTTTGTATCCGGAACTTGAATTTCTGCGTAGCCATACCAAGCCCAAATCAGCTCATCAAATTCTTCTACACGCCTGCTTGAGCCAGCATCAATATATTTAGTGTCACTTAAATTACTGAACGTAAAACCCGCATCAAAGTGCAATAAATCATGCTCTAGAACGTGGTAATACAAGGTTAAATCGAGCTTATCGAACCCCATGTAATTCGCATCAACACTTGAGTAACGAAGGCGCGCATTAGGGACGTATTTAACATCATGTTCAATCGCCGCGAAAAAAGTGCCTGTGGTACTGCTATCTCGTCTCACTTCATTAACTTTAGTGTCGGCAGCCCATACCTCTGCGCCGACTTTTGTCGATACAGAGTACTCTGCAAAAACAGGAAAAGATACTGCTAACGATAATGCCGTTAAAGCGATGTTCGCTTTATTTGTCATGTAGTATTTACTCCGAGATAGCTGATATTCACGTAGAGGACGTGAGAGGAAATATACCATATTCTCACGCCTCTCCATCAACTAAATGATGTTACTCATTATTTATAGCGGGGCTGAGCAACGTAATTCTTGAAGAACCAAATACCCAATGCAATCACGATTAACCATGGTAATAGCTTGAGTACCGCTCCAACCATTCCCAGTAAAAACATCACAACTAACGCAATACCAGTTGCTGCAAATACGGTCATCATTGTGATACCCGTAACCAACAAGGTCGCCGCAAAGACTAAAATAAAGATTAGCTCCAACATAATCACTTCTCCATTTGTTTTCAATAAACAGAGCAGTTTCCATACCAACTTACAGAAACGAAGTTAAGATTATGATTTTTAATAAAAAACAAAGCCAGAGGCATTTCTGCACTCTGGCTTTATCATTCTTTAGTTGGTAATTTTAGCCATTCACTGGCGAATTTTACACATTCAATTCTTTTGGAATCTTAGCTAGCGCGTCTTGCAATACTTCTAGACCAGAACCTGGTTTGTGCGCATTTTCACTGATATGACGACGCCATTGACGAGCACCGGGCATGCTTTGGAACAAACCTAACATGTGACGGGTAATGTGACCAAGATACGCACCTTTCGCTAATTGCGCTTCAATGTATGGGTACATCTCTTCAACAATTTCGCTGCGTTTCTTCACTGGAGCATTAGAGCCAAACAACTCTTGGTCTACCGATGCCAGTAGATATGGGCTTTGGTATGCTTCACGACCAATCATCACACCGTCAAGATGCTGAAGATGTGCTTCTGCTTCTTCTAATGATTTCACGCCACCGTTAATCGCAATCGTTAGGTGTGAGAAGTCTTGCTTCAATTGGTAAGCGCGTGGGTAATCCAATGGTGGGATCTCACGGTTTTCTTTTGGGCTTAAACCACTTAACCAAGCTTTACGAGCATGGATAGTGAACTGCTCACAGCCACCCTTTTCTGAAACAATAGAAACGAAATCCGTTAGGAATTCGTAAGAGTCTTGATCATCAATACCAATGCGAGTCTTGACTGTTACAGGGATATCGACCACGTCTTTCATTGCTGCGACACAATCCGCAACTAACTGCGGTTCAGCCATTAGGCAAGCACCAAATCGACCGTTTTGTACGCGGTCAGATGGACACCCCACATTTAGGTTAATCTCATCGTAGCCACGCTCTTGCGCTAGCTTGGCACACGTAGCCAAATCTGCTGGGTTTGAACCACCAAGTTGAAGGGCTAACGGATGCTCTTCTTCGTTATAAGCCAGGAAATCTCCTTTTCCATGAATGATCGCACCTGTCGTCACCATTTCAGTGTACAACAGGGTTTCTTTGGTCATTAAGCGATGGAAGTAGCGACAATGACGATCAGTCCAATCTAACATAGGAGCAACGCTGAGACGAGAAGATGGAAAGTTCATAATTAAAACCTTAAAAATCAACAATATAGAAATATGTCATATGTATTTTGCAATGACCTATTTCTGCATATTTTGTCCGGTTTTAACTTAAAAAGTCCCTAAAGGGATCAATTTGGGGACTTTTAGGGACACGAAAAGCAGAAATCTTCATGCGAATTTGGGTCGGGGATTATACAGCCAAGGTCACATTTCGCAAAATCTGTACCGCCACCATTGCAAGAGTCTTTGCCACAACCTGACCAGAGGAAATTAATGTGGCAACGATTAGTATTGAAAAAGTAGCAAGTAAACAGGGGACGCGATACAAAGCACGGGTGAGAGAAGCAAGAAACGGAAAACGTCTGTTCGAAAAATCTAAGACATTCGGCAAAAAGACAGACGCGAATAAGTGGGCAAAGCAGTTAGCTAAAGAGCTACGAGAAGATGGCATCCCCTCACTTGAATCTAGTTCGAAAGAAATTTTGATTGGCGATTTAATCACGCTCTACCTTGAAGATCCCATTACCTCACGAGATCTGGGACGCTCTAAATCCGCGGTGCTGAGAAGATTGCGCTCTTACGACATTGCGCTTGTTCCTGCACATCTGTTGACCGCAACACATTTGGTACAGCATTGCCGAGTAAGGTTAGCCGAGCCAACTGCGCCGACACCACAGACGGTTTATCAGGACATCACTTACTTGCGCAGCGTAATCAACGTGGCTGGGCCAATGTTTGGCTACAACGCAAACGTACACGCACACAACGAAGCAATACCTACCTTAATTAAATATCGCCTCATTGGTCGCAGTGAGAAACGGGATCGACGCCCAACTGAGGTTGAATTGAATCTAGCAGAGCAAGGTTTAAGAAAACGTGAAAGCCACCGAGCATCATCCATTCCACTAGTCGATATTTTCCACATGTCACTTTCTACTTGTATGCGCCTCGGCGAAATTACAAGGATCAGGTGGGAAGACTTTGATGAAAACGCAGGTACAGTGGTCATTCGAGATCGCAAAGACCCACGGCAGAAAAAGGGCAATCACTGCACTATCCCTCTATTCAGTGATGCCATTGAAATCATAAAACGTCAGCCAAAAATTGATTCGTGCATTTTTCCCTACAAATCAACTTCGATTGGTGCTGCTTGGCAGAGAATCTGTCATGAACAAGGTATTGATGACCTCCATTACCATGACTTACGAGCAGAAGGAGCGTGCAGGCTGTTTGAACAAGGACTCAACATCGTTGAAATATCACGTATTACAGGACATCGCGACATCAACGTTTTGAATAACATTTATTTGCGGTTGAGTGTTGAGGATATTCACCAACGCATCAACTAGCAAACGAGTGGCTCTGTCATGATTGAAGAGCCACACCCATTGTTACATATAGTTACATTTTCAAAGGTATGGTTTGTTCTTTGACGAAAAGGAGCGGAATCATGGACTCAAACTTTCTAACTAATTGATAAATCGCCCCATCTAAAAAAACCAATAATCTCATGCACTAATATAAATAAAAGTATCTTACAATCAATAACTTAAAACAAAAATACCATCATATTTACAATCAAACCCAAACCATTACTATCGACTCAAACCAGTTAAAAAAGAGTCAAAAAATGGCAACAATTAGTATCGAGCCACAACATCTCAAATCCGGCATGTCTTACAAGGTCAGAGCAAGATCAGGCAAAAAAGACGCTATTAAATTTTCCATGTCTCGCACATTTAAAAAACAGTCACAAGCTGCGCGACTTGCCAAAAAAATCTCAGCGCAGCTTAAGGAGAACGATTTTAGTTTTCTTCATTCAAAGCCTTTTGCTCTTGCTGTTAGCGATGCCCTAACCCAATTTCAATCTTATGTGTCAGCGGATGAAGAAATGGCCTCCAAATACAACAAAAATATCTCAACCGTCATTAAGCGTTTTATTAACTCTTCATTAGCAGATCTGCCAATCGATTTGATTACACCTAGGGATATCATTCAATCAATGAGAGAGATTCAGGAAAATTATCAACTTTCACCCTCAACGCTAGGCTTTTATCTAAGCGCACTATCCACGGCGTTTTATGATGCGAACACGCTATTAGGATTCAATTTCAATACAGATGCACTGCGAGATGCGAGACCAACGTTAAAAAGGCATGGATTGATAAGTCGGAGTCGTCCTCGCAATCGAGTTTTATCACTTGATGAGCTGAATCGCATTACTGAATACTATGACAAAATGAAATTAAGGGGGCGTTCATCAATCCCGATGATAGACATTATGTGGTTTGCATTATATGTCTGCTTACGACAAGGTGAAATTTGTCAGAAACTCCAATGGAAGCACTACGATGAAACGACACATGTCCTTACCGTCGATAAGCGAAAAGATCCGACAGATAATAAAAACAAAATCACTAAAATCACGCTCAATGCTGCCACCATTGCCATCATCAACAAGATGCCAAAAGGGAGGCCAACTGATCCGATTTTTCCATTCAATCCAAAATCAGTGAGTACATCATGGACGAAAGCAATGAAGGCGCTCGGTATTGATGATCTGCATTTTCACGACCTACGAGCAACTGGCTCGTCTGAACTCTACAAGTACGGCATGGATCTTTATGGGGTGTCCAAACTAGCAGGTCATAGCTCGGCTAAGATGCAACTCACACATTACCTGCGTAGTATCCCAGTGGTCTTGCCTCAAGATCACATCAAGCTCAATTAGAGATTAATGTTCGCTGTGCCATTGAATGTCAGGAAGTAAAGGTTAACGATGAAACATATTGAAGATTTAATTTTTGAGGCGAGCCTCTGGACACTAAACTTCCATAATCAATATAAGATTGTTGGTAAGCCGCACCCTGATGCATTGATTTATCGTGGCTTTATTGATTATCACTTGGGGGGTAAACGTGTAAAACTGGTAGTTAACAAAGAGAGCTACGACTCTTTCTTGTGTAAAATGCAACACCATGAGAAAGCGGTTGATTTTGCTAAAAATTGTCTAACGATTGATGACAAGGGTGCATAAAAATCACTCTAGCCGCCACCTTTGATCAACTTCAAGACAGTCTCCATACCAATAAAGCCATACAAAACAATATATTGCTGTTTATAATCTTGCATTAAAATACATTTAATTGCATAATCGTCCCATATAAGCTTATGATTTTTTTTATAAAAACGAAAGACAACACTAACAAAAAAATGCACCCAATTCTGAAACTTATTAATTTAATCGTAGCGCTGATTGCTGTAGCTGGTTTGACATATGCTACCGCTGAATTCTTAGCCAGCAGTTATTGTCAAACTGCTTACGGTACTAGCGTTAGCGAGCATTCTGACTGGAAAGTAAAAGCTTGCGCTAAGTACTATTGGGATATGGACTTAGAAAATCTAGGTCGCTGGTAAATCAACTCTAAAAACCCGATTTCAAGCAACGTTCAAACGGCTTAAAAGAAAAATAAACGGAGATACCCATGTCAGATGATTACATTTCAATAAAAGACAGAATGAAAAGCTTTGCGGTTGGTTTAGGTGTCATGATGGTCATTGCCTTCTTACTTCTGAAGGGCGGTGATTTGATCGGATACCTAGCAGAGTACTACGACTTGTAAGAAAAAGAAGCACAACGAGCCTCCATTAATATGGGGGCTTTTTTATGGAGACGATTTCAACGGGCATGGTAATTAAATGATTGAATTTTCTTTCTTTACTATTTATAGTCCTGTACAGCTCTCTCAGGCTAATGGTGCGTTTGCTGTAAACTGAGATCATTTTTAAGTGCTCATTTAATATTGCTACGACTAGATGCTGGTCATTGGCAAACCAACAAAATCAAACGCGGTGTGTCAAAAATCCAGCATGATATCGAGGCAGTATGAACATTAATGCTTATTCTCAATTTTCAGAACTCACTCCAGTACAGTTACTTTCAGTCTTTAAAGATGAGTATAGAACCATCGATAAAGACAATCGCACGTTGTCTCTTAATCAAGGCTACCAAACCTTAGCAAAGCACGCACAGTGCAATAGCCTTGAATCGATGAAGAGTCAGTCGATTATTCTTATTAAAGTCAGCGAATTTATTAACGCATTGATCGCTTGTGGCTTACCTGTGTCAAAAACCACTAATACAGCAAGGTTTGAAAGGCTACTAAAATGCGATGTGCTTTGCCCGCCTTTGAGCGGAGGCCTTTGTGTCGCAATCACTAATGATGGTTTAGTCCTTGAAACACCTTATCTAAGTAATCCTACTCCGTACATTGCTGGCTCTGAGATTTGTCATTTGCAAATCGATATGGTTAATGGGGCTTGGCTTAGCAATGAGGAGTGGGTCAGTTTTGTGAGCAACTTAGAAGATAATTTGGATTTAGATGATGATATTCAGCAACAAGCTAGTGAACACTGGAGCGAAGTACATACTGAAGAAAATGAACTAATCCTAGATCCCACTCCCGACTATGAAGAGATGGCGACTTGTTCTGAAGGTCGGTTTAGGCAGTTTGTTCTAAAACACTCTCTATATACACATGTAGATACTGTATACAACTTCTTCGACGAAGAACGCAAAAGGCAATTAGCTTAACCCTAGAAAAAGGCTTCGTCCCTTAAATAAACGAAGCCTTTCCTGCTATCCTAGATAAATACCCTAAGAAACATCTTGATAACGGGTACCTCGTTTACGATTACTTCACCCCAGTCAACATATAGAAGATAACCCACGCAAATTGTTTTGTTCTGGTCAGGCAATAACGTTTTAGATCAGGTAATTATTGCCTGTCCCCTCAACAATCCTTGTCATCTTTTCTGGTGGTTTTATTTTTGATTTAAAGCTGAAAATAAGAAAGCACTGCGACGATGGTTAGTGGAACCCTTCAACAAAAGTTTCTGCGAAGCGTTTTAACCGCTCGGCAATACGAGGAATAATAGTCCGGCGGGATCGGAACGTCATTTTCTCTGTGGTCAGCTTGACAATATCATCCGATTTGAGGTCGTCGACTTTCAAACCCTGCTCGATATCAAGAATAATTTCTTTAAACTTATCGCCATCAAGCTTTTCTTCCTCTGCGAGTTGACGCATTTCTTTTTGTTTCTGCTCTTCGATGTACTCATCAAACTCAGCACCTTGCACTAAACCTTGCATGCTCTTCTCAATAAAATTTTCGATGAGAGCACGCTTGCTGTATAACGTTGGTTCTGTCGCCAACAAGTTTGCGATGACTTGACGCTTTTTGTCTTTTGCTTCTTCACAAGACTCTTCAAGCATCGTCATCAGCAAATGACGAATGTAACCAACGTTGACTTCATCTCGTTGGAGCAGTTCAAGCTCAAAGTCGATGTCCGCAAGGATAGATTCTTTCTCCGCAGGGCCTTTCTTGATTTCACGGGCTAAATCGCTGTATTTAGAGGCGTAGTCGACGAACTCTTGCTCAGAAATGCCAAGCGTTTCAATATCGAAGTCGCTGAATGTCTCTAGTTGGTTCTTTAAGCGCATTAAGATACGGAACTGCTTGATGAAACCTGCTTGCATGTCCTCGTCAGGCAAGTCATCGACACTTTGCACATCAGGAGTAATTGCTTTCAACGCTTCAAGTGCTTTAGTGAAGTCCTCAGTCAAACCGTTAAGGTCTGGAACTTCGATATGCTCTGTAGGCTTCTTATTCGAGAATAGCGTAAACGCCTCATCTGCTTGCGGTTTGAGGTTGCGGTAACACATAACGTTACCATGCGACTTCACCGTGCCATTTAAGCGATTAGTACGGGAGAACGCTTGTACTAAGCCGTGGTACTTAAGGTTTTTGTCAACATAGATGGTATTCAATCCGGGAGCATCAAAACCCGTAAGGAACATATTCACTACTAGAAGGATATCTACTTCGCCGTTCTTAGTGCGGTTAGAGAGATCTTTGTAGTAGTTGTAGAAGCTGTCGGTATCTTTGGTTGAATAGCTCGTGCCAAACTGCTGGTTGTAGTCTTCGATGTAAGCGTCGAGCTTATCACGGCTATGCACTTTGGCGTTTGCTTCAGCCAAGCCTTTAACATTAACCTCGCCTTCAAATTCTTCTTCCTCATTCACACCATAGCTAAAGATCGTACCGATATTGAGCTTATGTTTGCCCTCTTTTTTGAGCGCTTTGAAAGTATCGTAGTAAGTGATGAGATCAGGCACGCTTGCCACACACAGCATGGCGTTAAACTTGCGTTTAGTCTTATGAGCGTGAATGCCAATGATGTGCTCACAGACTTGTTTAATACGTTTAGGAGAACTAAAGAACTCCGCGACATCGATACTGCTCACATCGACATCCATACCGTCATTTTTATGTTTCAGCTTGCCGTAATACTCAATGGCAAACGGCAGCACGTTGTCATCTTTGATGGCATCAACAATCACATAGCTATGGAGACGTTCCCCAAACAAATCCTTTGTGGTTCGCTTCTGCGTTCCCTTTCCTTCCACTTTTTTAACGGTCGCATTGTCGGCAAAGATAGGTGTACCCGTAAAACCAAACAACTGCGCTTTCTCGAAGAAATCGACGATGTTTTGGTGTGTTTCACCAAACTGGCTGCGGTGGCATTCATCAAAGATAAAGACCACACGTTCTTGGCGAAGGTGTTCAACCTGCCCTTTGAAACGAGGCTTAGTGATCAGGTTATTAAGCTTTTGAATCGTAGTGATGGTGAGCTTGTTGATGCGATTGACTTTAGTACTGTAGATAGGCGCATACTCTGCGACTTGTGGCAACTCTTCACTATCGTTGGCACTACTATCTTGGGAATTTAGGGCTTTTCTAGGTACAGGTCGTGAGCCGAGGAACTGATTCAGAAGGCTTTTGGTGTTACCCGTGCTGTCGACACTACCTCTCAAAAATGCATCAAACTCTTTGGCAGTTTGGTAATCGAGGTCTTTACGATCAACTACAAAGACCACTCTGTCGACCTCTTCCAACGTAGAGAGGATCTGAGCCGTTTTGAAGCTAGTCAGCGTCTTGCCACTGCCTGTGGTGTGCCAAATGTAACCGTGATTATTGTTGGTTTTAACCTGATTAACGATCGCTTCTACCGCATAGAACTGGTACGGACGAAGCACCATCAAAAACTTACCTGACTCGTTCTGTACGATGTAACGACTCAGCATCTTAGTCAGGTGTGGTTGATTTAAAAAAGCATTCGCAAATTGAGGGAGCGAGTTAATCTTGTTGTTTTCAACATCCGTCCAGTGGAATGTCTGCTTGAATGACAGCTCACGGTTATTGGAGAAGTATTTGGTATTAACGCCATTAGAGATAACAAACAATTGCACGTAATTAAACAGCCCACCTTGAGCACCATAGGTATGCTTGTCGTAGCGTTTGATTTGATTGAATGCTTCTGCCAGCTCGACGCCTCGGCGTTTTAGTTCGATTTGAACCAATGGTAAACCATTTACCAAGAGGGTGACGTCGTAGCGGTTCTCGTACGTACCTTGAATGGTGATCTGATTGGTGACTTGGAATAAGTTCTTGCTTGCATCATCAAATAACAACGTCAGATAATCGGTGGTGCCGTCTTCACGAGTGACATCCACCTTACCTTTTAAACGCTTGGATTTATCGAAGATGTTGCCCTTTTCAAGCTTAATGAGCACACTTTCAAACTCACGTTCTGTCAGTATTAAACCGTTGGCTTTTTCAAGCTGAGTCTTGAGGTTTGCTTTTAGCGCATCAGCATTGCCAATATCGACAGGTTTGAAATCGGCAGCCACAAGCTGATCGATTAGCTCTTTTTCAAGTTGTGCTTCTGATTGTGTGCTCATAATTCTTCTATTTATTAATCCAACTAACGGTTTAACTACACGAACATTTGCTGCAAAAGTCCCTTCTTCCACTCTTTGGTTTTTTCAAGCTCAGAGCTAACTAGGTCGATTTTCTGGTCGATAGATGATAGGAAGTTAGCAATCTTTGTTTGCTCATCTTGAGATGGACAAGGAATTGTTAATTGGGACAGAGACTCTTGGTTAATATTTGTATTAGCACTTGTCGTGCTCATAGCAATAAGCTTATTTCTAAACCGTTTCTCCCAGAAGCAATATTTCTTGTAGTTATCTGTTAAATCAGTGTTACTTCTAAAGCGAATGAGGAAGCCTGAATACACAGTTTTAACTAAGTTTTTTTCAACTAATGCTGTTTCACCGACACCACTTTTTTTGACTGAAGATCTTATAAAGATCACGTCACCTTTTAGTAGTTGGTATAAATCTATATCTTTATCTGAAGCATTGACCAAGCCAAGGTTACTCGTTGAACTAATAACCTGTTTACCAAACACATCTTGCAAATTTACAAATGGAGAGCCAAAGCCAAAGTCTTCTTTCCCTTTGTTCAATCCATTTTTAAATTGACCTAATTCACCCAACTTTCTCTCTTCCCAATCAGGAAATTCGCTACCATCATCGGCTTTGAAGCGCAGTGTCGGTGGGATAAAGGTTAGCTGCCCATCTTGCTCTTGGAACGATCCATTGAACAACTGTTGCATAACCCCTTTTTTGTACTCGGTGAGCTTGTTTTTCTTCTCGGTAAGTAGGGTAACCTTCTCATCGACCTTTGATAAGAAGGAGACGATTTTTTGTTGTTCTGGGAGAGAAGTGGTCGAAACTCGATATTCAAAAAGATCTACGACTGTAATATTGGATTGATTTGCATTCCCTCTTTGAATGTTCGTTATATGATTGATGTAGCGAGGAGTGTTTAATTGACTAAATATAAACCTAGGTAAGTGTTCACCTTTTGGTCTCATGATCAACAAGTTTTGATTTAGATAGCCGTGAGCCTTGTTGATGTAGATAGCTCTTCCAACCGCAGACTCTCTCAACTCAGGTTTGGAACCAACTGTGGTGATTAACACGTCGTCGTCTTTAAGTTTGTACTTAGTTGAGGACTCCATAAGCTCTTTTGGAAGGAAAACTTTCTGATTATCGATCTTTACTGATTCTGAAGACAGGTCAGACACACGAATCAGCCTCGAATCAGCATGACCGCTGCTCAGATAGTCTTCCGATTTGAACGCAAAGCCTTTCAAGTATGACGTTATTTCACCAAGCGGCATCGGCTTCCATTGAGTATCAAACTCATCAAACCTAAGCTTCGGCACGTTCATCTGTTCTTTCATAATTGACCAACCTTAGAGCGGAGCTTTGATGTTTAGCTGAGCACAAAAATCAGCAATATCAGCATCAACAGAACTCATCTTGGTTTCAATATCACTGATCTCGGTGGCGACGGTATCCAAGTTCACCTGCGCTTCTTCCTCAAAAGTATCCACGTAGCGAGGAATATTAAGGTTGTAGTCGTTCTCTTCAATCTCAGTAAGCTTGGCAACGTGTGCAAACTTTTCGATGGATTCACGCTTGCTGTAGGCTTCAATAATACGCTCAACGTCTTCATCACGAAGGTAGTTTTGCGCTTTGCCTTTTTCAAAGTGACTAGAAGCGTCGATGAACAGCACATTGTCATCGTTTTTGCGGTTCTTTTTAAACACCAAGATACAAGTCGGGATACCCGTACCGAAGAAGATACCAGCAGGCAAGCCAATCACGGCATCTAGGTAGTTCTTTTTCTCAATAAGGTGCTTACGGATGTGACCTTCTGCTGCGCCACGGAAAAGGATGCCGTGAGGAACAACCACCGCTAACGTGCCCGTTTCATTCAGTTGATGGATCATGTGCAGTACAAAAGCAAAGTCTGCTTTCGATTTAGGGGCAAGCTTGCCGTAATCCGCAAAGCGTTCACTATTTAGGTGAAGTTCGTTAGCGCTCCAGTTCGCTGAAAACGGAGGGTTTGCTACCACTGCATCAAAACGTTGATCTAGGTGCATTGGGTGCTCTAGGGTGTCATCGTTTTTGATATCGAACTTATCGTAACGCACACCGTGCATCAGCATGTTCATGCGTGCTAGGTTAAACGTGCTTGGGTTTTGCTCTTGACCACAGAATTCTAAGTTATGGCTGCCAACTTCACGCGCAACACGCAGTAGCAATGAGCCAGAACCACAGGTCGGGTCGTATACCGATTTCACATTGCCATCAATGCTCACAAGCTTGGCTAGAATTTTACTGACCTGCTGTGGTGTGTAGAACTCACCCGCCTTTTTACCCGCACCAGAAGCAAACTGACCGATAAGGTATTCGTAGGCATCGCCCAGCAAGTCAATCTCGGTGTTTTCTAGGTGGAAGTCGATGTTATCTAGGTGAACCAAAACCTGACTGATTAGCTTGTTACGTGCGTCTGGGTTTTTACCTAGCTTGCTTGAGTTAAGGTCTAACTCTTCAAACAAACCGTTAAAGTCATCGGCACTATCCGCTGCTGTGGTGGATTGCTCAATATCAGCAAGAGTGCGATCAAGCTCATCGATAATAAACTCTTGTTTCTTACCACGCCCTGCTAGGCTAGAGAAAAGCTGCTTAGGCGCAATAAAGTAACCAAGGTTCTCAATGCATTCTTCGCGAAGATCATTGATCAGATCTTTGTCACCATCAGCACCAACAAAGGTAATACCATCTTCGGCAAGTAGCTCATCACAGTAGCGGTGCAGCTTGTCTGATAGATACTTGTAGAAGATAAGCCCCAGAATGTAATCACGAAAATCGTCCGCAGACATGTTGCCACGGAGTGTATTGGCAATGTTCCAAAGCTGGGTTTTTAATGCGCGTTGGTGTAGTTCAACCATGGTTTTGATAAGTCTCTAAAAATAGTGCGGCTATTCTAACAAAAAACACCGAGAAGTAAGCGTTATACCCCACGTATTGCGTATAATTTCTTGCTCAGAGAGTTACCAACACTCAACTCGCCTCAGTGAATGCAGCCAATAATCACCATACAACGCATTTTTAGCCCCATTTTCGCTATCTATCCACCGTTTTACATGTTTACGCCTAGGTTACTCATTTAGTGGGTGAAAATGAGAGCTTTCTGATGTTTGTGCTTTTTGCCATTTCAAAACCCAAGTTGCTACTTACATCGGTTGATGTTCCATTTTCGATTTTAAGTTCAAAACAAGCCTTTACTCTCGCATGCACTAACATGAAAGAAAGTATTTTATAATCAATAAGTTATAACAAATTAACTTTGACGTTTAAATTTAAATGAGTAATATAAATTTAAGCACGGGCACACATCGGCGATAGCCGATAACCAATCTCAAAAACAACTCCGTAAGGAGCAAAACACCGTGAACTTTGCCAAGCGAAGCAGCAAAGTGCGCTATTAGGTGAAAGAAAAGAACATTTTAAAGAAAGAAGAAAAAAGAAACATATTAGTAATGATGTTCCAAATCTTATCTAACCATTGTAGCCAAAGGAGTTGAGAAAGATTTATAGGCATTGATATGTGCAAATTATTTAGATTTAGATTTGACATATGTGCAAATTATTTAGATGAACATACCCATGATATGTGAAAACTTTTTAGAAATACGTGCAATTCCATCTTGAGCTTCTTTTCACATATTTTAACTTATAGGAACTATATCTTGTATGTTGGATAATATTACCCCTGTAGAGTCCGAGGAAATACTTGAAGAGCACAAAGAGTTACTAAAACTCGCAGAGGATACCATTACGCCACCCTCTATCATTGAGATCGATGATGACAATTTCAATGTTGCTAATGACGGCAGCACTTTTGCTATGTCTAATGATGTCATTGATGCTTCGTTTGCAACTGCACTAGATCGCAAGCACCTCAGTGCGCTCTCAATGCAACTTATGGATGTATCCCTTGCAGCGATAGATAAAAGACTTTACCAAGTGAGAGCTAATGTCTTTGCAGATAAAAACTATGATGCTGATGCATCTAACCATCAAAAAGACAAGGCTAAGGCAAATAGAGATGACAGGGCTGAGGCGGCAAGAAACGAGTTACGACAACACTTTAGAGATGAGGACTCAAGAACTATCCGGTTAACAAACGTTCAGATAGCCTCAATCTTGAACTCGAAAAAAAACTCAACCACCAATCTTAATACCACGCACACGGCAAATGCTATTCGATCTCTTATCGATGTGAAGCTTGTGCTCAAAATGTATGATGATGAGGATAAGTTTTATTATTTTGAAGACATTAATGTCTTTGAGAAAGTAATGATAGGTACCAAGCCTACAAGCTCAAACAGAGATGCCTTTCTTGTCTTTAGTTTGCCTTTTTTGGTGCATAACTTACACCCTGAAGACTATACCCGCTTTAGTCTAGGGCACCACTACAAACTCAAAAATGTATATGCCGCAAGAGTGTATAAGTTCTTGGTGTCAAGAGCCAAACGATCACGTTGGCGTTCAAGCCCAGAGCACGTTTTCTCTGTCCAGTTCAGCGTTTCAAATTGGCGTTCATACCTTGATCTAAATGAAAAGGTCAAAATAAAGCTAGGCACTCAAACTGAATTAGAAGCTTTCATCATAGAAAAGGGGCTTAATAAAAGCGAATCAACAGTTCTAATTAAGAATGCCACTGACTTGTTGAGTTCAGAACTTCAATCAACATCGATGTTCAAAGAGTTGAAAACAGAGCAACAAGTATCGGTATCAGCTAGCAAAAAAGTATTGCTTACAAGTGTGTGTATCAATGATAAGGGTGACAACAAGGTCATTCAAAAAAAATTAGCTAATAAATGCGTTCTTGTGTACCGATCTCAACCCTATCCTCAGATGGCAAAGCTGAAAAAAGAAGTTTTTGAGAAAAACATCATGGGCAGCATTAACGCTTTTTCAGAAGGTGGTATCAAGATCACTAGTATGGATTTTGTCAAAAAAGGCAGAAGTATAACCAGTATTAAAATCAACTATAAGATTGATCCTGTAATTCTTAGCACTCAAATTAATTTTAGTGATGCCGATGAGTTACCAATGCCTGAAGAAGCATTAGAGGAAGTTCCATTTTCTGACTGGGATGAAGGCGATATTCCGTTCTAAAGGTGAGCAAATGAAGCGTCAAAAGGCGCTTCAAAAATTGATGACCTTTTTAAAATTTATTATCCTGATAAGAAACATATATGAATAATATTATTCCACCGACAACAGGTAAGACTGTACAAGAAATTCTCGATGATGATATTGCAAAAGATGATTACAACCAATCGACAGTTCAAGACTTGGTGATTGAACATTGCATTAAAAAAGGTTTCATTACATCAACTGATGTCACCACCAAGGCAAAGAAGTTCTTGGTTCTCAAAGAGGCTATAGAAACGACTCTTAATGCATTCAAATTGGTTGATGACTTCGATGACACGAATATCACTGTAGACAACCTTGACGCTTGTATCGAGTACAAAAAGAATCTCAAACGGCGTGTCATAAAGGTAATATCGGATAAGTTACTAGCTGGTTTACCTAACTTCCGACGATAGAAATTAATTAACTTATTTTAACCCTATACGTTGCATGACGTTTTGACTCTAACGTTAGTGCAACGCATCACATTGATGAGAAGATAAGATGCGCGATGTAGTATCCACAGAGCTGCTTTCAGTATTAGTACAAACTGAGCGATTGAAAGGACAGGGGTACATGATCATGTTTATCAGTGCGTTTTCCGCAGCGTTGTCGTATTCGTTATTTCCTTTTTTGAATGAGTTTTGGTGGTCAAGAGTGATCACAGGCTTGCTTTCAGGTGTGGCTGCGTTCTGTATTTCTGCCCTGTTTTTCACTGTTTGGCTGGTTGAGTGGCGCACCGATAAAGCTTTGGCTAGCTTGCAGCCATCAACCAAAGACATTGAAAAGCTATTAAGCACGGGGGTGATTTTCTCATCAGAGCAACGCCGTTCATTTGAACGCTATCTAAATACGCTTAATTGCTAGCGATTTGGTGCCCCCCTAGCTTTAACAGTTGAAGGAATGTGCTTAGATAAGCGTAATGGATGCTCTTTTAATTTATCCCCTCTTCCGTTGTCTTTAAGCAATCTATTAAGCTGATCACAGTACTGTTGAGTTGCTCGATAGACGTCTCCAAGCTGTCGCGCTTCTGTTGCTCTTCGGTCAATGCATCCTGCAAGGATTTTAATTGCTGCTCCAAGGTTTGAGAGGATTTCACGTACCCATTTTGCAGGGCTTTTAGGTTGATTAGTATGGTCGTTAACATTCGGGTTTATTGATTTTTTATTATTTTCTTCAATGGCTTTGTTATCTGGCAGTACAACTGAGTAGGGTTGTCTTGCGACCTGACTATTTGATGGCAAGGCTGAAATGGATTGATTTCGTATTCTAGTGTCAGGTATCGCCCTAATGACATCCCTGACAGTAGCACGATTAGGATCAATATCATGGGAAATAGCCAGTTCTGACGACGTTGCTTTACCATATAGTGGTTGATAGATTTTTCGACGTTGGCGAGCGAGGTGCCGATTTCGCTGTTGAAGTTTCTGTTTGTTCTCTTTAATTCGTTCGTGACGCTGGCGTGCAAAGCTCGCAGTTCTTTCTGCTTGTTTTGCTGCGCTGTTTTCAATGCCTGAGTAAGATTTGCCATAGAGTTCGCCTTTGAGGCGTATCGGTTTTTGGTATCCGTCTGCGGTAAAAGAGATGGATGATTTAGTATTACGTGTTACGGCGATGCCCTCGATGTCATTCAGTGCATCAATGACATCTTGTTGGTTGTTTAAGGTTCCACCTACTGCAAGATCAAATAGATAATCATCTATTTGTGCCATCAGCTCACGCCTTGGCCTCGGGTTATCCCCCCATGTAAAGGTTCTAGCCTTAGCTGGGTCATTGGGATCGGTAAAGCCAAAGGTGTAGTTAGCGATGCTTTTCCACGCATCAATACGCGCCATATCCCGCCTATGTACATAAGGCGTTAATGCCTTTCCTGTGGTCAGCTCCATGTTAACGATGTGGAAGTTTAGTTCTAATCGCCCTTTGTCACGATGCTCAATCCAGACAATATCGTATTGCTCTGATGTTAGTCCCGTCAGCAATGTTTGTTCAAATGAAGCCATCAATTGCTGCTTTTGGTGAGCAGGGATATCGACTTCTTCAAAGCTCAAACAGCCATACGTGAAGGCTTTTGAGAAGCGGCTAGCCTGTTTAAGCCATTCTCTTGTGATATCGGGATTTCCTGAGAGCAATACAGGTTTTACTTTGCGGCGCTTGGTGCCGCCCTCCAAATACGTAAGGCCGTTCACCGCTGCTGAGTGTTCGCCTTTGAAAAATTTCACGATCATGATGTCGGTTTGATCAAGTTACTTAATAGCGAATTGATCTGAACAAGCTGGGCTTGTACCGCCACTACATCAACCAAAGTGCCTACTTTTTTTACAGTATTTATATAACGAGCGATTTGGTTAACGTTGTTGCCAATTCGTGCGACCTGACGTACCAGTGCCGGATCTTGTTTTAGCTCTTTGTAGCGAGCTTTGTGATGGCAGGAGTCGGGATTGAGAGCTACAGCGCGAAGCCACTCGGACATATTGCCGTGCGCATTGGCAACGATTTGCTGTTTCTCTTCTTGAGTGACACGAAGCTGAATGCATTCGGTTCTTGTGGTTTTATTATTACGAATCATCGCGTTTTGGTTTTTTTATGCTGCGTAGCAGCTTTAGGGAGGGGATTAAAGGGGGCGGAACATACCCCTTTGCCAGTGATTTGGACAGAAGGGACGTACTGACAAATCTATGCTGGCTAGAGAATCCACTCTTTTAAAAAATACAAATTTTTTAAAAGAGTGGCAAATAGGTAAAGCGTTTATTGTTAGTTTAGGCTGCATTTCTAGAGTAGGAGTTTTGCACTGTTTGCAAATCCCACAAGAATCTGGAGCCAAGATCGGCTAACTGATGTACCCGCTCAGTGATACTTGCCACTGGTTTGGTGTAGTAGTAGCCAAGCATGGGTTTATGCCTTACTTGCGCTGTCACCATTTCAGAACGCTTGATCACTAATTTAGTTACATCCAACTCAATATCCTCGTGTCCAGTTATTCCCATTTCAGCATTACTGATTGCAACAAGCGTAGGAAGCTCAGGCATAGCAAAATCAATTACTGCATCCATGCCATCGACCTCAAGCCAAGCATGACCGTTGAATGATTCAATGCCTTCATGGGCATACGGCATAAACAAGTTATGTGTAAAACCGAAATCAAGCGCACCATACGACCCCGTGTTAAATCCAAATGCGGCCTTGCCGCCCACTAATTTGGTATCTATTCCACGCTTTTTTAAGGCGGCTTGACCAAGAGTAGCAAGAGGAATACAAATACCGCCTTTCATTGCAGGAATATTACCGTTAAAAGTGGTATTCATTGCGGTATCGTATTGAGCTTTAACCTCTGAGTAAACCTCGTAAACAACTGCAACAATGCGTTCTATTTCTGCCTTAACTGCTTGAGCCTTTTTCGACCTAGCAGCTAGTTGTTCAGCTTGTTTGGTTCTGCGTTTAGCTGCCGCAGCTTGCTTTTTCTTTTTGGTTTGTGCCATTACTTCTTGCCCTTAACTGCTGCATTAAGCAGATCCTGAACTGAAAAAGAGAGATGGTTAGCCATAATTTTTCCTTTAATGATCTTTACGTTCATAACGTTTAGTTTTTAGATGAACAAACTAAATTGCGGGATTGTCTGGGTATGAATTAGTTTCGAAATGACACTCTTTTCGAGCCATTATTTCGATTCCACACCCTTTCGTTTTCTCGACGTTGACGTTCAATAAACTTCGCCAAATCATCAAAACTGACAAACCAAGGCGACTTTTGTGAGTTACCCAAACGGACAACAGGAAACGGTAAGTCTTGCTGAGCAGCTTTTCGTTTGATGGTGGTTGCTGCCATACCGAACAATGATCCGGCAACGTCAACAACGGGGATAAAGGGCTGATGATTGAACTGTTGAGCTAAAAGCGATCTTGTGGTCGGTTCAGAACGTGATGTCATTGCTCTCTTCTATTAACGGCTAACGAATACTTAAGTCATAATGTTACAAGCATTAGAAAGGAATAGAAGTATGGCAAAACACTAGCACACAACGATTAAGAAGCTGTTTAATAAGAACAATGTGAATTTTCGAGGATAAATTTTTTTTTCAAAACACTCAACAAATGTGACTAAAGTCTCCATTCTTCTTGTTATGGCTAATTATTCAAAAGCAATGCTTTCCAAAACGAAGGTGACGTTACGATTTTAGACGTTGAGGCTCAAAAACAGAGCGCTGATAATTGCAAATTTATTGATGGGGAATACAATGGAGATATGAAGGCAAAGACGAATGCAAGGCGATAACTTTCTACCCCTATTTTCCCCTTCTTTTTCACACACAAACTCAAGTTACTGATTTTAAACGGTTAGATACTATTATCCGTCCAATCTAACATTGGTGCTACGGAGAGCCTGCAAGAATGAGTCATGATATAAACACCCGTTTTTATGTTGCCAAGGTCGAGCGCAGCAGTACGCTCAAAAAATAAGTCGGGTATTGTATACCCAAGCACCTCTGGGTGCTAGTTTCAGCGAGAATGATTTGGTTGGCTGGCTAGCCAAATGCTTAGGAATACGCAGAAGTAATACGAATCTGTCATTCGTTGATTCATTCTGTGATGATTATTCCGCCTTCACACCACCACCGACTTGCTTTAATTCATGATTTTCGTTCTGATAGTGGGTAAAATGAAGCATTTCTAAACGAACTTCGTATAGAAATGATTTATCATAGAGCACGTCCGATAGTTATGGTGAAAGGTTTGAACCCAACAATCATTGAACAAATTGAAAGTATCTGCGCAGAGCGTGGAGTACGACTGACTCCGCAACGCCGACGCGTATTTGAACTCATTTGTTCTAATCGCCGCGCCTCAAGTGCGTATGAGCTATTGGAGCAACTAAAAGAGAGTGAGCCTCAGGCTAAGCCGCCCACTGTTTATCGAGCATTAGATTTTCTCCTAGAACAAGGCTTCATCCACCGAGTGGAATCGACAAATAGCTTTATTACTTGTTGTTCTTTCAATACTCAGCAGCACTTTTTCCAATTACTAATTTGCGATAAATGTGGTGATGTCGTTGAACTCGAAGATGAGACGCTGATATCCTTGTTAGCCGAAAACGCCGAGAAGCATGGATTCAAACTGACCAACCAAGTTATTGAAACTCATGGTGAATGCCAGGCCTGTTCCTCCGAGACGAAAGAAAAAGTATAGAAGAACGTTATGCGCGCTGAATTTGTAAACCCGTTTTTAGCTTCTTTAATGAACGTGCTAAAAACTATGGCTTCTCTTGAGCTGAAGCCACAAAAACCGCGAATCAAAAAAGATGAGATCGCACGAGGTGACGTTTCTGGTCTGATTGGTATGGTAGGCCCACAAACTCGTGGTTCAATGTCGATCACCTTTGATGAAGCACTCGCCCTAGAAATCATGCAGAACATGCTTGGTGAACGTCCAAATGGGCTCAATGAAGAAGTGACCGATATGGTGGGTGAGATCACCAACATGGTTACTGGTGGTGCGAAACGCATTCTGGCGGAAAGTGGTTTTGACTTTGATATGGCAACACCGGTTGTGGTTTCGGGCCGAGGTCATACGATTCGCCACAAGTGTGAAGGCTCAATTATTATCATGCCTTTCTCTTCCCAATGGGGAAATGCCTTTATCGAAATTTGCTTCGAATAAAAGAGAAAAATAGGTTGGCACTGGCCAACCTATTTTGTTTTTGCCTCAGGCAATAAAAAGGTCAGCATTTGCTGACCTTTTCTTTATCTATTCAAACATTAAGCTTTGAACGCTTTAAATGCGTTGATTAGACCGTTTGTTGAGCTGTCATGCGAGCTGATTTGAGACTCGTCTGCAAGCTCAGGTAGGATTTGGTTAGCCAGTTGTTTACCTAGCTCCACGCCCCACTGGTCAAAGCTGAAGATATTCCAGATAACACCTTGTACGAAAATTTTGTGTTCGTACATTGCGATCAAGTTACCTAGCGTACGAGGCGTGATTTGCTTCACTAGAATAGAGTTTGTTGGACGGTTACCTTCAAACACTTTGAATGGCGCAATCGCTGCCACTTCTTCAGCATTCTTACCTACTTTCACCAACTCTTCTTTCACGGTTTCTTCATTTTTACCAAACGCTAGAGCTTCAGTTTGCGCGAAGAAGTTAGACATCAGTTTTTGGTGATGATCGCTAGCTGGGTTGTGGCTAATTGCAGGTGCAATGAAGTCACATGGGATAAGCTTAGTACCTTGGTGAATTAGCTGGTAGAACGCGTGCTGACCGTTGGTACCTGGTTCACCCCAAATGATTGGGCCAGTTTGGTAAGTTACAGCATTGCCGTCACGGTCAACGTATTTACCGTTTGATTCCATGTTGCCTTGCTGGAAATATGCTGCAAAACGGTGCATGTATTGATCGTAAGGTAGGATAGCTTCTGACTCCGCACCGTGGAAGTTGTTGTACCAAATACCAATCAAAGCAAGAATCACTGGAATATTGCTTTCTAGATCTGTTGATACGAAGTGCTTGTCCATCTCGTGAGCACCATCAAGCAACTCAACAAAGTTGTCGAAACCTACTGCTAGTGCAATTGATAGACCGATCGCAGACCATAGTGAGTAACGGCCACCAACCCAGTCCCAGAATTCAAACATGTTCGCTGTATCGATACCAAATTCAGACACGGCTGTCGCGTTTGTTGAAAGCGCAGCAAAGTGCTTAGCCACATGAGCCTGATCACCCGCCGATTCTAGGAACCAATCACGAGCAGTGTGCGCGTTAGTCATGGTTTCTTGTGTTGTAAACGTCTTAGACGCGATCAAGAATAACGTCGTTTCTGGGTTAACTTTCTTCAACGTTTCAACGATGTGTGTACCATCAACGTTAGATACGAAGTGAAGGTTTAGATGATTTTTGTATGGCGCTAGAGCTTCCGTCACCATGTAAGGGCCAAGGTCAGAACCGCCGATACCGATGTTCACAATATCGGTAATTGCTTTGCCTGTGTAACCTTTCCATTCACCGCCGATAACGCGCTCAGTGAATGATTTCATTTTTTCTAGAACCGCGTTCACTGCTGGCATTACGTCTTCGCCATCTACCATAACTGGAGTATTAGCACGGTTACGTAGTGCAGTGTGAAGAACAGCGCGACCTTCTGTTTGGTTGATCGCTTCACCACTGAACATCGCTTCAATTGCAGATTTCAGCTCGGTCTCTTTCGCAAGAGCAAACAGGTGCTTCAGAGTTTCCTCATTGATGAGGTTCTTTGAGTAATCGACTAGGATGTCTGAGCCGAAACGTGCAGAGTATTTGTCGAAACGCGCTGCGTCTTGAACAAACAGCTCTTTAAGATCCATATCTTGTGCAGATTCGAAATGCGCCGTTAGCGCTTTCCAAGCTTGTGTTTGCGTTGGATTGATATTTTTCAACATGGTCTTTATCCCGATGTTACAGTAGGTTCCATTCCTTACAGTCTAGCGAAAACTGTGGAATCCCCGATTTAGCAAATAGAATATAAATTAGATGTTTGGGCAAATTGCCACAAAACAAGTCTTTGTAATTTTTTTTCAGGCGCCAATTATGACCGAGAGCTTTTACACTCACATTGAGTTAGGTCACGTTCCCTGCCCTGAAATTGAACAATTCATTTACGATGACAAGAATCATATCATTTACTAATGACAGGCTCTAATTGGAATAGGATAGACGCCAATTTATAAATTTCCAAAGGAACACGTATGTGGGCACAAAAAACACTGCAATTAAAAGCGAGAAGCCGCGGTTTTCACCTGATAACTGATGAAATTGAACAACAATTACCACAAATAAATGAACTTTCAGTAGGTTTATTACACTTATTTATTCAGCACACCTCCGCCAGTTTGACCTTAAATGAGAATGCTGATCCAACCGTGCGTATGGACATGGAAGCGCACTTCAATAAGTTTGTGCCAGAGCGTGCTCCTTATTATCAGCACACCTATGAAGGTGACGACGACATGCCTGCACATATTAAAGCATCACTGCTTGGCAGTAGTGTGACGGTACCAATCCAAAATGGTCGATTAGCTTTAGGAACATGGCAAGGTATTTACTTGGGTGAGCATCGAGACTTTGGTGGCGGCCGCCGCGTTATTGCTACGATTAACGGTGAGTAGATAAAACAAAGGCTAACCTTGGGTTAGCCTTTCATTGTTTATTTTGAGTATTCCATCTCGACGCGAGGCGTTAGCTTAGTCACGAGTTCATACGCAATCGTACCAATGTGACCCGCCACTTCTTCTACTGGGAGCTCTTTCCCCCAAAGAATCGCTTCGTCGCTGACTTTATCCGTTGCGTCTGGTCCCAAATCGACCGTCAGCATATCCATGGAAACTCGACCTGCAATAGGTACTTTACGGCCATTAACCCACACCGGCGTACCGTTTGGAGCACTTCTTGGGTAACCGTCGCCATACCCTACAGCGATGACACCCACTTTTGTATCTCGCTCACTGGTCCAAATACCACCGTAGCCAACACTTTCGCCCTTCTTCACTTCACGTACCGCAATAAGGTGGGATTTAAGTGTCATGACAGGCTGATACCCAAGATCTTGCGCCGTTTTGTCATCGAATGGCGACACACCATACATGATAATACCCGGACGAACCCAATCTAAATGGCTTTGAGGCCATGCCAATAACCCCGCAGATGCCGCCAGTGAACGTTCCCCTTGGCAACCAGAAGTCAACGATTTAAACAGCTCAATCTGTTGTGGGGTAATATCGCTATCCAGCTCATCTGCACAGCCAAAGTGGCTCATGTAACGCAACGGTTTTGCTACATTTGGACACTCCTTCAGCCGCGTTACAAAGTCGTCATATTGTTCAGGACGAACCCCAAGGCGGTGCATGCCACTGTCAATCTTCAGCCACACGACAACCGGAGTTTCAAGGTCTGCTTGCTCCAAGGCGATAAGCTGCTCTTCACAGTGCACCACGGTTTGGATGTTGTTCGTCACAAGAACAGGTAAATCACCAGGAGAGTAAAAACCTTCTAGCAATAGAATCGGCTTTACTACTCCACAAGCGCGCAGTTGCAATGCTTCTTCAATGCGAGCCACGCCAAACGCATCCGCATGGTTAGCATGTTTTGCGACATGACGTAATCCGTGACCATAACCATTGGCCTTGACGACAGCCATCACTTTACTTTGTGGCGCTTGAGCTTTTACGCGCTGTAAGTTGTGCTGCAACGCAGACAAATCAATGCACGCCTTGGCCGCTTTCATATAGCTCATGGAATTACTCATCATCAATATCGAATGCAGGACCCGCGTAGTTGTCGAAACGCGAATGTTGACCTTGGAAAGTGAGGCGAACAGAGCCGATAGGACCGTTACGCTGTTTACCAATAATGATTTCGGCCGTACCTTTGTACGGACTATCTGGGTGATAAACCTCATCACGGTAGATGAACATGATCAAGTCGGCATCCTGCTCGATGGAACCGGATTCACGCAAGTCCGAGTTTACTGGTCGTTTATCCGCACGTTGCTCTAGGGAACGGTTTAGCTGCGACAGTGCCACAACAGGCACATTTAGCTCTTTTGCCAGCGCCTTAAGAGAGCGAGAGATCTCAGCAATCTCAAGAGTACGGTTATCGGTTAACGAAGGCACGCGCATCAACTGAAGGTAGTCGACCATGATCATCGATAGACCGCCATGTTCACGAGCGATACGGCGAGCGCGCGAACGCACTTCGGTCGGAGTTAGACCAGAGCTATCATCAATGTACATATTTTTCTTCTGCATCAGGATACCCATAGTAGAAGAAATACGCGCCCAATCTTCGTCATCTAGCTGACCCGTACGGATCTTGGTTTGGTCTACACGAGACAAAGAGGCCAACATACGCATCATCAACTGTTCAGCTGGCATCTCTAACGAGAAAATAAGTACGGGCTTTTCTTGTTGCATGGCCGCATTTTCACACAAGTTCATCGCAAAGGTCGTTTTACCCATCGATGGACGCGCTGCGACAATCACCAAATCAGAGCCTTGCAAACCTGCGGTTTTCTTATTGAGATCGGTGAAACCGGTATCGACCCCGGTAACACCATCTTGTGGCGTTTTATACAACAACTCGATACGTTCTAACGTCTTTTCGAGGATGTTGTCGACGTTTTGTGGTCCTTCGTTTTCACTAGTTCGAGACTCGGCGATAGCAAAAACTTTACTCTCCGCCATGTCTATTAAATCTTCAGAACTGCGACCTTGAGGGTCATAGCCCGCGTCCGCAATTTCATTCGCGACACCAATAAGGCCACGAACAATCGCACGCTCAGCGACAATATCAGCATACGCATTGATGTTAGCTGCACTTGGCGTATTCTTCGCCAAGTCAGCGAGGTAAGCAAAACCGCCTACATCTTCTAACAACTCGTGACGCTCTAGATATTCCGATAAAGTAATAAGATCGAGAGGTTTACCCGCTTCAAGAATGGTTTTTACACCTTCAAAAATCAGGCGGTGTGGACGACTATAGAAATCACTGCTCACAACACGTTCGGCAACGGTGTCCCAACGTTCATTATCCAGTAAAAGACCACCAATTACTGATTGCTCGGCTTCTAGTGAGTGAGGTGGCACTTTGATTGCGTCGACCTGACTGTCTGAAGGTTTGCGATTTCTGTTTTCCGCCATGACTTTGCTCGATAACTACTATTGACCCACGATTATAACCTTAACCTAACTGAGATGCTTCCCCGAAGCGACAATTACTTGTTAAGAAATCATCATGTGAACCACCCGGGTAATAGCCTGGTTCTTCCGCCTAGCTCTAATAAAAATTAACCTACCATTGACCCAACCAAATATCTGTATCAGTATCATGCCCCTCCTTTTTGATTACGTTCGAGGTTGATGTGTCCCGATACTGGTTACTTAGCTTTAGCCTACTGTGCGCTAGTGCATCGTATGCTGACGAATCAGTACAGCCAGAGCAAAATATTGATGTACCCGACCCACTAAAAACCGAGGTGGAGTTCGGCTATCAAGCTCACACAGGTAACACGGACTCTCGTTCCCTGAATGCTCGTTTGAGTGCTGAATATACGTCAGGTCGACACCGTTCTAATGGTGAATGGAAGTACTACAACTTGTACAAAGACGGTGAAGAAGACAAACGCTCATCCACCTACTCCCTACAGAGTGACTACAAGTTAGGCCCTAAGACGTATTTGTATGGCAGCTTTAAAGGGGTGGATTCTCGCTACAGTGCTTATTTTAAAGACTATACGTTGTCAGGTGGTTTGGGTTACCAGTTCTCCTACACTGAGAACTTCATTTTAGAGGTAGAGGTAGGCCCTGGTTTTCGCTATCAAGAGCCAAACTTAGACGAAATAGATGATGACGATATTGTCTTTCCCGATATCGTTAGAGAAGGCATTTTTCGAGGAAATATCAACACAACTTGGCATGCGTTGGATAATTTAAGTTTCGCAGCTGATATTACGTTGGTAACAGGTAGAAGTAACACACGTACTGATAGTGAACTCAGTGCAACCAATGATATTACTGAAGATATCGCACTGAAACTGGCGCACTCTCGTCAGTATCACGATAAAGTGCCTGAAGGCTTAAGCAAAGCAGACAGCGTATTTTCCGTTAATTTACTTTTCGCTTTTTAACCCTTTTTCTCTCAGTTTTAGAAATAAAAAAAGCACCTCCGAGGAGGTGCTTTTTAGTATTTCGTCTTGATACTGAATTACTCAGCAGCAACAACTTGTAGGTTCACAGTTGCGAAAACTTCAGAGTGAAGTTGAACGCTGATCTCGAACTCACCAGTGTTACGTAGAGCACCTTCAGGAAGGCGAACTTCGCTCTTAGCAACTTCAACGCCTGCAGCTGTGATAGCGTCAGCGATGTCACGAGTACCGATAGAACCGAATAGTTTGCCTTCGTCACCAGCTTTAGAAGCGATAACTACAGCTTCTAGAGCGTTAACTTTCTCTGCGCGAGCTTCTGCAGCAGCTAGTTGCTCAGCAACTTTAGCTTCTAGTTCAGCACGACGAGCTTCAAACATTTCAACGTTAGCTTTAGTTGCCATAACTGCTTTACCTTGTGGGATAAGGAAGTTACGAGCGTAGCCAGATTTAACGTTTGCAGTATCGCCAAGACCACCTAGGTTACCAATTTTATCAAGTAGAATAACTTGCATTGCTTAATCCTCTTTCTTAATAAAATGAACCGATTACTGATGCTTGTCAGTGTACGGTAGTAGAGCTAGGTAGCGTGAACGCTTGATAGCACGTGCTAGTTGACGCTGGTACTTAGCGCTTGTACCAGTGATACGGCTAGGTACGATTTTACCAGCTTCAGTGATGTAGTTTTTAAGAGTTGCTACGTCTTTGTAATCAATCTCTTGTACGCCTTCTGCAGTGAAACGGCAGAATTTACGACGACGGAAGAAACGAGCCATGGGCTATCTCCTGATCTTAAATTTGAGTAATGTTGTCGGCGTGTAACACTAATTTTCCCACGCCATTTCGGCCGGTTTGATAAGTGACAAAACCACTTACCTTAATGTTACTGCCTTGAACTAAATTCTGAGTTAGTGCTTGTGACCCAAGCCCGCTGACGACTACCGGCATACGACAATAAACTTGTCGAGGTAAGTCAGCTTCGATAATAGTAGAGCGATGCTCCAGCCAAAACCGACAGTGTTCAATGCCACCAGGGCTTTTACTACGAATGGGCGGTTTGGCAATGGTGCCGCTCAGCTCCATTCGATTGGCCATAAGAAAACTTACTCAGCAGCTTCTGACTTAGCTTCAGGCTTAGCTTCAGAACGCTCTTCACGACGTGGAGCACGCTCTTCTTTTTGCTTAAGCATGATAGATTGCTCAGTGATCGCTGCTTTAGTACGCATGATCATGTTACGTAGAACTGCATCGTTGAAACGGAAAGCAGTTTCTAGCTCATCAATTACAGCTTGGTCAGCTTCAACGTTCATAAGAACGTAGTGAGCTTTGTGAAGCTTGTTGATTGGGTAAGCCAGTTGACGACGGCCCCAGTCTTCTAGACGGTGGATTTTACCGCCAGCTTCAGTGATTGAACCAGTGTAACGCTCGATCATGCCAGCAACTTGCTCGCTTTGATCTGGGTGCACCATGAATACGATTTCGTAATGACGCATTGGTTGCTCCTTACGGATTATTCAGCTTCCACAAATGGCTCAGTCGTCCAGAGGAAGCAAGGAACTAAAGATAATTGACTGAGTTTAAGGAGCACGAATAGTACAGAAAGGGCGTAAAATAGGCAAGTGATTATTTGCTCAGCGCAGTGGATATTTAATTTCTTCTAATACTAGAAAACACAAAGGCTGCCAACAAGCTGGCAGCCTTTAAAATCAGCGTGTTATTGCGCTGGCTTATCGGTGCTTATTTAACTTCAGCCAGTTCAGCGCGCATTTGATCGATCACTTGTTTGTAATCTGGCTCACCGAAAATCGCCGAGCCTGCAACAAACATGTCTGCGCCCGCTTCTGCAATTTCACGAATGTTGTCAACCTTCACACCGCCATCGATTTCTAAGCGGATATCACGGCCAGACTCGTCAATCATCTTACGAACGGCACGCAGTTTATCTAGTGTATGAGGAATGAATGATTGACCACCAAAACCAGGGTTTACCGACATCAGTAGAATCATGTCGACTTTATCCATAATAAATTCAAGACTTGCAAGTGGCGTTGCTGGGTTTAGTACCACACCAGCCTGACAGCCGTGCTCTTTAATTAACTGCAGTGTACGGTCTACATGATCAGAAGCTTCTACATGGAACGTAATCATCGACGCACCCGCTTTTGCGAAATCAGGAATAATACGGTCAACGGGTTTCACCATTAGGTGAACATCGATTGGCGCCGTGATGCCATAATCGCGTAGTGCTTTACACACAGGCGCACCAAAAGTCAGGTTTGGTACATAGTGGTTATCCATAACGTCGAAATGCACCACATCCGCACCCGCTGCGAGTACTTTTTCTACATCTTCACCGAGACGAGCAAAATCTGCCGATAAAATGGATGGAGCAATAAGAAAATCTTTCATACCTGACCTCAGTAGTAATGAGCAAACAATCTGCGCGCAATTCTACCGAAGCCAGTGGGGAGATCCACTATTTAGATATAATAGTGTGAGAATTAAGAGTTTGATTTATCCATGTCTGGGGCATGAAAAAGCGCAAGTAGCTCATCAACTTTATTACGACCGTTACCATTACGGCTAATGGTACGCTTTACTTTTACCACATTAAGATCCGCACCGTGATACAACCGACGTGTCAAGGTAGTGTCGTGGTTAGAAATCAACACAGGAATGCCACGTTCAGTCGCTGTTCTTTCAGCAATGTCGGCTAATGCAGCTTGGTCGTCCAACGTGAAACCATTACCTGCGTATGAGGTGAAATTTGCCGTATTTGAAAGCGGCGCATAAGGTGGATCGCAATACACGACGCTCCCTTTGCGCGCACGACGAAATGTTTCAGGATAACCTTCACAAACGAACGTAGCTTTTTTGGCTTTTTCTGCAAAAAACTCCAATTCCGCCTCAGGGAAATACGGCTTTTTGTAAGAGCCAAACGGTACATTGAAGCCACCTTTTTTGTTGTAACGGCATAGGCCATTAAAACCAAAGCGGTTCATGTACAAAAACGCTAAAGAGCGGTACATCACGTCATCGGTTTTATTAAACTCAGCGCGAATGTGTAGGTAGGCTTCTTTGCGGTTGTTATCAGCGACAAACCAACGCTTCGCTTCAGAGATATACTCTTCAGGGCGTTCTTTCAGCAGGTTGTACAGATTGATCAAATCTGGATTGATATCTGCAAGTAGATAATGGTCATAATCGGTATTCAGAAACACTGAGCCCGCACCAACAAAAGGTTCAACTAGCTTTCGAGCCGGCGGCAAATGACGTTGGATGTCTTCAACCAGTCCGTATTTTCCTCCTGCCCATTTAAGAAAGGCTCGTTGCTTTTTCATCTACTGCTCTATCTATCGACCAAAAATTAAGGCTGCGGAATGTAACATATTTTTCAGGGAAGCTCAGGTTTATTTCACTCGTTCAATTTCACGGTGAACCTGACGGAGTGATTTTGCCCAAGGACTCACCGACTTAACCGAATCTGGCAAGCTTGCGACGGCATCACGAGCCATTTGAATTGTCGGATAATCTTGATATGTGATGATATACCACTCGGTGTCATTACGAACAGTAGGATAAATTCGCACTTGATTATTCAGTTGATGCTCATTGAGAAAGGATTGTACATCTTCCATTGAGGTCATAGCCGCGAGTTGTAAAGTATACGCTCTTGGCGATAGCGCTTTTAGTTCTTCACGAGCAAATGAAAATTTCACAACAGGTTGGTTTGCCTCACCCTCTTCTGACTGAGCAGGTGCTTGCGTCATATCTTGATTCGGTTTTACGACTTTAATCAAAGGGGAGCTAGTTTCATCGGCGGTTTCTGTCTTCTCAGTACCTACGACATCATCAATCGCTTTTGTGTCTGCTGAATCAGCTTTACCTTCAAGCAATGCATCGACCACATTCGACTCAATCACCACTCTTTGTTGATTGTCATCACTGCCTACGCTCGCTACTTCTTCTGTCACTGCTGGCGGTAATGAATCAGAATCATCAACCGCACCAGACTTATCAAGACTGCTAGAGCCATCGGTTACAGGTTGCAGTGAAGACTGCGCTGCACTGATTCCTGACTCTTCAAAAGTTGGAATAGCCGTTTGCTCTAAACTGCCAGCAATTTGCTGCGCTTTATCATCAGGACTTGGTTGACTAAGCATCCACCAATAGCCACCAGCAGCAAGCAACAGTAATACTAATACCACCAACGCAATATTCAGGGGTGAACCGACAATCGAGCGGATAATGATCCTTTTTTCCACTTTCATCTCTCCTAACGCCATGATGTCACCCGGTACTGGGTCGACTTTTTTAAATGCATCTCGAACCCGTTTCTCAGACTCATCATCGACGTAGCGCGCAACAAGTGACTCAAAGAAACGACGAGCTTCCACTTCGGACAACATATCAATATCAAGCTCAACAGGCTTTATCTCTTGTCCATAACTGAGACGTGCTAGCAAACCTTCTAAACGTCCAGACTGTGTAAACAGTAGGATATTGATGGTCCAATTTGGCTTATGGTGCGCCTCTAAGACCAGCATCCAAAGCTCAGAGATAAGTGTCTCACTCAATAAATGCGCATCATCTACAACAATTGCAATGTCACACGGCTCATCACCTAAAAGCCTTTCAAGGCTATCAAGTAAAGGCTCTTGCTGATTAAACAATGCGTCTGAAACCAGTTGACTCAAAATAAGGACGCGATGCTGCACATCGTCTTGATTAGAATGACAAAGTAACAAACATTGATTCTTGTTACTGGCACCCACTTCAAGGTATCGCTGCGCTAGCCAAGATTTCCCGTACCCATCATGACCATTAATCGCAATGAGATTGGAACCAAAGTTAGTCAGTAGACCTAATCTATCAAGCAACTCGATTTGAGAATCTAATTCCAGTACGTGAGCAACACTCATCTAATAACCTTAATACACTACAAGAATGACGCCCAAAGGCGCCATTACAAGGTTAAATATCGCGACCGAAGTCTATCGCCTGTTTGAGTACGTCTTGCGTCGTATCAGCAATTACCTCGGCAGTGCCAATGCCTGTAGGCAAAACCAATCGTAATTGACCAGAGAGGACTTTCTTATCTCGCATCATGTGCTTGATGAAGTCATCGAAATTCATACTGTCTGGAGTATGCACAGGCAGTTTTGCACGACGCAAAATCGCAACAATACGCTCAAATTGCTCTTCCGAGATCAGACCGCGTAGATGCGACGTTTTGGCCGCCATAACAGTGCCGGAAGATACCGCTTCACCATGCAGCCAATTGCCATAACCAAGTTCCGCTTCAATCGCATGACCAAAGGTGTGACCTAAGTTAAGCAAAGCACGGATGCCCGACTCTTTCTCATCCTGAGCCACCACTTCCGCTTTTATTTCACAGCAACGTGCGATCGCATAAGTTAGTGCTTCTTCATCCAACGCATACAAGCGCTCAAGATTGTCTTCTAACCATACAAAAAAATCTGCATCGTAAATAATGCCGTACTTAATGACTTCGGCGATACCCGCAGCGAACTCACGTTCAGGCAACGTCGACAGGCAGTTGGTATCAATGATCACGGCTTTAGGTTGGTAAAACGCACCTATCATGTTCTTACCCAACGGATGGTTAACCGCGGTTTTTCCACCAACCGAAGAGTCCACTTGGGATAGTAATGTGGTCGGTATTTGAATAAAGTCGACCCCACGCTGGTAACAGGCAGACGCAAAACCCACAAGGTCGCCAATAACACCACCACCTAACGCGATGATCACAACATCACGAGCATAACTCCCTTCCAGTAAGAAGTTCATTACTTGATTAAATACATCCAAGTTTTTGTACTGTTCACCGTCAGGCAATTCTAACAAGGATGCACTACAACCGAGCTGCTCGAGTTGCTTTAAAATTTTGTCTGCATACAAAGGCGACACTGTGACATTACTGATCACAACAACTTTTTGTTTTGCATTTTTGTTTGAGAGAACTTGAGAGAGGTACGCCGGGTCCTCAAATAACCCGGCGCCAATAGAGATTGGGTAGCTACGCTCAGCTAGGTTGACCGTAATCCGTTCCATCGGTTTGCTCCAATTAAAAAAAAGATAAAGACTTATCTCTCTTCTAGCATTTTTACGATCTGGTTGGCTACCACTTTTGCACTTTGATCGTCAGTGCGAACAGTGTAATCCGCTACTTCTTCATATAAAGGATTACGTTCTTCAGCTAATTGCTCCAATACTTCGCGAGGGTTATCCGTTTGAAGTAAAGGACGCTTCTTGTCGCGGTTTGTACGCGCAAGTTGCTTTTCAATCGTCGTTTCTAAGTAAACAACAACACCACGTGCCGAAAGACGATTGCGGTTTTCTTTGCTCTTAACAGAGCCACCGCCAGTCGCAAGCACGATGCCTTGCTCTTGTGTTAGGTCTTCAAGTACCGCTTCTTCACGCTTGCGGAAGCCTTCTTCACCTTCTACATCAAAAACCCAAGAGATGTCTGCACCAGTGCGTTCTTCGATCACTGTATCGGAGTCAACAAACTCCATATGCAGTTGCTGTGCTAGATGTCTACCAATTGTACTTTTGCCGGCGCCCATTGGGCCAACAAGGAAAATATTACGTTTCTCAGCCATGTTTAGCAGTAATTTACAACATTGATTCAATAAGATCGCCACAAGAAAACACAGCTAAACTGCTGTTCTACAAGGCTTGTGGCACCAGTTCCTCACAGATAATTCGTGATAAGACCCGAAATTATCCAAGCATGGTGCCACTATTGCAACTTTATTTTTGATTTAATCAGTTTTTCCCGAGACAGAACTACTGAATCACCACCTTAGGCGTGACGAAAATTAACAGCTCACTTTTACCAACATTTTCATAACTTCGACGAAAAAGCGCACCTAATAGCGGAAGATCGCCCAACAAAGGCACTTTGTCCACCGAGTTAGTAATGCTGTGCTGAAAAATACCACCAAGAACGACCGTTTCACCGTTATTCACTAACACTTGCGTCCCGATACGTTGAGTATCAATCGCAACAGCTTCACCAGTGCCTGTCTTCACGACTTGTCCTGGTCTATCTTGCGTGACACTTAAATCCAATACTAAGCGGTTATCCGGTGTGATTTGCGGGGTTACCTTCAAACTTAATACCGCCTTTTTGAACGTCACCGTCGTTGCACCACTTGATGATGACTCTAGGTAAGGTATCTCTGTACCTTGTTCGATATAGGCTGGTTTCTTATTGGTAGTGATCAAACGTGGGCTCGAGATAATCTCAGCTTTAGACTCTTGTTGCAGAGCAGAAAGCTCAAGATCCAACAAGGTGTCTGAACCTAACTTTGCGACCTGAAAAGCAATGCTGGTCGCATTCGGACTGGTTGCAGCTAAGTTTACATTTAGGAAGTCATCGATCCCTACTCCATCACCGTCATCACCCCCTTCTCCATTATAGAGACCGATCGTGGCGAGGTTGTTCTCAATAGAACCGCCCACTGTATTACTGCCATTAATAGACGTAAAACCCCAACGAATCCCTAACTCGTCCATGTTACCTTCATTGATGGTCACAATACGCGCCTCAATTTGAACCTGTTTAACTGGAATATCCAAAGACTCAATAATTTCTCGAATCACCTCGATGTTTTCAGGTAACTCTCTAATCAATAACGAGTTAGTTCGCTCATCAATGGTCATACTGCCGCGCTCTGACAGCATGCTGATATTTCCTTCACCATTGATCATCTCCGCAATGTCTGATGCTTTAGCAAAGTTAACTTTGATGATTTCAGATGAAAGCTCTCCCATTTCTTCCGTCAGTTTTTGTTTTTCTAACTGCTGCTTCTCACGCAAGTCCAGCTCATCAGTCGGAGCAACTAAAATCACGTTGCCATCAACACGCTTATCTAACCCCTTAACTTGCAAAATAATATCCAGCACTTGCTGCCAAGGGACACCATCAAGACGAAGCGTGAGGTTGCCTTCTACAGAGTCGGAGACAACCAAATTGAATTGGTTGTAATCAGCAATAAGCTGCAAGACGTTTCGCACAGGAATATCTTGGAAGTTAATCGAAATAAGCTTACCTTCTCTTTCTAAAATGCTTTTATCTGGGGCTTTCTCATTGGGTTTGATCTTCGCTACTTTGATTTCCAAAAAACGCCCCGTTAAACGGTAATCATGCGTGTATTCTTCATTGATGTGCGCAACCAAGCGCGTCGTCGAGGTGTCGCGAAACACTTCTACGCTCTCAACCACAGTCGAAAAATCTTTCACGTCTAGGAGATACAATTGCTCGTCTTTTACTGAAGTGTTAAGCAAATCGATACTTAACCCTTCCTGTACACGCTTGATATCTACAATCGCGGCCGGTGACAACAATTCGACGACAATCACGGCGTCTTTATCTTTATTAGTTCGAAAGTCGATACTTTTTAGGGCATTGGACGAAACTTCTTCAGCTGCCGCTAAAGGGGCTAAAAATACAAACAACCATAAGGAGAAGAGCCCAGTAAGTATCCTTGGTGTACGTGTTAATCCTTGTCTCATTTTCATTACTCAATATCAAAAATAAATGGGGCTATCTCAAAGCCAACTTAACTTTACGTTTTTGCCAACATCCTAAGCCGTCGGGCAACGTTTCATTAATCAACAAGTAGGAGTGGCTGACATGGGTCACTTTGCCATTATTGCGTCCGAGGTATTGACCCGGCTTAACTTTATAGACGGTGCCATTGGGAGCCTGAACGAGGCCAGAAACCGTGTTATCCATGCCCATGACACCTTTCAAACGTAATTGGCTTAATGGGAATTTTTCTAATTTACCAGTTCGCCTTCTTGAGGGCGGTTGCCAACAATCTTTTCTTGCAACTGGCTGAGTCGCGATAGTGGCTTCTTTGGGTAATTCAAAGGGTGCACGCTGTACTTCCGGTGCGTACGTGACTGCAACATACTTGTCTGCGGGCTTAAGCTTCTCGACCTCTCGACGCGCCTGTGTTTCCACTCCTCGAATAAAATCCGTCAATGATTCATCATTCGCCTGGCAACCCATCAATAGAGAACCCATCAGTACCAGCAACAAAGACTTACTTGTCATTTTTCGTCTCCTCCGGCTTAAACTGATAGGTGTTAGCGCGCACCCGAAAGTGCAGGGTTTCGCTCTCTTGGCTGACACGTTGCCAAGTCACATCTTTAAACGTGATGATTCGAGGTAGCGTCGCTATCGCCTGAGAAAAATGGCCTATGTCATGAAAGTCGCCCGTTAACTCTATGTTTAAAGGGAGACGATAAAGGAAGTGCTCTGATTGTTTTTCGCCCCAGTCGATTCGAGTGAAAGTCAGCTTATTGTCGATGCCAAGTTCATTCACTGAAGCGAGCATTGTAGCCAGCTCTTTTTGCGCAGGCAGTTGCTGCAGTAATAACTCGTAACGGGTGGTAAGTTCATCCAATTGAGATTGAAGCTGAGGCAACGCTGCCACTTTGTTCGCTTTGATCTTCAATGCCACCTTGAGTGTCTGCTCCTGCTGGATCAAGTGATTCAACTGTTCGTCTTTCGGTTTAAGGTAAAACCAATAACCTAAGCCTTGAATCACCATGATCAGAAGCGCGATTACTACAATCTGGGGCAACAATGGCCACTCGGCCATTTCATCTATTTCGAGATCCTGCCAATCAACCACGTTGAGCCTCCAATTTCTTCTCCGTTACTTTGAACATGAAAGACACTTTGAATGTTTGAAACTCTTTCCCAAAACGGGCTTTGCCGTGAACGATGGAATGCATTTCTACGTCGTTCAACTTGGCCGAGCGCTCCATGTTGTCCAGCATCGTGGCAAGTTTTGGAGTGCTATCTGAGATCCCAGAGATCTCAATTTCCAGATCATTCATTTTGATCTTGTCGACATATACACCTTCAGGGATAACGGCAGGCATTAAGTTCATGAACTCGGTCGTTTTGTTTCGTCCGTTTTGTAAACCTTCAACGACCTTTAGACGTTCGAGGATTTTGCTGTGCTCTTGCTCTGCAATTTTCATTGCTTCAATACGCTGGTCGAGTTCGGCAATGTAGTGAGTGAGGTAATCGAGCCGCTCCTGTTGTTGATCTTGTTGGTACTCAAAAAACTTTCCAATACCCCACTGGATGCCAACAGCGACCAACATGCCTAATGCGACCAAACTGATGAAACGACGTCGGTGCTCTTCTCTTTGATTCTCTCGCCAAGAAAGTAAATTAATGCGATAAAGCACGGGCGCCTCCTAGCCAATGAATGCCACGAACGGCCAGTCCGGCTGCTGTTGAGAAATGCTGCCAATCCACAGCACGACGCTTACGCTTAGACACCTTCATCTCAAATAGCCCTAGCGGATTTAGCAATTCACACTCTAACGACAATTGTTGAGACAACTCCTCTGCGAGCATGGGAGTGGAGGCCCCTTCCCCTGATAACCAGATACCCTTGATGTTTTGTGAGCCATTGATTGAGGTATAGAGCTGCATCTGGCGCTTTACTCGCTCTACGATTTGACGGTTAAACAGCTCTGTTTTCTCCTGAGCATCATCGGACAGAAAATCGACTGGAGAAGCGCTGTTTGCTCCGCGTGTGCCGTAAGCAAACTCTTTGTGAAACAGTTCACCTTGTTCGGTAAACATGGTGAAGGAGCTCGATAAGGTGCCAATATCGAGTAAGCAGTATTTGTTTTTGTCAGGAAAGCGATCGGCGGTGAGCTTCCAGATATGACCAAGGCTTTGCGAATGCACGTCCACTAAAACAGGTTTTAGTCCGGACTTTTGTAATGCATCAACTCGGCCTTCTACCACATCTTTTCTTGTCGCAAACACTTGATAGCTATCACTGCCACTCTGCCCGCCCTCCGCGCGAAGACGAACGAAGTCTAAACTCAGCTCTTCGACAGGGAATGGCGATTGATGAGAAAAGGCTTGTATCACTGCAAACTCAACTTCACTCTCTTCAAGATTTTGTTCTATTTGCAGTTTCTTGCTAATTACCGAGTTATCAGGAACTGAAATCGCAACTTTTTTAGCGCCAAAAGGCAGTTCTTTTTTTATCTGCTTGAGGGTCTTTACAATTTCTTGATGATTTATGGTGTTATTTTCAGCGACAATACCTTCCTTTAGTAATATTTCTTTGTAACCCAACAGAGCGTAATTGTTGCCTGTGGGTTTAAGTACTACGGCTTTGAGGCTGTTATGGCCTATATCGATGCCGGTAACGATTAGCTTATCCATCTCTTACTCTCGCTCCGAAATTTCTTCGTGCAAAGGTTGTTATTAGCATCCAAATAAGAGTTAATATCTCTTATGTGCTAAATTTTTGACCTAAGAGTACAAGGGTTTGCCGTTACACAGCCTCAACCAATCAGGGATTCTCCGGTGAAGTTCATAAAGCGTTTATTATTTTTAACATTGATTTGCATAATTCTTGGAGTCACCACAATATTTGGCTTCTATCAGTATGTGAAGCCTGAATTGCCAGATGTTGCAACTCTAAAAGACGTTGAATTACAAACACCTATGAAGGTGTTTAGTCAAGACGGGAAGCTGATCGCACAGTTCGGTGAAAAGCGTCGTATTCCTGTTACTTATGACGAAATTCCTCAAGACTTAATTCACGCGCTCATCGCAACCGAAGATAGCCGTTTCTACGAGCATCCTGGTATCGACCCTATCGGCATCACTCGTGCAGCTGTTGTTGTTGCGGTTTCAGGCTCGGCTAAACAGGGTGCAAGTACGATTACGCAACAGCTAGCTCGTAACTTCTTCTTATCTAATGAGAAGAAGATCATGCGTAAGATTAAAGAGATTTTTATTGCTATCCATATTGAGCAGCTTTTAAGTAAGCAAGAAATCATGGAGCTTTATGTCAATAAAATCTTCCTTGGTTACCGCTCATATGGCTTTGGTGCTGCCGCTCAAGTGTATTTTGGCAAGAGCCTTGATGAATTGACGTTAAGTGAGATTGCAACACTCGCTGGTATGCCAAAAGCGCCATCAACCATGAACCCAATTTACTCTCTTGAGCGCGCAACAAAACGCCGTAACGTTGTATTAATGCGAATGCTTGATGAGAAATACATTACACAAGAGCAGTATGACGAAGCACGCAATGAGCCTATTGTGGCGCGTTATCATAGCGCTGAGATTGAGCTTTCCGCACCTTACGTAGCAGAGTTGGCTCGTGCATGGGCAGTAAAAGAATACGGTGAAGAAGAAGCTTATACCTCTGGCTTGAATATCTACATGACTGTGGATTCTAAACTGCAAGATGCTGCAAATACGTCTGCGGTAAATAACCTCTTGTCATACGATGAACGTCATGGCTACCGTGGTGCAGAAAGTGTGCTTTGGAAAGAAGGGGAAGCGGCCTGGGACAATGAGCAAATAGAAAAGCACCTGAAGAAACAGCCAACTTATGGTGACCTTTACCCTGCGGTTGTGACGAAAGTCGATGATAAGACGGCACAAGTATGGGTTAAGAACCATGAAGAGCAAACCATCCCTTGGACTGGAATGCACTGGGCGCGTAAGTACATTACTGATAACCGCCAAGGCTCAACACCAAAGTCAGCGCATGATGTGCTAGCGACAGGTCAACAAGTTTGGGTTCGCGAAGTAAGTGAAACCGATGAAGATGACAACACAACACTGAGCTGGAAACTGAGCCAAGTGCCGACAGCAAACACCGCGTTTGTTGCGATGAACCCAGAAAATGGCGCGATATTGTCGCTGGTTGGTGGTTTCAACTTTGTTCACAGCAAGTTTAACCGTGCAACCATGTCAGTGCGTCAGGTTGGTTCAAGTATCAAGCCTTTCATCTACTCGGCAGCAATTGACAAAGGGCTGACTCTAGCCACTTTGATTAACGATGCGCCGATTAACAAGTGGGATGCAGGTTCTGGTTCAGCTTGGCGACCAAAAAACTCACCACCGACTTATGGTGGTCCAACGCGTCTTCGCCTCGGCTTAGCTCAATCAAAAAACGTCATGGCAGTGCGTACACTCCGTGAAGTTGGCCTCGAGGAGACACGTCAGTACCTTACTCGTTTCGGTTTTGATATTAACCAAGTACCGCGCTCAGAGACCATCGCACTCGGAGCTGGCAGCTTAACACCAATGAAAGTGGCACAAGGTTACTCTGTGTTTGCGAACGGTGGTTATTACGTTGAACCATTCTATGTAGAACGCGTGGAAGATGCATTCGGTGAAGTACTGTTTAAAGCCAATCCAAAGAGTGTTTGTCATAAGGATTGTCCGCAAATGAGCGAGCAGCCAGAAAATCGCTACGCTGATGAATTTGGCGAACAAGACGTCGCAATTGATGGCCTTGCAACAGACAATGCCCTTGAAAATGATGAACCTCAATATGCACCGCAAGTTATCTCTGAACAGAATGCATTCTTAATGCGTGAGATGATGTACAGCAACATTTGGGGTGGCGGTAACTGGCGTGAAGGCACAGGTTGGAATGGTACAGGCTGGCGCGCGCAAAAACTTGGTCGTCGAGATATCGGGGGTAAAACGGGTACAACGAATGATTCCAAGGATGCTTGGTACAATGGCTATGGACCTGGTGTCGTTGCGATAGCTTGGGTTGGCTTTGATGATCACTCACGTGCACTTGGCCGCACCACTGTTAACAGCAACCTAGGGCAAGGCCAAATTTCTGGTGCCGAGTCGGGTGCGAAAACCGCAGAGCCTGCTTGGATTGACTTCATGCGTGTTGCGCTAGAAGGGACGCCGGAGCAAGGTAAAAATATTCCAGAGGATATTATTCGAGTTCGTATTGATCGCAACAGCGGTATGCTAACGCACAAGGTAGATAGCACATCAATGTTCGAATACTTTGAAAAAGGCACGGAGCCTACCGAATACGCTGGCGACCGTTTAGAAGATAGTATTTACTCTTCAGGCTCTGGCGCAGAAGAACTGTTCTAAATCACAAAAGCACAAGGGAGAGCATCAAGCTCTCCCTTTTTTATGTCGGCTTTTACGCCGCGGCGTTCAATGAAGGATAAGAAGCCAATACTTCTTTAATCTTCGCCGCCAAAGCTTCAAACCTAGCTCGTAATGGTGAGCCCGGACGGTATACGAGAACGATATTACGCGAGGGGGTTGGGTTAACAGCTGGTACGTAGCATACGCCATCTTTTTGCTTCTCATTAGGGATAGAAAGCTGAGGCAATAACGTAATCCCCGCACCGGCAGCAACCATGTTGCGTAACGTCTCCAAGCTGGTGGCTTTAAAACGCTCATCGTCTTTTGCACCAGCGGCAAAACAAAAACCTAACGCTTGATCTCGCAGACAGTGGCCGTCTCCCAACGCTAAAACGGTTTTACCATTCAGCTCCAACATATCAACATGGTCGAGAGAGGCCCACTCGTGGTCACATGGCACTGCGACACTTAATGGCTCTTGATACACTTCGATCTCTTTAAATGGCGCAGTTTCATCAACCGAAGCTAAAACTAAGCAATCTAGTTTGCCTTCTTCCAATTGACGCACTAATTGATGTGTCTGAGCTTCGTGCAGAAATAGCTCCAGCTCAGGAAATGCTTCTTTTATCTGCGGCAGAATTTTGGGTAATAGATAAGGCCCAACCGTCGGGATGAAACCAATATGCATCGGTCCAGTCATGGCTCCGCTTTGACCGCTTGCCATATCTCTGAAGGTTTTCACTTCACTTAAGATGCGTTTAGCCTGCTCCACCAGCTGTAACCCTGAATCGGTAAACAAAACACGTCGGCTGCTTCGCTCTAAAAGCGTGGTCCCGAGTTCATCCTCTAGTTTACGAATTTGCCCACTCAATGTTGGCTGGCTAACAAAACATGCCTCTGCCGCTTTGCGAAAGTGCTTATGTTCCGCAAGTGCAACTAAGTACTCAAAATCTCGAATATTCATAATTCACGCTTCGCTTCTTTAACAATAGCTAATGCCTATCAAAACCATAACACCAAACGATTAGAGCTATCAAAGGATTTTTACAATAATGGGCTCAACAAAACGAAACAGAGCGACGAAAAACGCTAAGCTCTATACGCATAATTTAAAATAGTTAAAGGAAATCATTATGTTTGTATCTAAAGAAGGTCAACAAGTCCCTCAAGTTACTTTTCCAGTTCGTCAAGGTGACTCTTGGATGAATGTAACGACCGATGAGCTATTTAAAGGTAAGACCGTCATCGTATTTAGCTTACCGGGTGCATTTACTCCAACCTGTTCATCAAGCCATCTACCTCGTTACAACGAATTGTTCCCTGTATTTAAAGAGCACGGAGTGGATGAGATTATTTGTGTCTCGGTCAATGATACGTTCGTGATGAATGCATGGAAACAAGACCAAGAAGCAGAAAACATTACCTTCATCCCGGATGGTAATGGTGAATTCACCGATGGCATGGGTATGTTAGTGGATAAAAACGACATCGGCTTTGGCAAACGTTCATGGCGTTACAGCATGCTAGTAAAAGATGGTGTAGTGGAAAAAATGTTCATTGAGCCAAACGAACCAGGCGACCCATTCAAGGTGTCAGACGCAGATACGATGCTAAACTACATAGCGCCTGACTACAAAACGCAAGAATCCATCACGGTGTTCACTAAACCAGGCTGCCCTTTCTGTATGAAAGCGAAACAAAATCTGATTGACCACGGTCTTCAATATGAAGAAGTGATTCTGGGTAAAGACGCAACAACAGTTAGTCTACGAGCTATATCTGGTCGCACGACTGTTCCACAAGTCTTTATCGGTGGCAAGCACATCGGCGGTAGCGAAGAGCTAGAAGCGTATCTAGGCTAAGCTGTCCAAAGCCTACACCCTCGGTCTCCGGTGCCTTTGGCTCGGAGGCCAACCCTAAACCACTTCTTCTACTAGTCTAGATAAGTAGTCATCTGCCAATAAGGTGACTACTTATCCAGATTCAACTATCCAATTCACTCTCCAAGCTCAATGTAGCTAGCTTGGCTTAAAACAAAAGCGAGAGTTCACGATGAAACAAGTTAATGTCGACGTAGCGATTATTGGTGGCGGGACGGCTGGTCTTGGTGCTTATCGAGCAGCAAAAGCTCATACCAACAGCGTGGTAATGATTGAGGGCGGTCCCTACGGAACAACCTGTGCTCGTGTCGGATGCATGCCGTCTAAGCTGTTAATTGCGGCAGCAGAAAGTGTTCATCAAATCGAAAAAGCACCTGGATTTGGGATACACCCGCAAGGTGAAGTACGAATTAACGGACGAGAAGTTATGGATCGTGTAAAGCGCGAACGCGATCGTTTTGTTGGCTTTGTGCTTGAAAGTGTCGATGATATTCCCGCTGAAGACAAACTATCGGGCTACGCGAAGTTTGCCGATGACCACACTCTCATCATAGATGATCATACTCAGGTCACCGCACAGCGCATTGTTATTGCGACAGGATCTCGTCCGACATATCCGGCAGCTTGGAATGAACTGGGTGATCGCCTAGTGATTAACGATAATGTATTTGACTGGGATGACTTACCAGAGTCCGTGGCAGTATTTGGCCCAGGAGTCATCGGCCTTGAATTGGGTCAGGCTTTACACCGCCTAGGAGTGAACGTGAAGCTCTTTGGCCTTGGAGGACAAGTGGGCCCACTGACAGACCCAGAGGTGATGGCGTATGCAGATAAAGCCTTTAAGGAAGAGTTCTACCTTGATGCAGATGTAAAAGTCGAAAGCATGAAACGCATTGCTTCGTCAGACAAGGACGGCGAAGACAAGGTCGAAATCCAATTCATCAACCATGATGGCGAATTAGAAACTTTCGTTGTCGATTACGTATTGGCCGCAACGGGTCGTCGTCCAAACGTCGATAAGCTGGCGATCGAGAACACCAATGTGGCTCTCGATGAACGTGGCGTACCAACGGCGGATCACTATACATTGCAAACTTCGGTAGAGAGCATCTTCATTGCAGGTGATGCAAGTAACCAAATTCCACTGTTGCACGAAGCCGCTGACCAAGGCCGTATTGCTGGAGACAACGCAGGCCGTTTCCCAGATATTCGTGCGGGTCTGCGTCGTTCACCAATTTCAGCCGTGTTCTCCGACCCTCAAATTGCTATGGTTGGAGAAACATATAAGCAACTAGAAACACGTCTAGGCACATGTGGATGTTTCGCAACCGGTGAAGTCTCGTTTGAAAATCAAGGACGTTCGCGCGTCATGCTTCGTAATAAAGGTATTCTGCATGTCTACGGAGAGCAAGGCACCGGACGTTTTTTAGGTGCAGAAATGATGGGCCCGAATGCAGAGCATCTTGCGCACCTTTTAGCGTGGGCGCACCAAAATAGGATGACGATTTCTGAGATGTTAGATATGCCCTTCTATCACCCAGTGATTGAAGAAGGCGTCCGCACCGCTCTACGTGATTTGAATGCAAAACTACACTTAGGGCCAGAAATAGTGAAACATTGTCTTGACTGCGGCCCAGGCTGCTAACGCTTTCAGGCTTCTATCTAAATATAAAGCAAAGCCTCGTCATCAACGAGGCTTTGCTTTACTACTTTGGCGCAATGAAATCTCTCTTACGCTGCCATCATTGCATAGCGACTGACCATACAAATCGCGACAACACCGATCATAAAGAACCCACCAGCGATACTTAGCGCAAGTTTCAACTCTGTCGACATAATTATATTTCCTGTTAAAGACTGACAGAGCACCATACATCAATTACGTGCCACAAAACTTTCCATTTTTGGTTGTGTCATGGCGCTCTAAGCCCGTGTAAGAAACGCTTTCCACCATTTAGTTAGATATATAATCTGAAGCAACACTAATGGTTTGGAAAACACTATGACTTGTCGCCGCTGCGAGGAACATTGGTTTTGGAAAAAACTTGGACGTTGCCAACGATGCTTGGATCAATTGACGGTACTTTCTGTACTGTGTTGGATTGTGTGGTGGTTTACGCTCAAAGATGATCCACAAAGCATCGAGTCGATCGCTTTGATCTTTGCCGGCTTCGCTTTCAACGTTTTGTTGTTTCTACACTTATGGATGCGTTTTGTCATCTTGCCTTGGCAACGTCGAAAGGGACAAAAAAAGGCGAATAAAAAAGAGAAAAGTGACAGATAGAAAAAAGCCCCAAAACCAATGTCAGTTCTGGGGCTCTCTTAGATTCTTCTAAGAAAAAGCAGTGGTACTTTAATAGACCGGGCTTCCTCTCAAAGGTTCCAAATTTTTTCGATTTTTTTAGCGAATACTGATGTAAGTAAACAGGAAAATGACTATGTCATTGAATGCTAATAAAATCACTCCACAACTTCAGTTCATGCCACATGCGTTTTTTGGATCACTTGCTCCATTAAATTGATCTCAAGCGCTACCTCATCACATGCATGTTGACGTGGGCACTGATCGCAATCTTTCAGAACTTTCTCCGGCAGTAATGACTTCGATGTCGGTAAAAAGCTTTGCTTCATAAAGAACTCAGGCGTTCGCGTTAGAACAAAGACTTTCTTGATCGCCATCTGGCGCGCTTTCTCAACCAAATAGTTCACAATCGCACTGCCCTGCCCTTGGCCTTGCCAGCCCGCTTCGATACCAAGAGAGCGTATTTCAGCCAACCCTGAGTCATACACATATAGAGAAGCGCAACCCGTCACTTCACCATGATGCTCAGCCACCGCGAAAGAGCCAATATCTCTCACGAGCTCATTACGAGAGCGCGGAAGATTCTCACCAAGGTTCGCCCAGTAAGCAACCATACCTTCCAACGTTTCAATGTCCGTCAAACGTGCAGGACGCACTTTCACCGCCGAGCTGTCACGCTGGCTCAGGCGCTTATCCGCTTGTTCTACCGCGTAAGCGACCTGGTGAGGCGAAACACCACCCAAAGCACAACGCTTTTCCAAACACGAGTCGATAGTCAGAATGTCATACACATCCGCTTCAATGACTTCTGAGAAGGCTTTTAACTCTTCGATAGACAGCTCTTCTAGCGCACAACCTTTAGCAATAGCACCAACGACCGCGACACCGACGATGTGGTGAGCTTCACGGAATGGGATGCCTTTCGCCACTAGGTAATCAGCTAACTCCGTCGAGTTTGCGTAACCTTGTTTCGCCGCTTCTAGTGTGCGCTCGCCATTCACTTTAATACCGTCAAAACACAGAGCTGCCATTTCCATGCAGTCGTTCCATGTATCTAAAGCGTCAAACAACCCTTCTTTATCTTCCTGCATGTCTTTGTTGTACGCCAATGGCAAGGCTTTAACTGTCATCATCATGCTCGATAATGCGCCATAGACACGCCCTGTCTTACCACGGATCAACTCAAGTGCATCTGGGTTTTTCTTCTGTGGCATTAATGACGAACCAGATGTCACCGTATCCGCTAACTCAATGAAGTTTGACTCGCCTGAATTGTAGAAGATCATATCTTCTGCAAGACGAGAAAGGTGCAGCATAGAAATCGACGCCACCGACATCAGTTCCATCACATGATCACGATCTGAAACCGAATCGAGTGAATTACGCGTAGCACGGTGGAAACCGAGATTATGTGCTAATTGTTCGCGATCAATCGGATAAGCCGTTCCCGCTAAAGCACCCGAGCCAAGTGGACAAGTGTCGAGACGCTGTAAGGCATCATTCAGACGAGAGTAGTCACGCTCGAACATTTCAACATAAGCCAAGCACCAGTGAGCAAAGGTTACAGGTTGAGCACGCTGAAGATGAGTATAGCCTGGCAATACGGTGCCTTGGTGCTGTTTAGCAACATGGACCATTTGTGCTTGTAGGCGATCTAAAGCAATCAATAATTGCTGACCTTGCTGACGACACCAAAGTTTCAAGTCTGTGGCGACTTGGTCATTCCGAGAACGCCCAGTGTGGAGTTTTTTACCTAAATCTCCCACTTTACTGATTAGCTGCTGTTCAACCCAAGAGTGGATATCTTCTGCATCAGAGCGAAGAATTTGGTGAGGGTCTTCCATCACTTCTAACTTCAGCTCATTTAAAGCAAGTTCCAGTTTTTGCTGTTCTTCTGCCGATAGCACATCAACAGAAAGCAGAGCTTTAGACCATGCGATTGAACCTACGATGTCTTGCTCAGCCAATCGGTAGTCAAAACGCAACGAATCATTGAACTCTTTAAATCTGGTGTCTGCCGCTTGGGTAAATCTTCCGCCCCATAATGCCATTGCGTCTCTCCTGATGACTATTGCTTACTCTAACGTTCTCGAATGAGTAGTAACCAATTTGATGGTCATTTGCTCACTTTTTCTTATGGGTCAACGTTACGGCAATTTCGATAAAAAATAAAGTATAAATTCAATATTTTTACATATATATTCAAACAAACTTTAGATACTCGCTTTTAGAAACCAAAAGACCCGCCTATAAATGGCGGGTCTTTATTCAATCCAAGATGGATGTTAATGGATTATTTCTTCTGGCTGTTCAATGCACGAATACGGCTTGATAGCGAGTAAAGACGGATGAACCCACCTGCATGGCTTTGGTCGTAAACTTCATCTTCACCAAAAGTCGCGAACTCTTCTGAATACAAGCTGTTGTCAGAACGTTTTTGCGTCACTGTCGCTTGACCTTTGTAGAGCTTAACAACCACTTCACCGTTAACGTCTTGCGCTAGCTCTTCTGAAGCGGCAAGGATCGATTTACATAGTGGCGTAAACCAACGGCCATCGTATACAAGGTGAGACGCTTTTAGACCTAGCTCCTCACGGAATTCGAATGATGATTTGTCTAGCACAAGCTGCTCTACAGCACGCAGCGCTTCCATCATGATGGTGCCTCCCGGTGTTTCATAACAACCACGAGACTTCATCCCAACAAGACGGTTTTCCACGATATCGATACGGCCAACACCGTGCTTAGCGCCCTTCTCGTTTAGGTAAACCAGTGCGTTGTATGGTGTCATCGCTTCACCATCAACTTCGACCACTTCACCTTTTTCTACTTTCAGCGTGACGTATTCCGCTTCATTTGGCGCTTGCTCTGGGTCGACAGTCCACACCCAGCAGTCTTCGTTTGGTGCGTTCCACGTATCTTCTAAAACGCCGCCTTCCGTCGAAATGTGCCATGCGTTTGCATCACGTGAATAGATCTTAGTAAGAGACGCAGAGCAAGGAATGTTACGCTCAGCGAGGTAATCCAAACACTCTTCACGGCTCACTAGGTCCCACTCACGCCAAGGTGCAATCACTTGTAAGTCCGGTGCTAGTGCTGCGAATGCACCTTCGAAACGCACTTGGTCGTTACCTTTACCTGTACAGCCATGACACAGTGCATCCGCGCCCACTTTACGTGCCACTTCAACCTGCGCTTTAGCAATGATTGGACGCGCCATTGATGTACCTAGCAGGTACTTACCTTCGTAGTACGCGCCGGTTTTTAGCGTTGGGTAAATGTAGTCTGCGACCATTTCTTCTTTCAGGTCAGCGATGTAGCATTCAGAAGCACCGGAGGCTTTTGCTTTCGCTTCAATGCCTTCTAGCTCTTCGGCACCTTGACCAACATCGGCAACGAAAGCCACTACTTCACAGTCGTAGTTCTCTTTTAGCCACGGGATAATTACTGAAGTATCTAGACCGCCTGAGTATGCGACTACCACTTTATTTACGTTCACTTTGCTCATGTTTTTTCTCCAAACTTAACTGGCGCTGCGCTCGGCGGTCAGTGCCAACTACGACTTCCTAATATTGAATTCTTTTGCTGATGCTTATTGAGGCAAGAATTGAGTACCAATACTTTCACCAGCGAATAACTGTGCTAATTTTTCTGGGTAACGCCAGGTCGCGACTTCAATTGGACGGCCAAGATCATTGGCGGCCTCCAAAGCGGCTTTAACTTTGACGATCATGCCATCGGTGATCACATGTCCATCGATCAACGAGTTAGCTTGCTGCTCTGACAGGGTTTTGATCAAATGGCCTTTTCCATCTAATACACCACTCACGTCTGATAACAGGACTAACTCCGCATCTAATGCGCCCGCAACCGCGACTGCTGCTTGATCAGCATTCACATTCATCATCTGGCCATCTTTGGTTAAACCAATTGAACTGATGATCGGCAGTGCACCTGTGTTTAGCACCGCTTGTAATAGTGCTGAGTCACCCGGTGATGCTTTGCCTACCGCGCCGAGTTCTGGGTCAAGTTCTTCAACAAGACACAAACCACCATCCGCAAGGCTAAGGCCCACAGCGTTAAGACCGTCCGCAATCGCTTGACCTTGAAGTAACTTATTCGCAGTGCCTGCAAGCGCGCCTGCAATCACAGGAATTTGATCGTAAGGCGTTACGCGTAAACCGTTTTTCTTAACGGTTTCAAGCTGAAGCTTTGCCATCAACTCATCAACTAGGTAGCCACCGCCATGAACGATGGCGATTTGTCGCTGTGCCGATTTTTGGTAAGCCGCAATGGCACCAAAAAGTTGGCTTAAGGTTTGAGTGCATGATAGAGCTGCACCACCTAGCTTAATGACTAAAGGAGCTTGATTGGTTTGCGTCATCGCATTTCCCTCTTTCAACGACTACAGCAACGCTGTCAGTTCTGGGTAACCGTAATGAATATTGAGACATTGCATCGCTTGACTCGATGCACCTTTAAGTAGGTTGTCGATAGCTGAAATCACAATGATGTGTTCGCCTTGTACCTTCCAGCCGATATCACAGAAAGGGGTATTTTCGACATCCTGAATACGTGGAATACCGTCGCCTTTAAGACGCACCGCAGGCTTGCCTTGATAAGCTTGTTCAAACGCCTGTGCCACTTGTGCTTCTGTCACACCTTGCGCAAGCTTCATGGTGATAGTGGCAAGAATGCCGCGTTTAAAGTTGCCGAGGTGCGGAGTAAAAATCACATCGCAACCCAAGTGCTGAGCAATCTCTGGCTGGTGACGATGGTTAAATACACCATAAGGTTGCAAGCTCACTTCACAGAAGCTGTTAACCATGGAGGCTTTACGCCCTGCACCTGATACACCACTGGTTGCGTTGATCACTGGCCATTGGTTGGTATCAAGCAACGCATGTTCTAATAAAGGTTTGATTGCAAGCTGTGAAGCGGTTGGGTAGCAACCTGCTACTGCAATCAAAGGAGTGGTTTTTATTGATTCTTGGTTCCACTCTGCTAAGCCGTATGCTGCTTTATCTAGCCAGTTGTTATGTTGATGTTCGAAGCCATAAAAAGTGTCGTAAAAGCCTTCACTTTTCACACGGAATGCACCCGATAAATCGAATACCTGACAGCCTGCCTCCAAGAAAGTTGGGGCTAAATCATGGCTGACTTCGTGAGCCGTTGCCAAAAACACCACGTCCGATTCTTGAGCGATTTGCAGTGGATCCGTTAGTGGTAAAACTGGCATATCAATGATGCCCGCTAGCTTACCGTGCAGCTGCGCGATGCTCTTTCCCGCATCAACACTGTTGGCGGAAACGTATAAACCTGATAGCGTGAGTTGTGGGTGTTTATTAACCATTAACGCTAACTCTGCGCCGGTGTAACCGCTGGCTCCAATAATCGTGGTTTTTAGCATTGTGTAACATCCATATACTTAAAGGCTCAAATGACTATTCATATTTAATTTTTGCTTTATTTTGATTTTTTATTCATTAAATATGATTTAATATGTGTTTTACATTTTTGTGGTCTGTCTGTCAACAGGAGATTTGAAGAATCCATGCAATTACCAACTTTTCTAGAGGTCTATGAAGGACTCATCAGCACCTCTTCTATCAGCTCCACGGATCCGAGCTGGGATCAGGGCAATGCAAAAGTCATCGAAAAACTCGCATCTTGGTTTAAAGATCTGGGTTTTAGCGTTGAAGTGATCGAAGTCGAGCCAGGCAAGCACAATATGATCGCACGTATGGGTGAGGGTGAAGGTGGCCTTTTACTTACTGGCCATAGCGATACCGTGCCATTCGATCAAGGGCGATGGAATTTTGATCCGCATAAACTGACGGAAAAAGACAACCGCTTCTACGGTTTAGGCACAGCAGACATGAAAGGCTTTTTCGCCTTTATTTATGAAGCAGTGAAGAAAGTCGATTGGAGCAAGCAGAGCAAACCACTTTACGTATTAGCCACTTGTGACGAAGAGACCACCATGTTGGGCGCGCGACATTTCACAGCAAACGCCCCATTTAAGCCGGATTATTGCATCATTGGTGAACCCACCAGCCTTGTACCAATTCGAGGTCATAAAGGGCATGTGGCAAATGCCATTCGCGTAACAGGCAAGTCCGGTCACTCATCGGACCCAGCGCTTGGCGTTAACGCTATTGAGATCATGCATGAAGTCATGTTCGCCATGATGCAACTGCGTGACAAATTGATTAAAGAATATCACCATCCGGGTTTTGCCATTCCAAGCCCTACCCTAAATCTTGGACACATTCACGGTGGTGACAGCGCTAACCGTATTTGTGGTTGCTGTGAGCTGCATTACGACGTGCGTCCTCTTCCCGGCATTAGCCTTGATGGTTTAGAGAACATGTTGCGCGGAGCATTAAAAGAAGTCGAAGCGAAATGGCCTGGGAGACTGGAGATTATTCCATTGCATGAGCCTATTCCGGGTTACGAATGCCAACATGACCACCCATTTATTGGTGGTGTTGAAGAGATCTGCCAAACCAGTTCAGAAACCGTGAACTACTGTACTGAAGCACCATTTCTACAGCAGTTGTGTCCAACCTTGGTGCTCGGCCCTGGGTCAATCGACCAAGCCCATCAACCGGATGAGTTTCTATCCTTCGACTTTATCGACCCCACAATTGATGTGCTTTCAAAGGCGATGGTCAAGTACTGCTGTTAATACGCGTTTAAGCTCGAAAGTCTGTGCAGCTCGATTGAGCTGCATCTTTTTATCTTCACAATTTAGCGCGAGTCTTAACACTTATTTAACTTGTTATTTTGTAATTAATTTTCACTTCTTACTCTATGGCTGCCGTAAATTTGCTCTAAATCAGGAGACAGCGGAATAATTGCAAACTTAGTCTGCTTTATTTGACTATAACTGGTGCTTTTCGCTAGATTGGAGTCTTAACAAGGACAATGGATGTAGTTTTTTTACGAGGCAGGACGACAATGAACGAGAAATACGCCGCACTCAAAAGTAATGTGCGCATGTTAGGCCACTTATTGGGTAACACCATTCGCGATGCCCATGGCGAAGAAATCTTCGAGAAAGTGGAAACCATTCGTAAATTATCCAAATCAGCTCAAGCAGGGAATCAAGCAGACAGGGACAGCTTGATCGAAGAAATCAAACATCTACCTGATGAGCAGCTAACGCCCGTTACTCGCGCGTTTAACCAATTTCTAAACCTCACCAATATCGCTGAGCAATACCACACGATTTCACGCCATTGTGAAGAGCACATTTGCGAGCCAGACGCGATTAACTCGCTGTTTTCTAAACTGGTACAAAACGATGTGAGCAAACTGGACACTGCCCAAGCGGTTCGTGATCTAAATATTGAATTGGTATTGACGGCTCACCCAACAGAAATTACGCGCCGCACGATGATCAACAAACTGGTCAAGATAAACGAGTGCTTATCAAAGTTGGAGCTAAGCGATCTTTCTTCTAAAGAGCGCAGAAAAACCGAACGCCGCCTAGAGCAACTGATTGCCCAAGGCTGGCATTCAGACGTGATTCGACAACAACGCCCAACTCCGTTGGATGAAGCAAAGTGGGGCTTTGCGGTCGTTGAAAACTCGCTATGGGAAGCAGTACCGGACTTCCTACGTGAGATGAATGACCGTCTAAAATCTTACCTTGGAGAAGGTTTACCCATTGATGCTCGCCCAGTGCACTTCTCCTCTTGGATGGGTGGTGACCGTGACGGTAACCCGTTTGTTACTCACAACGTTACGCGTGAAGTCTTACTTTTGTCTCGTTGGAAAGCCGCCGATCTTTATCTCAATGACATCAACGAGTTGATCAGCGAGCTGTCTATGACAGTTTCAAACGATCAAGTCCGTGAGCTTGCTGGCGAAGATCAGCACGAACCATACCGTGCGATCCTGAAGCAATTACGCACTCTGCTCAATGAAACCAAAGATATTCTCGATGCTAAGATCCACGGTCAAAAGCTGGCTGTTAAAGCACCACTGCAAAAAGTCGAGCAACTTTGGGAACCGCTGTATGCCTGCTACCAGTCACTAAACGAATGTGGCATGGGTGTAATAGCCAACGGCTCACTACTGGATACACTACGCCGCGTAAAAGCATTTGGTATCCATCTTGTACGTCTTGATATCCGCCAAGAGAGCACGCGTCACTCAGACGTCTTGTCTGAACTAACTCGCTACTTAGGTATTGGTGATTACGAACAATGGAGTGAGCAAGATAAGATTGCTTTTCTAACTAACGAGCTTGCATCTAAACGTCCGCTTCTCCCTCGTGATTGGGAACCGTCTGAACCCGTCAAAGAGGTTTTGGATACCTGCAAGATTGTTGCAGCACAACCGCGTGAAGCGTTTGGCGCTTACGTTATTTCAATGGCACGTACTGCCTCTGACGTACTAGCCGTTCATCTACTGCTACAAGAAGCGGGTTGCCCTTACCGCATGGATGTGTGTCCTCTGTTCGAAACGCTAGACGATTTGAACAACGCAGAATCGGTCATCAAGCAGCTTATGGGGATTGACCTTTACCGTGGTTTTATCCAAAACCACCAGATGGTCATGATTGGTTACTCTGACTCAGCGAAAGATGCAGGTGTTATGTCTGCTGGTTGGGCTCAGTATCATGCGATGGAATCGTTAGTTAAAGTTGCTGAGGAAGAAGGAGTTGAGCTAACTCTATTCCATGGTCGTGGGGGCACAGTCGGTCGCGGTGGCGCACCTGCGCATGCTGCGCTTTTGTCGCAACCACCAAAAAGCTTGAAAGGCGGTTTACGTGTAACAGAGCAAGGCGAGATGATCCGCTTTAAACTGGGACTCCCAGATGTCGCAGTAAACAGCTTTAACCTATATGCAAGTGCGATTCTGGAAGCCAACTTGTTACCGCCACCAGAGCCAAAACAAGAATGGCGCGACTTGATGGAAGTGCTATCAGAAGTAAGCTGTGAGTCTTACCGAAATGTGGTTCGTGGCGAGCCAGATTTCGTGCCTTACTTCCGCCAAGCAACACCAGAACTCGAACTCGGCAAGTTGCCACTTGGTTCTCGTCCTGCAAAACGCAACCCTAAGGGCGGAGTAGAAAGCTTACGTGCAATCCCGTGGATCTTCTCATGGAGTCAAAACCGTTTGGTACTTCCTGCATGGCTAGGCGCAGGTGAAGCGATTCAATACTCGATCGATAAAGGCCACCAAGCATTGCTCGAAGAGATGTGCCGCGAATGGCCATTTTTCTCAACTCGTCTCGGCATGCTGGAAATGGTGTACTCGAAGTGTAATATTGATATCTCTCGCTACTACGATGAGCGATTGGTGGATGAGTCGCTCCGTCCACTCGGTGAAAAGCTTCGTGCTCAGCTTCAAGAAGACATCAAAGCGGTACTGAATGTAGAGAACAATGAAAACTTGATGCAGCATGACCCTTGGGGACTCGAGTCTATTCGCTTACGCAATATCTACGTTGAGCCATTGAATATGCTACAAGCAGAGCTGCTATACCGCACGCGTCAAACCGAAGAAGCTTCTGCAAACTTGGAAGAAGCGTTGATGGTGACGATTGCTGGTATTGCTGCAGGTATGCGCAACACAGGCTAATCGTTTCATTTTTAATAGAAAGCTGGGCAAATGCTCAGCTTTTTTTTATCACAGGATAATCGCACCAAAACAAAGGCAGTTAAATATACCACTGGAGACCCAAAAAATACCAAAATAAAAGAATAAAAAACCACAAGTTAACACTATTTATTATTATGTTAGTTTTTTAGGGTAATTTTGTCCTACTATTCCACTTCATGCTTATTATTTATATACTACTTGCCTGCTGAGAGCTCATAAATCCAATCATACCTGCTCCAGCCTTGATGGGACTCCCCATCTCTCTAGGTGATAAACGGCTTTAAGGTGACAGGACCAACATTGTTGGTGCTACTTATACATTAAAAAACTCAAGTGCCAGTAAGAGCGCAGCTGAAAGTATAAGTAGCTTGTTTACAAGTTTATTGACCATTTGGATTGAAGACATGTCATTACCACACGTAATCTTAACTGTTCTTAGCACTCGCGACGCAACCGGTTACGATATCACTAAAGAATTCTCTGCTAGCATCGGTTACTTCTGGAAAGCAAGCCACCAACAGGTGTACCGTGAACTCAACAAAATGGCTGAGAAAGAACTGGTTACTTGCGTATTAGAACCCCAAGAAGGCAAACCAGACCGCAAGGTTTACTCCATTACAGACGCTGGTCGCAGCGCTTTAGGAGAGTGGTTTGATCAACCAACTGCACACCCAACAGTTCGTGATGAGTTTTCAGCGAAATTGATGGCATGTGCCGTTCAACCAGCGGCTCCATTCCGTGACCAACTCGCCGAGCTAGTTGAAGAGTCTCGCAAACTGGTTTCTCACTACAAAGAAATTGAAGCGGCTTACTACGCAACGCCGTCAACTTTAGATAAACAAGCTCGCCTAGAACGTCTAACGCTTCGCCGTAACCTACTGTTACGTGAAACTTGGATCACTTGGGCAGAAGAAGTTCTAACTGAACTTGAAGTGATTGGTTAAACTCCTTTTGCTTTGATAAAACGAAAAAGGCTTGCCACTTGGCAAGCCTTTTATCTTTTTGAAACTAGGTTTACGCACCGACTACTGCGCGAGGACGAACACCCAACGTATGGCATAACGCGTAAGTCATCTCTGCACGGTTTAGTGTGTAGAAGTGAAAATCCTTAACCCCTTCACGACTCAGTACACGCACCATATCAATAGCTTGGCTAGCTCCTACAAGCTGGCGAGTCACCGGATCATCATCCAAGCCATCGAATTGTTTGCTCATCCATCCTGGTACTTTCACATTGTTCTGTGCCGCAAAGCGAGAAGCTTGCTTAAAGTTCGATACAGGCAAAATTCCTGGCACAATCTCTACGTCAATTCCTGCTGCGACACAACGGTCACGGAATCGCAGGTAAGACTCAACGTCAAAAAAGAACTGAGTAATAGCACGGTTTGCACCTGCATCTACCTTACGTTTTAGGTTCAATAAGTCAGACTGTGCGCTTTTAGCTTCAGGGTGAACCTCAGGGAATGCAGCAACGGAGATATCGAAATCGTGGCGTGATTTCAGCAGCTCAACCAAATCCGAGGCATACATATCAGGCGCACCGCCACCTGGAGGAATATCACCACGCAGAGCGACGATATTTTCAATACCATTGTTCCAATAGTCATCGGCAATATTAATCAGCTCTTCACGAGTCGCATCAATACAAGTGAGATGGGGAGCGGCAACCAATCCGGTTGTTGCTTTAATTTCTTTAATGATGGAGTGTGTTCTGTCACGCTCGCCGGAGTTCGCACCGTAAGTCACAGAAACAAATTTAGGTTGAAGCGTTTTAAGACGGTGCACTGAATTCCAAAGTGTTTCTTCCATCTTAGCGCTGCTTGGCGGAAAAAACTCAAACGATACATTGATGTTATCTGATAACTCAGCAATATTCTGGTTCAAGGCGTCGATATGGCCTGCGTGCGTATATCCCATCTTACTCTCCCTGCGGCACTCCGCCACGAAAACAAATCCTTAAAATCGACGTTTAGACGTCTATATGTCTACAGAATGTATTGAATACGATTTAATGTCAACCTTGTAATTATGAATTTTTCTCAAGTTAATAATGAAGATAGTTCAAGTTTCTACTTGAGCATCATCTCACCATTTTGCACGGGTTATGACTTCAGTATGGCACTGATAGGGGAATAAAAAACCCTGGATTAATTCCAGGGTTTTTAGGTCAATCGCAACTTTAAAATAAACCAGCCAATCGGTTGAGGTCGGATTGAATAGCGCCGGCTGTCACTTCTCTGCCTGCGCCTGGTCCTCGAATGACCAGAGGGTTATCTTTGTACCACTTGCTCTCTATGGCAAAAATGTTATCGCATGGCAATAAGTTGGCGAGCGCGTGCTCACGAGATAACGCTTCGACTCCCACCGTTGCTTTACCATTTTTTTCTAAACGCGCCACATAGCGAAGCACTTGATCGTTTCTCTGTGCTTTTGTCAGACGCTCTTGAAGTATTTCACTCAACAACGCTCCATTATCGAAGAAATCATCTAAGCTCAGTTCTCTTAATTCTTCTGGCACCAAAGACTCAACTTTAACGCTGTCTGGTTCTATATCTAGGCCCGACTCTCGAGCCAAGATGACTAACTTGCGCATTACATCAGAGCCATCTAAATCAGAACGAGGATCAGGTTCGGTTAAACCTTGCTGCCAAGCAAGATCGACTAAATCATTAAATGGCACAGAACCATCAAACTGTTGGAACAGCCATGATAGCGTCCCCGAGAAAATACCCGATAGAGCGACTATTTCATCCCCACTTTCACGAAGATCTCGCACGGTATGGTTTATCGGTAACCCAGCACCAACCGTTGCGTTGTATAGCCAATGACGACCAATTTTAGCGAATGCATCTTGAACCTGATGGTAGTACTGGCTATCTGCGGAACCGGCCACTTTGTTAGCGGAAATCAAATGAATGCCTTGCTGTGCGATTTCTACGTAGCGCTGAGCTAACTCTTTACTCGCGGTAACATCAAGCACGACGGCTTCATCATAGCTTTTAAGCGCTCCCAAACGTGCCAGCCAATCCCCATTGTTTGCTATGCTTTCATCATCAAATCGTTCAGCAACACTCGCCGCCTCAATACCTTGCTCATCGAACCAATAGGTTTGGCTATCCACAACCGCGACAAGATCAAAGCTCATACCATGACGTTTTTCGAGCTCACTTTTTTGCGTAGCAAATAAATTTAGCCAACTAGAACCAATATTACCCTTGCCACATAAAGCCACTGCCACGCGTTTTTGCGCTTGGAACAACTGGCTATGAATCGTTTGAACCAACGCCTCGGTATCAGTACGGCGCAAAACAGCGACTAGGCTCAGCCCTGAGTCTGTTTCAGAGATAAATTCTACCGGAGAGTGCTTTAGCTTCTGATAAAAGCCAAAGCAATGATTGGCGTTTTTCGTAACGCCTGCACCTACCGCAGCTAAGAGCGAGTAACCTTCTTTTAGCTTAATTTCTGCCTCTACCGCAAGCTCTTGCAAGTGTTTCAATGCACCACCGGCGATTTCTGCGGTGTAAGCCAAGCGTAGCGTGTGCTGATCGGATTGAGCTTCAAATGCCAGTGGCTCTAATTGCGCGCGCTGCAACGCTTGTAATACATCACTCTGTGTTTTTTCGAAGTCGTGCCCATGCATGAAAGACAACTGCACCAATAAAACATCATCCAGTGAAGTAATAATTTTAGCGCCACGACCAGATGCCAATACACGCTCAATACGAGTAGAACCCGACTCTGGCAGATAGCTACACTTGAGATTAAGGTCCATGGTACTTTGCGCCACAGGCTGAAGCGTACGACTGTGTAGCACTGGGGCAGCTAAGCGAGCAAGTTCACTGGCTTCATCCAATCGAAGTAACGGTAATAAACAAGCGTCAGACACCAAACGTGGATCGGCACTATAAACACCAGCAACATCACTCCAAATCGTGACAGTACTGACTTCAGCAAGCGCGCCTATGACCGTTGCAGAATAGTCAGAGCCATTACGACCAAGTAGAATGGTTTCTCCTGCCTCGTTCTGAGCCATAAAGCCAGTAATTACCACACGTTTATGGTTATGCTGCGCGAGGATCTCTTTAATTAAAGGGTATGAACGAGCGCGATCAACCTCTGGTTGAGTTCCCGCTTCTGCACGTAAAAACGCTCGTGCATCTTGTGCAACCGCAGGGATAGAACGTTGAGATAATAACGCGGCCAATAGGCGAGCAGACCATACTTCTCCGTGTCCCAGTACCGCAGCTTTTTGCGCATTAGTGAGTGGTGCAGTCAGCTCCGAGAGAGTACTGAACTCATCATGTAATAAAGCTAACAGCTCTTCTTTTGCTTCACTCTCCAACAAGCTTTCTATTAGCTCAGTTTGGAACTGTCTCAAGCTTTGAAGCGCTTCATGCGCAATTCGGCCATCTTTATTTAACCCTTCCAAAAACTCAATCAAGCGATTAGTGGTTTTTCCTGCAGCAGAGACGACCACAAGATCATTTTCTGTCGAATACTCTTTGAGAATACCCACAACGCGTAAGTAGCATTCTGGGTTTGCTAAGCTACTGCCACCAAACTTATGCAGCTGACGTTGTACAGTCATTGTTATCGTCTCCTATTACTGGGTAGCTTTAGCGAACGCTTGTTCTAAATCTGTGATGAGGTCTTGTGCATCTTCCAAACCGACAGACAAACGCAATAGTTGATGAGAGACCCCAGCCTCCGCCAGTGCCTCCTCACCCATTGCACGGTGAGTCATGGATGCCGGGTGGCAAATCAAACTTTCTACACCACCTAATGATTCAGCTAATGAAAACAGTTGGAGCTCTTTCACAAACACCTTTAGCTGCTCAAACGAACCAGCAAACTCAAAACTCAACATAGAGCCAAAGCCCGTTTGCTGCTTTTTAGCAATGTCGTGACCTGGATGTTCCGGCAGGCTTGGATGATAGATAGTTTTAACTAACGCTTGTTTCTGTAGGTAAGCCAGTACCTGCTGTGAGCTCTCTTCATGTACTTTCATACGAGCACCAAGCGTACGAATACCTCGCAGTGTCATGTAACTATCGAAAGGTGTGCCCGTTGCACCAATACAATTGCCCCACCATGCAAGCTCTTCTGCATGCGCTTCTGTGTTGGTGATGATTACCCCACCAATTACGTCCGAATGACCGTTGATGTACTTTGTTGTGGAGTGGATAACAAAATCCGCACCTAGCTCTAAAGGTTTTTGGTACACGGGTGTCAAAAAGGTATTGTCCACCGCAACTAACGCGCCGACTTGTTTCGCTTTTTCACAAGTAGCTGCAATATCCACTACGCGAACCAGAGGGTTTGACGGAGTTTCTAGCAAAATGAGTTTTGGTTTTTGTGCCAATGCAGCATCTAAAGCCTGTTCGTCTGATTGATCGACAAACTGAACCTTAAAATCGCCTTTGTTAGCTCGGGTATTAAAAAGACGATAGGTACCACCATAACAATCGTGAGGAGCAATAATGAGATCATCTGGGCCGAGAAAAGCGGAAACCCATAAATTTAATGCCGACGTACCGCAGTTAGTAACAACCGCTCCTTTTCCAGACTCAAGTTCAGATAGCGCACTTTCCAACAGTCCGCGGTTTGGATTACCAGATCGTGTGTAATCATACTTGGGCACTTCACCAAAAGCAGGAAAACCATAGTTAGTGGAAAGATAAATAGGTGGAACGACAGCATGATATTGGCTGTCTGATTCAATACCAGTGCGTACTGCAATGGTCGCAGGTTTGCGAGTGCTCATGGGTGTATCCTTTCACGGGTAATGACTTCTAAATAGGAATGCGCTATATCTAATGAGTAACATAAAGTGATCAACACGCTTCCTTTGCTGTTATGTTCACTTTACTCGTCAAAAAATGAGACGTCAACACTTCTAGACGTCTATATGTCTTTGCTTATGGCGGTAAATGCAGCTAAAATCAGCACCTAAATTATTTTTAACCGATTACATAAATGAAGGTGTGCAATGGCTGACTGGAATGGCGAATACATTAGCCCATATGCAGAGCACGGCAAAAAAAGCGAACAAGTAAAAAAAATTACCGTCTCTATCCCGCTAAAAGTTTTAAAGGTGCTAACTGATGAGCGTACTCGCCGTCAGATCAATAACTTACGCCATGCAACCAATAGCGAATTGCTATGCGAGGCATTTTTGCACGCGTACACAGGTCAGCCACTTCCGACAGATGAAGACCTTCGTAAAGACCGTCCTGATGATATTCCAACAGAAGTAAAAGCGCTGATGACGGAAATGGGCATCGAATTTGAGTCATTCGACGAAGAATAAAAAAGCCTGATAAAAGGTTTCAGGTAATAACTCTTGCCTCGAGCCAAATGGATGACATAAAAAATGGGACGCAATAGCGTCCCATTTTTTGTGTATCACATCTGAAAGATATATTACTCTGCCATGTAGTTTTCAGGCATCTCGATACGAGCTACACCTGAATTAACCGCCGCCTGAGCAACCGCTTTTGCAACACGTGGTAGCAAACGTGAATCCATTGGTTTTGGAATAATATAGTCCGCACCAAACTCTAGCTTATCAACACCGGCAGCCTTCAATACGGCTTCAGGTACAGGCTCTTTTGCTAGCTCGCGAATCGCCTCAACGGCTGCAAGTTTCATTTCATCATTGATTTCACTTGCACGCACATCAAGAGCACCACGGAAAATGAATGGGAAACACAATACGTTGTTAACTTGGTTAGGATAATCACTACGGCCAGTACCCATGATCAAGTCATCACGAACTGCGTGAGCAAGTTCCGGCTTGATTTCAGGATCCGGGTTAGAACATGCGAATACGATTGGCTTATCAGCCATCAACTTCAACGCTTCCGCTGGCAACAGGTTTGGACCAGATACACCTAGGAACAGATCTGCACCTTCAATTACGTCTTCTAGTGTGCGCTTATCTGTATTGTTCGCAAATAACTGCTTATATTCATTAAGGTCATCACGACGAGTGTGAATCACACCTTTGCGATCTAGCATGTAGATTTTTTCGCGCATTGCACCGCATTTGATCAGAAGCTCCATACACGCTACAGCGGCAGCGCCAGCGCCAAGACAAACAATTGTTGAATCTTCAAGTTTCTTACCTTGAAGTTCGATTGCATTCAGCATACCCGCTGCCGTTACAATAGCAGTACCATGTTGATCATCGTGGAATACTGGTACATCACAACGCTCAATCAGACGCTTTTCAATCTCAAAACAGTCTGGTGCTTTAATATCTTCAAGGTTGATACCGCCAAAAGTGTCTGCAATGCTCGCAACAGTATCAACAAATTCATCGATCGTGCGGTGCTTAACTTCAATATCAATAGAGTCAAGACCTGCGAAACGCTTAAACAGTAACGCTTTACCTTCCATCACTGGCTTAGATGCAAGTGGACCTAGGTTACCTAGACCTAGAATAGCGGTACCGTTAGAAATAACAGCAACCATGTTCCCTTTTGCAGTGTACTTGTACACGTTATCCGGGTTTTGTGCGATTTCACGCACTGGCTCTGCAACACCAGGGCTGTAAGCAAGGGCAAGATCACCCGCCGTTTCCGCAGGCTTTGTAAGTTCGACAGCAATCTTTCCTGGAGTTGGATAAGCATGGTAATCCAATGCTTTTTGGCGATGTTCTTCTTCTGGAGTGGCTGCTTGGTGGTTGTCTTCAGACATGGACGTTTCTCTTTTTTATTTTTAGGTAAGGGGGCATAAATTCTATCGGATAGAAATCAAACTTCATAGGCAAGATTGCGAGCAATATCCTTAAAAAGCCGATAATAAAAGAGATTAGACCAGATAACGGGGTTAAGCACCTGATTTTCGAGTCAGGTGCTCTTTCTTCTTACTATTATTGGAGTATGCAAACTCAGAAAGTATCGTTACTCTTCGTCCACGTATTGCGCTTGGAGATAATTCTCAATACCAGACATTTCAATCAAGCCAAGTTGCGTCTCTAGCCAATCAACATGTTCTTCTTCATCTTCAAGAATATCTTGGAAGAGATCTCGAGACACATAATCTCGAATGTCTTCAGCGTAGGCAATCGCATCTTTTAAATCTGGAATAGCCGCCATTTCAAGCTTTAAGTCACACTCGAGCATTTCCTTGGTATCTTCACCAATCATCAACTTACCTAAATCTTGTAGGTTCGGTAGACCTTCAAGGAACAAAATACGCTCAATTAGATGATCGGCATGCTTCATCTCATCGATAGATTCGTGATATTCCTTGTCTGCTAGGTGCTTTAAGCCCCAGTCTTTATACATTCGGGCGTGAAGAAAATACTGATTAATAGCGACGAGCTCGTTACCGAGCACTTTATTGAGATGTTGAATGATGATTGGATCGCCTTTCATGACAAAACCCTCCTCTTTGGCTTCATTTAAATGTAGAAGCAAATGAGAAGGTGTCAAAATGTAAGGCAAATAATTACTGCATACTTACAGCAATTAGCTGGCTTGTTTAAATTCCGTGTAACTAGTTTCCGCTAAAATTTCCTTGGCCTGTCTGATGCACTTACCACATTGGCTGCCCAATGCCGTGCACTTTTTGATTCCTTTAATATCTGTTACGCCTTCATCTATCGCCAACTTCCTAATTTTTTTGTCGGAGACACCATGGCAAAGACAAACGTACATACTCAAAAAACCTATAAAACTAATCTGTGACAAACAATATAAACAAGAATAGTTCTTGTTACCAGTCGCATTATGGTGTCCGCTCAGAATATTTGGTTATAACGATTTTACCGCTGCAGGAAAAGATCAAAGGGTTAAGAGGGGTGAGTAAAAGCGTTAAGAAACAAAGTCGGTAAAACTCTGTTTTTAAATCGAAAAAGTGACGTCTTTTATTTCAACACTTATAACTAAATGTAATCTAGAAATGAAAAAGGGAAGCCTAAGCTTCCCTTTTCGATGCGCTTTCTTCAAAAAGAAGAACAGTGCAAGATTTCGTTTAATTCGTTATGAATTAGTCGAAGATCTTAGCAACAACACCAGCACCTACTGTACGGCCACCTTCACGGATCGCGAAACGTAGAC
>NZ_JAWOVT010000019.1:0-63546 GCF_033340055.1 Vibrio sp. 1580
TTTAAAATACAAAACGCCCGATGAAGTACATCGAGCGTTTTAGTTAAAAAGTGTCAACCCATATCAGGACGGGTCACACACATTAAAAGGCTAGAGTTTTACCGCCAATTTAACACCTTGACGAATCGCACGCACAGCATCAAGTTCACCCGCATGGTCAGCTCCGCCAATGATATGAATCTTCTCTCCAAGTTCAGACCATTTATCTTCAAACGGACGTACAGACTCTTGCCCAGCACAAATGATAACTTTGTCTGCATTAAGTACCTGCGCGCTTCCGTCTACATGAATGTGCAAACCTTGATCATCAATTTTATCGTAAGACACGCCGCCGACTAAATGTACGCCCCGTTTTTCAAGGGTACGTTTATGGATCCAACCTGTCGTTTTACCCGGACCTTTACCTACACGACCTTTACGACGCTGAAGTACCCAGACTTCTTTATCGCTGACCGCATCAGGGTAAGGGTATAAACCACCCGGCTGAGACATCTCCTTGTCGATTCCCCATTCATGCAACCAGTCATCCAACGTTTGTCCAACTGGCTCTGTGAGCATGGTCGCGACATCTACGCCAATGCCACCAGCACCAACGATAGCCACTTTCTCACCGACTGGCGTTTTGTCTCGAATGAGAGTTTGATAGTCGACGACTTTCTCTGGGTTATCAATTCCATCAATATTGACTTTACGTGGCTCAACACCCGATGCCATCACTATCTCATCGTATTCTGTGAGTAAGTCATAGTTCGCTTCCGTCGATAAGTGCAGATTCACGCCTGTTTCATCAATACGGTTAGCGAAATATCGTATCGTCTCTCGAAACTCTTCCTTACCAGGGATCTGCATCGCAAGACGGAACTGACCACCGATGCGGTCGTTCTTTTCGAACAAATCAACCTTATGGCCACGTTCAGCCAGTGTGGTCGCACAAGCCAAGCCCGCAGGTCCAGCACCAACAACTGCAATGTTTTTCTTTTTAAAGGCTGGTTCAACAACAATTTCGGTTTCATAGCACGCTAGAGGGTTCACTAAGCAACTGGCGCGCTTACCTTTAAACACGTTATCTAGACACGCCTGATTACAACCAATACACGTATTAATAAGCTGCGCTTTTTCCTGTTCGGCTTTAGCAACAAAGTAAGGATCGGCCAAGAATGGGCGCGCCATCGAAACCATGTCGGCATGACCTGAAGATAAAATGCGTTCTGCTTCATCTGGCGTATTTATACGGTTGCAAGTGATAATAGGAACCGAAACGTGAGGTTTAACTTTTTCCGTAACCCATGTAAACGCACCACGTGGTACTTGAGTCGCAATGGTCGGAATTCGAGCCTCATGCCAACCGATACCCGTATTAATAATCGTGACGCCAGCCTCTTCAAGTGCTTTCGCCAATTCGATAACGTCTTCAAAAGTGCTGCCCTGCTCGACAAGATCCAGCATAGAAAGACGGAAGATGATGATGAACTTGTCACCCACCGCCTTGCGTACCGCTTTAACAATTTCTAGCGGAAAACGCATACGTTTTTTATAGCTGCCACCCCATTCGTCGTAACGCATATTAGTACGTTTACATAAGAATTGGTTTATCAAGTAACCTTCCGAGCCCATTAACTCGACGCCATCATAACCAGCAAGCTGTGCTAACTCCGCACTATTAGCAAACGCGTCGATGGTTTTCTTTATCTGGCGGTCGCTCATTTCACTCGGAGCAAACTTTGCAATCGGCGCTTTAATGCCAGATGCACTTTGCGAGAATGGATGCATTGCATAACGCCCAGCATGGAGAATTTGCAACGCAATTTTACCACCGTGCTTGTGCACCGCTTCTGTCACAACTTTATGGGCTTTAGCATGTTTTGGCTTGCTGAATTCAGCACTCAACGGGTGTAAACGACCGCGTAAGTTAGGAGAAAAACCTCCGGTTACAATCAGTCCGACACCGCCTTTCGCGCGTTCTTCATAAAAAGCAGCGAGCTTCTGTAATCCTTCTTTGTGCTCTTCTAAGCCCGTGTGCATTGATCCCATCAGAACTCGGTTTCGTAATTGTGTGAAACCGAGGTCCAGTGGCTTTAATAGGTTTGGGTACATGGCAGACATCACTTAACATCCATTGTTATTATCATGGTCTGACCAGATTAAGCCTGCTCAACCAAAAAATCAAACAAGCGTTTACATTTTTGTAACACCGATCAATCTCGTGTGAAAATATGCCAATTGTTGAGTGGTCGTGATAAGCTAAAAAAATGTTATCTTTTGAGATCTTAGAGATAAGAACCCATACTTTGTTAGACTCGGCGTAACTATCTCGTTATGGAGACAAGATGAAAAAACTCTTCAAATTTATTGGTTTGATATTTAAAGGGATATGGAAAAGTATCACTTTCATCAGACTCGCACTGGCAAACCTAATTTTCTTGCTGATGATTGCCGTTTTCTACTTTGCCTTTACTTATACCGGAGACGGTCAACCTGTCGTCGAAAAAGAATCGGCATTGGTGATGAACCTTTCAGGCCCAATTGTCGAACAAAGACGTTATGTAAACCCAATGGACTCTTTTGCTGGTTCCCTTTTGGGTAATGAGCTACCGAAAGAAAACGTCCTTTTCGATATCGTTGATACTATTCGCTACGCGAAAGACGATCCTAAAGTGTCTGGATTAGTGCTAGCACTGCGAGACATGCCAGAAACAAATCTCACGAAACTACGTTACATCGCGAAAGCGTTGAACGAATTTAAAGCGTCAGGCAAACCCGTTTACGCCGTAGGTGATTTCTACAACCAAAGCCAATATTACTTGGCAAGTTACGCTGACAAAGTTTATCTGGCACCTGATGGTGGTGTATTGATTAAAGGTTACAGCGCTTACTCAATGTACTACAAAACGTTACTTGAAAAGCTTGACGTTTCTACTCATGTTTTTCGCGTAGGTACTTATAAATCCGCTATCGAACCGTTTATTCGTGATGACATGTCCGATGCGGCGAAAGAGTCAGCAACACGCTGGGTTACTCAATTGTGGAGTGCTTTTGTTGATGACGTAACAACAAACCGAAACATTGATGCGAAAGTGCTTAATCCAACCATGGATGAACTGATTAACGAGATGAAGTCTGTAAATGGCGATATTGCTCAGCTCGCAGTCAAATTGGGGCTAGTGGATGAACTTGCGACACGCCAAGACATTCGCACTCTATTCGCAAAACAGTTTGGTAGCGACGGCAAAGACAGCTACAACGCGATTGGTTACTACGACTACCTTGCAACGATTCGTCCCGATTACACACTACCTCAGCACGACATCGCCGTTGTTCTAGCAAGTGGCGCGATTATGGACGGTCAACAACCTCGCGGAACTGTTGGTGGTGACACAGTCGCAAGCTTGCTGCGTCAAGCACGCAATGATGAAAAAGTGAAAGCGGTCGTATTACGAGTAGATAGTCCAGGAGGCAGTGCCTTTGCTTCTGAAGTGATTCGTAACGAAGTAGAAGCTCTGAAGCAAGCAGGTAAGCCGGTTGTTGTATCCATGTCGAGTTTGGCTGCTTCTGGTGGTTATTGGATTTCAATGAGCGCAGACAAAATCGTTGCTCAGCCAACAACCCTGACGGGCTCCATTGGTATATTTAGTGTCATCACCACGTTTGAAAAAGGCTTTAGCAAGTTAGGTATTAACACTGATGGCGTTGGCACATCGCCGTTCTCAGGTGACGGTATTACCACTGGCCTTTCTGAAGGCGCGTCTCAAGTGTTCCAATTAGGTATCGAACACGGTTACAAGCGCTTTATTTCTCTAGTTGGCGAGAATCGCGATATGTCTCTAGAGGAAGTTGACAAGGTTGCTCAAGGTCGAGTTTGGACTGGCCAAGATGCACTATCCTTTGGTCTTGTCGATCAAATGGGTGACTTTGATGATGCTGTAGAGCTAGCGGCGAAACTAGCGAACGTGACCGATTACGGCATTTACTGGGTAGAAGAGCCTCTTTCACCTACTGAACTATTTCTGCAAGAGTTTATGAAACAGGTGAAAGTCTCTCTAGGTATTGATGCAACAAGCTTGCTACCAAAAAGTCTTCAACCCGTAGCTCAACAATTCGAACAAGACGCAAGCTTGCTCCAAAGCTTCAACGATCCTAAAGGTCAATACGCATTTTGTTTGAACTGCCAAGTGCAGTAGTTTTTCCATCAATATTACAAAGGGCACTTCTACTTGAAGTGCCCTTTTTATTAGGCTTTGCATCTCCTCAGATGACTTTCTGATGCTGTGCGTATAGCCTCGCATCTCAAGGTTATTTAGGTATATAATCCCCGCCTCTGTTCCCCTACACGAAAGAAAAAACGATGACTAGAAAACACATCTACATCGCTTACACCGGTGGTACCATCGGAATGCAAAAATCCGACCACGGCTATGTGCCTGTTGCTGGCTTTATGGAAAAGCAATTAGCAAGCATGCCCGAATTCCATCGTCCTGAAATGCCGGATTACACCATCCACGAATACGACCCTCTGATTGACTCATCAGATATGACACCTGCTGACTGGCAGCAGATTGCGAATGATATTCGTGACAACTATGACAAATACGATGGTTTCGTTATCCTACATGGTACTGACACCATGGCGTACACAGCGTCCGCATTGTCTTTCATGCTTGAAAACCTTGGTAAGCCAGTGATTGTAACGGGTTCACAAATCCCTCTCGCAGAGCTGCGTTCTGACGGCCAAGCAAACCTATTAAACGCGCTACATATTGCGGCAAACTACCCGATCAACGAAGTAACTTTGTTCTTCAATAATCAATTGATGCGTGGTAACCGCAGCACAAAATCTCATGCAGACGGTTTTAATGCCTTTACTTCACCAAACCTTCCTCCACTATTGGAAGCTGGGATCAATATTCAAGTTAGCAACAGCGTAACCGTTGGTGCACAACCAGAAGGTGAGTTTAAGGTTCACAACATCACGCCACAACCAATCGGTGTGATCACCATGTACCCTGGTATTTCACACGAAGTTATCCGCAACACGCTTCGTCAGCCCGTGAATGCGATGATTCTTCTGACTTTTGGTGTCGGCAATGCTCCTCAGAACCCTGAGCTGCTTGGTCACCTGAAAGAAGCCTCTGAGCGCGGCGTTATTGTCGTAAACCTAACTCAGTGTTTGGCAGGTAAAGTGAATATGGGCGGATATGCCACAGGTTGTGCTCTCGCAGACTCTGGTGTTATCAGTGGCTTTGACATGACGCCCGAAGCGGCGCTGGCAAAACTACACTACCTTCTAAGCCAAAACCTTTCTTACGAAGAAGTAAAAGAGAGAATGCAACAAGTACTGCGTGGTGAAATGAGCCTGTAAGTTCAAGCTTTCTGCGATCTAAAAAGCCCAATACAATTTGGGCTTTTTTCTTTCAAAATCAAAATAATAAAATTTTGAGAAATAAGGCGTAAGGATTAATCAATGTTCGGATTGACACGAACAATATCGCTCTCTTCTCCGCTGAATTGTTTTTTAAGCTCTTGTTTTGATTTAAAACTGATTTCACCACCGGCTGCAACCGTCATATGCTGCGCATCAGTATTATGTTTTGATTGATACAACATCACAGCTTGCATACACGAATCTCGCTGCTCTTTAGAAAGTGTTGTACCCTCAGGCCATCTTCCCGTTTCTACTGCATACACTAAGCGATCATAAACTTCTGGAGTCATCGCTTGTAATAGTTGTTCTGCGTCCATAGTGTACCTTCTTATTACATTCTATTTACAGAACATAACGGGTTAAGAAACTGAGTCAAGAATACGAAAATGAATTGGTGTAACGGATCACAAGCAAAGCCATGAAAAGAACAAACTGGTTACTTCTCAGCCTCGCATGTTTTGCGCTATCGGGCTGTTTTGAAGGTAACGTGACAACCGAAGAGTTGTGCCAAAAAACACCAGAGCTGCGTTGCGAGCAGCTCAATATGGATGACGGCCAATGTCGAATTCCAAGAACAAATTTGGTTTGGCATCGGTTTGAGCAATTGAAAAACCCATCAGAGGCCAACCAAATCATCGAATACGGTCTGGTCGCTGGATATAGGAAATGCTTAGAACTCGCCTCCCAGATCACCCCTATTGATCAAAGTGCTCTCAAAAGACAACGCTTTAATGCATTGGTACACAGTATTGATGAGCTAGAGCGCATTGTAAACGAGTTAAAAGGCTCAGAAGACCCGGCTACTTTGTATTTCTTATGGTCTCAAACGGGAGATACTCAAGCTCGGCGCGCATTTTTACAAATGGAAGGGTCTCCCCAATTAAATAATGCTGAGATGCAATATGCATTAGCCACTTTTTATACCAACCGAGATACCAAGAAAACCCTGGAGCTTCTTAATAACGCGTTGTCTTTATCTGATGAAGACAACATCAATCCGGTCATTCTCAAGTCAATGGCAAGTATTCATCAAGGGCTTGGAGACAAAGAGCAAGCGTATCTATGGGCAATGGTCGCGAAGAGATTCGACGTACCGCTTGCTGATGAAAAGCAGCTCCAACGTATGTTCAATTTCAGTCATCCAGAGCGATATAAGCAGTTGGATGAATTAGCCGAATCGGTGGCGAAAGCCATAGAGAAAGGTATCTATTCCCCAGCAATGATACCCAGTGAGATATAAACGAAAAACTCCCGCAATGAGCGGGAGTTTTTATTTAAGTCGAGCGACACTCAGATCACCGTTGAGCATGAATCATCCTGAAAGGATAAAACAATCTCGAGCACAATTTTGTCGTTATTATTCTGATTTGTTGAAAATTAACGACACAGAATTAACACAAAAACGCTCTCCTGTGGTCTGTGGGCCATCTTCAAAAACGTGCCCTAGATGGCTATCACACGTTGCACAACGAATCTCTGTACGTACCATTCCGTGACTTAGATCTTCTAAATAGCGCACCGCTTGATCGTTGATAGGCGCATCAAAACTTGGCCATCCGCAGCCAGAGTCATACTTGTTATCAGAGACAAAGAGAGGGGCATTACAACAAGTACAAGCGTAAACACCAGTTTCCTTATTATGCAGTAGCTTACCGCTGAAAGGAGGCTCTGTACCTTGCTCTCGGCAAACACGGAACTCTTCATCAGACAGTTGCTCACGCCACTGTTCATCTGACTTCGTCACTTTTTTCCCGCTTTGTTCCACGACTTTCGGCTCCTTATTTACTGTTCTTGGTATTGACTTTTTTAGCAAAAAACTTGCTTCTCTTAACAGTTGTAGCACATACTTTCTCACCAGGACACCATGCGTAATTAATTTGATAAGAGCACTTATCTCACCAGTTATATTACGCCAACTGGGCTACAGAAGAATCAGTTAAAAGTTTAAAAAACGTACATTTGCAAAGAATTGTTAAAAAAAGCGTCGCTTTTTTTTGACTTTAAACAAGTTAAGTCCGATTATCACTTGCAGATGTTTACTGGATTCTGTAATTTTACTACCAGTTATCTTTAATCAGAAATTAAGTTGTGGAGCAACTATAATGACTATCAAAGTAGGTATTAACGGTTTTGGCCGTATCGGTCGTTTCGTATTCCGTGCAGCGCAAGAGCGCAACGACATCGAAGTAGTAGGTATTAACGACCTTATCGATGTAGATTACATGGCATACATGCTTAAGTATGACTCAACTCACGGCCGTTTCAACGGTACTGTTGAAGTTGAAGGCGGTAACCTAATCGTTAACGGTAAAACTGTACGTGTTACTGCAGAGCGCAACCCTGAAGACCTAAAATGGGACGAAATCAGTGTTGACGTTGTAGCTGAAGCAACTGGTCTTTTCCTAACTGACGAGACTGCACGTAAGCACATCACTGCTGGCGCGAAAAAAGTTGTACTAACTGGTCCTTCTAAAGACGCTACTCCAATGTTCGTTAACGGCGTAAACTTCGACACTTACGCTGGTCAAGACATCGTTTCTAACGCTTCTTGTACTACTAACTGTCTAGCGCCTATCGCTAAAGTTCTTAACGACAAGTTCGGTATCGAATCTGGTCTTATGACTACAGTTCACGCAACTACAGCAACTCAAAAAACTGTAGATGGTCCTTCTGCTAAAGACTGGCGCGGTGGTCGTGGTGCTTCTCAAAACATCATCCCATCTTCAACTGGTGCTGCTAAAGCTGTAGGCGTTGTACTTCCAGAAGTAAACGGCAAACTAACTGGTATGGCTTTCCGCGTACCAACTGCTAACGTTTCTGTAGTTGACCTAACTGTTAACCTAGTTAACGGTGCTTCTTACGAAGACATCTGTAAAGCGATGAAAGAAGCTTCTGAAGGCGAACTAAAAGGCGTTCTAGGCTACACTGAAGATGCAGTTGTATCTCAAGACTTCATCGGCGAAGTTTGCACTTCAGTATTCGATGCTAAAGCTGGTATCGCACTAACTGACAAATTCGTTAAAGTTGTATCTTGGTACGACAACGAAATCGGTTACTCAAACAAAGTTCTAGACCTAATCGCTCACATCTCTAAGTAATTAGAAAGTTAGCAATTAGCGAATAACTTCGTTAAAGAAAAGGCGGCTCTAGGGTCGCCTTTTTTGTATCTGGAATTTGAGAGAATGCAGGCTCGATGTTGCATTTAATGTGCGAAGCGCGTCTAAAAGCTCTCCCCCAGCGATAGGAAACTACACATGGATTTAAAAACTCTCCCAGCCCTAACGGTGCTATCTGATAACGTCACTATCGTTGAAGTTGATCAGATAAAAATCGTCCGCGTGATTCATGACAAAGCAACGGCAGGCATCTCGCTACACGGTGGTCATGTCGTGTCGTTCACGCCTGAAGGTCAAGAAGATCTGATCTGGATGAGCGAAAAAGCTGTCTTCGATGGTAAAGCTGCTCTTCGCGGTGGTATTCCGGTTTGTTGGCCTTGGTTTGGGCGTATCGCTGCTCCAGCTCACGGCTTTGCCCGCACCGCAGAATGGGAGTTGGTTGAACATCGTGAGAACCATAACGGTGTGATTGTTGAACTTGCTCTGTTCCCGACAGAAGAAATCCACGATATTTGGCCCCATATGTTTGACGCTCGTTTGGTGATTGAAGTGGGCGATGAGCTAAAAGTGACGCTCAAAGTCATGAACATTGATGACGAGGCTTGGACCTTCTCTGGCGCATTACATACTTACCTAAACGTTGGAGACATTAAGCAAGCACAAACGACAGGCATGGGTGCCGAGTACATTGATAGCTTGAAAGCTGATGCGGTATGCCAAGGTGGTAATGTTCTACAACTAACTGACACGATTGATCGCGTTTACACGCAACCAGAAGCGAAAATTTTGGTAAAAGACCCGGTATTGGATCGTACGCTAAGCGTACACAACCAAGGCCACAACTCAGCAGTATTATGGAACCCTTGGGCAGAAGGTGCGCAAAGCATGGGTGACATGGCTGACGATGGTTATCAAACCATGTTGTGTGTGGAGTCTGCTGTTCATGCACCAAGTATTGAGCAAGGTCAAACGCTCCAACCAGGTGAGACACATGAACTTGTCACTGTCATTTCAGCGCAGTAAGAATCACCATATAAAGGCCGGGGATACCCGGCTTTTTTTTGTAATAAAAGCTCTGCTTAGATGGTCCTATCTTTACTAACTTATTGGTTACTGGTCACTTTTGACGGTTTCATTAATAAATATCAAAAAAATTGATCATATAAACCGATAGCATACCGATACAAAACTCATAAATAATAAAAATATCAGGAATTAGTCTATGTTAGAGAGATACCGAAATCAAAGTGTCGGATTCCAGTTGAAACTGGTGATCACTTTGTGTCTATTCATTGCTTTCAGCAGTATTGCAGCGCTTGTTTACCGCAACGCTTCCGATGTTCTATTGGAAAGCACACTGAAAGAACACCAATCTAAAGTAGAATCAATGGCAAAAACCATTGCTGGCCAATTCGATGCTTACCTGCACACCGCTAAAGTCCTCGAATCTACTTTTCGCAATGGCTACCTTGCCGGTGTCTATGTCGAAAATTACACGGTTGACTTCATGGGACATGAAGTACCAAACATCACTCAATACAGTGAAAGCTTAATTAATGACACCAAGTTGGTCGACAGTTTCACACGTGATACCGGCGCTATAGCAACGCTATTCGCACCATTGGGTGACGACTTTATTCGGGTGTCCACCTCCCTAAAAGATCCACAAGGTCAACGAGCGGTCGGAACCACGTTAGGCATCAACCATCCTGGTTATCAGCAACTTAAAGCAGGACAACCGTATTACGCTCAAATTAAATTGTATGGCGAGCGCTACATTACCTACTATGCCCCAATCAAAGATGCGACAGGAAAGGTAGCAGGCCTATCGTTTATCGGCTTACCAGTAGACCAAGCGACACAAACCTTATTCGATGTACTCGAAGAGATAAAATGGGGCGACACTGGTTACACCATTATCGTTGATGACGACGAAAACAATCTTGGTAAATACCTACTTCATCCAGCAAAAAGCGGCTCAGATTCGTCAATACTAGAAGTCGCCGACTACAATGGTCACAAGCCTTTTGGCCAGATTTTCGAACAATCTAGTGGATTAATTCGCTACCCTTTCGAGTACCAAGGTAACGTAGGCGAAAAGTATCTTGTCTACACAGAGGTTCCAGGTTGGAACTGGAAACTGCTAGGTGGTACGTTTATCAAAGAAGTGACAAAAGGTAGCGACACGCTTCTCACACTCATTGCCATCATTTCTTCGGTAGCGGCAATCATTACTTTTGTTGTACTGACACTTTTCTTGAATCGCAGCTTACAACCTCTCACAACTCTAAACTCATACATGACTCGCTTAGCGGGCGGCGAAGTCAGCTTGAACATTCCAGCGTCTCGTAAAGCATCAAAGAATGAAATTACGAACCTGAGCTCGGGTGTCGCCAGTATGGCAAGTCAGCTCAATGAACTCGTTGGTAAGATCCGTTCAACAAGCGACTTAGTGGAGAGCAACTCCACCAGCGTTGCCAACGATGCACATAGCAATTTGACCCAAGCCGACCGACAACAACAAGAAGTCGAGCAAGTTGTGACAGCGATTGAAGAAATGGCCTCTTCCGCTCAATCTGTCGCACAACAAGTCGAAAGCATTGCGGAAAACGTACGCTCAGCAAATACTGATAGTCAATCTGGTCTCGCGATTGTTGAAGGCGTATGTATCGACGTTGCTCAACTTAACGATCAATTGGATCAATCAGCAACGGCTATCGAGCAAGTAAATCGCGATAGCGAGAGTATTCAAACCGTCACTAAAATGATTGATGAAATTGCTGAGCAAACCAATTTACTTGCCTTGAATGCCGCCATTGAAGCAGCACGAGCAGGTGAGCAAGGCCGTGGCTTCGCAGTTGTAGCAGATGAAGTGCGCACACTTGCGCACCGAACCCAAAGCTCAGTTCAAGATGTCGTGGAAATTATCGAGAAACTAAAAGGGTCGACTCATAATGCAGTTAATATGATGACAGACAGCCAACGCAGTGCAAACCAGGTCTTGGACAAAGCACAAGACGCGGGCACAGCATTAGAAGCCATAGCAGTACAAGTGCAGTCGATAGCCTCTCAAGCCGACGCCATTGCAGCGACTTCAGAAGAACAAGCTCAAGTTTCACAAGAAATTGCAGCAAATGCCCATTCTATCAGTGAACTTAACCGAGAAAGCCGCAACACGAGCGCAAAAACCTCGCAAAGTGCCATTGAACTTCAACAACAAGCACGAAACTTGAAAGAGCAAGTCGACTTCTTCCACTAATACTTAATAAGAGCCGACCCAGTCGGCTCTTTTTGTTTCACTTGAGACCATGCTTTTTGATAGAATTTGCCGCCCTACTTTCTGTTCGAGATCGTCATGAACTATCAATGCCCTCTATGCCACCAAGCTCTAGCGTTAAATGAAAAAACGTTTAAGTGCGAAAACAATCATCAGTTTGACTTAGCAAAAGAAGGCTACGTTAACTTGATGCCAGCGCACCACAAACGTTCTAAAGATCCTGGTGACAACAAAGAGATGATGCAAGCTCGTCGTCGGTTCCTCGAAGGAGATTACTACAACCCAATGCGCCAAGAAGTGGCGCAGCTGTGTGCAACATACACTGAGGGGAGCACTCATCAATTATTAGATATTGGTTGTGGTGAAGGTTACTACACAGATCAAGTACAAAAGACGATAGAAACACAAGCGAACCATGCCACGATTTATGGCTTAGACATTTCCAAAGTTGCCATTCGTTACGCGGCGAAGCGTTACACGCACTGCAACTTTAGTGTGGCTTCTAGTCACCGACTTCCCTTCGCAAATGAATCCTTAGATGCCATTTTGCGCATTTATGCCCCGTGTAAAGCTGAGGAGCTGCAGCGCGTTGTAAAAAACGACGGCGTTGTTGTCACGGTTACTCCTGCTAGCCGCCACTTATACCAACTGCGTGAGCGCATTTATCAAGAAGTTCGTCTTCACAATGAAGAACCAGAACATATTGAAGGGTTTGAATTAGAGCACCAGCAGCATCTTAACTATGTTATGGACTTGAAAAACGGAGCCGCAATCGATTTATTGCAAATGACGCCATTCGCATGGAAAGCAACCGATGCTCTTCGTGAAGAGTTGAAATCCGCTACACTTTTCCAATGTGAGGCTGATTTTATGTTGCGTGTATATCGCAAAAAAACACTCAATTAATAAGTCAAAAAAACAACAAACGCAAATAGTTATCATTTATATTGATTCATTGCTCAGCCTCCATTAATATCATCCGGACATTTTTGGAGGCTTTTCAATGCGCTTTTCTACTTTGAGCTTGCTCTTTGCAGGCTTACTTACTGGTTGCTCTTCATATACGCACACCGACTCTCACGCAACCTCAGCGGAAGTCACTAGTTTTTACGACTACCAACTATACACCCCTTCTGGCGAGCACATCGCTCTAAGCAAACTGCCAATTGAGCTGCAACAAGCAGATGTCATTCTTATTGGTGAATGGCACACACACGCCGGCGTTCATCGCTTTCAAACCGATATGCTCAAACAACTTACGTCCTACGACCGCTCACTCGCGTTATCTATGGAACAATTTACCCGCGACAAACAACCTGTTGTTGACGCTTACCTACGTGGGGAGATCGGCGAACAGTACTTAATGAAACAAGCCAACGCTTGGCCCAATTATGAAAGCGACTATCGCCCTCTCGTGGAGTTTGCTAAGCAGAAAAATCTCCCGGTCATTGCAGCAAATGCACCAAAGAACATTGTCCGATGCATTGGTCGACAAGGGCTAGATTACATTAACAAGCTCGATGATGATCAGCGGATGTTCATTGCACAAGCCATCAACACTGGTAGTAGTCCGTACAAAGAAAAGTTCATGGCATCCATGCATCACGGTAAGCCAGAGCAGACGGAAAAACAGTTTGCAGCTCAAGTTACTTGGGATGAAACTATGGCGGAATCTATCGTTAGCTACCTAGACGACAACCCAGGCGCTCAGGTTGTCCATGTTGCAGGCAAGTTTCACACCGAGCAAGGGTTGGGTACGGCAGCATCAATCTTAAGCCGCAACCCGAGCTTAAAAGTGGTTGTAATTAGCCCAACAGATAACGTGCTTTCTGATAATACTGACTATCAGTTAGAGGTTCTCGCACCACCAGTACGGTATGTACAAGATGCTCACCGCATGGCGGCATATCAACATCTAACTAAACGCAATAACGATCTTCAATGTAAGTAGCTGCTCTTCAATTTAAGTTACTACCTTGCCGTTGCGTTGCATCATCACACCGCTCCGAGTTCATCGAGTGACAAGGGTCTGCTTCCTGCTGGTCTATTTTTTGCTAATGATCACCAATAGAAACTAGAAGCGGCAAAAGCAGACCTGTTTTTATCCAAATAGCTTCAGAAATAAACTTTGCCGCCGATAAAAATATAACTGCTTTTTACCCGCACTCAGTGACCGAGTGTCGATGTTCCAAGGAGTATTCGATGAATCCAGTAGGAAGCACTTCTGTTAATAGCTATGCCAAACAATCTGTCGCCTCTAAACAAGCAAGTATTGCACAAGAAGAAACTAGTGCTTCGCCGCTGAAAGTCGAACACAATAAGGTGACGCTTTCGACCGAAGGCAAAGCGCTACTTGCCGCTCTGCAACAAATCGAGCACGACAGCAAGAAAATAGAAGCAGAAGATAAATCTGTTGGTGAAAAGGTCGAATCTTTCACGCATGGTGCGCTTGGCATGGATCACCCCGATAAAATCGAGAAAGAAGAGGATGGCTCATATTCTGCGGGTCAATACCTTTCTGCGGCACTTACCGTTGGTGGCATCATACTGGCATTAGTCTGATAACCAGTCTGATAATCGTCACGACAACAAATCCTATTTGAACCAAACACTTACTGCAGCCCATAATTTAATAAGCCAAAGAACGATATGATGCAAACGTAAGTGAATTCGACCGCTCTTGTGGCCCGATAATACATGCTCGTTTATTGCTCCCTAAACTAGGTTTCTTGTGAAGGCACTGAATGGATAACTTTAGTCCATGCTTTCAACTCCTAAGCGTAATCCAAGCCCACGTTTGTGGGCTTTCTTCTTTCCAAACTAACGAACGTTACAGAGCGACTCATTTTTTCTGCAAAACCAAACAAAAACGACAATTTGGTTAAACTTTTATTACCGACACAAAACCTTCATAAATCATTGCTTTAATGCCTGCGCTTTCAATAAACAAGGAAAATATAATGAAGCGCTTAGTATCTCCAATCGTTACGGCAGTGGCTGCATCTACCCTCTCTTTCAACGCACTCTCAGCTGAAATCAAAAACGTCATTTTGATGATCGGCGACGGCATGGGTCCTCAACAAGTTGGTTTACTCGAGACCTACGCAAAACACGCACCTAACTCGGTTTACAAAGGCGAAAGCACAGCGTTATACAAACTCGCTCAAGAAGGTGTGATTGGATCATCACTGACCAATCCAGAAGACGCAATTGTCGTCGACTCTGCGTGCTCAGCTACGATGCTAGCGACAGGAATCCCTACCGCTTCTGAAGTCATTGGCATTGATAGCCAAGGCAACCATGTCGAAACTATTTTGGAAAAAGCCAAAAGTAAAGGTAAAGCGACAGGGCTCGTCTCTGATACGCGTATGACCCACGCAACGCCAGCAGCATTTGCCGCTCATCAACCACATCGCTCCCTAGAAAACAATATTGCGGCGGATATGCTCGAAACAGGCGTAGACGTGATGATGTCTGGTGGACTTCGTCATTGGATTCCAAAGTCGACAAACGACAAGGGAAAGACATACGAGCAACTTGAAAAGCTCACTGAAGGTAATGTCTACCTAAAGTCGAAACGTAAAGATGAGCGCAACTTGCTTACTGAGGCGCAAGACCAAGGTTACAACCTGGCTTTCAGCCGCGATATGCTCACACAAGCTAAAGGTGACAAATTACTTGGACTTTTTGCTTACTCGGGCATGAACGATGGTATTGCCTACAGTCAAAGCAAAAACGATCCAAAACGCACGCAGCCATCGCTGAAAGAAATGACCACCAAAGCAATCGACATTCTTTCAAAAGACAAAGACGGTTTTTTCTTGATGGTTGAAGGCGGCCAAATTGACTGGGCTGGCCACAGTAACGATGCAGGTACGATGCTGCATGAAATGCTTAAATTCGATGAAGCGGTAAACTCAGTTTATGAGTGGGCAAAAGGCCGTGATGACACCCTGATCATTGTTACTGCTGACCACGAAACCGGCTCTTTTGGCTTTAGCTACTCATCAGCAAACTTGCCTAAACCACAAAAACGCGACGGCGAAGCATTCAAAAATCAGGATTACGCGCCAAACTTCAACTTTGGTCAGTTCGAGATCCTCGATGGTTTATACAACCAAAAGAAAAGTTACTACGGCATGATCAGTGAATTCCAAGCGCTTGATAAGAAAGAGCAAACTCCAGAGAAGTTTGCGGAAGTCGTGAACGCAAATAGCGATTTTTCGATTACGCCTGAGCAAGCAGAACGCGTATTAGCAAGTAAACCAAATCCATACCGACTCGCTGGACACAAATACTTAAGCGAAGAGAACGTACCGACAATCAATGACTTTGATGCTTTCTTTCCTTACAACGACCGTGGCAACTTGCTAGCGCGTGAGCATGCAACAAAGCAAAACACAGTATGGGGGACGGGTACTCATACGCATACTCCTGTCAACGTATTTGCTTGGGGACCTGCAGAAACTATCCTTCCGGTATCAAAAATCATGCACCACTCGCAACTAGGCGAGTACTTGAAGCAACAAATTAAATAATCAACTTGCACTTACTTCACAACTCGTGATGTTTCAACGCTCTCGCAAGGGAGCGTTTTTTTTATTCATGAAAACAGTTGACGTTTTAAATCGCACACCACAATAATTATGGGTCTTTAATTATATGAATAAAGAAAATGTGCGAAATCTTTGCTAAGCAACCCCAAGACAACTATCAGTTCATCACCCGCTCTATCCGTATTGATGGTCACGCGACCAGTGTAAAACTTGAAGCGAGCTTTTGGACAATTCTTGAGGAAATCGCTAGTGCTCAAAACATGACGGTTCCTAAATTCATAAGCACTGTTTATCAAGAAGCACTCGAATACAATGGTGAAGTGAACAACTTTGCCTCCTTACTTCGATGCGCTTGCCTCACTTACGCCCGCCAACCTCAAGAGACCACTCGTCAAGCACTTGCGCAACTTAACAGTTAATAGCAACCAACCGACCAATGACCATCCTAGGCTATGCATCCGTATTATAAACCCTTGAACATCATCTAATTTGTCGTACTAGAGTACTACCCAGACTCCTTTTGAAATCGCTAACCTATGCGGACTATCAAGGAGTACCCATGACAAAAATGATTCACACCATGATCCGAGTAAGTGATCTGGACCGCTCTCTACAATTTTACTGTGACGTACTTGAACTAGAAGTCGCTGATCAATACATCTTTGATGGCTTTTCTCTAACCTATCTAGCCAACCAAGAAACTGGCTTTGAATTGGAACTGACGCACAATCACGACCAAAGTGAGCCCTACACTCACGGCTCAGGCTACGGCCACCTTGCCGTCAGCGTGGAGGACATTGAACAAGCCCACAAACGCATTAAATCTCTCGGCATTGAAACTGGTGACATCAAAGCCTTTGACCATCAACAAAAGCATTTAGCAACGTTCTTTTTTGTAACCGACCCTGATGGTTACAAAATTGAGTTCCTGCAACGCCAAGGGCGTTACCTATAACAAAAAGAGTAAACATTATGATTCACTTGACGGCTACCTTTCATGCACAACCGGGAAAAGAACAAGAGTTGAAAGAGGTACTTACCCAAGCGCTTGAACCTACTCGCAATGAAGAAGGTTGTGTTCGTTATCAATTGTTCCAAGATAAAGACAATGCATGCCACTTCGTTTTTCAGGAGCAATTTAAAGACCAACAAGCATTTGAGTTTCACGGTAAAACAGAACACTTTGCTCTTTTGATTAGCCAGATCGACAACTTGTTAGAATGCGAGCCGAAACTGGTGTTCTTTAACGAACTGTAACAATAACGCCAACCGAAGATCAAAAAAGGCACTCTACCTAGAGTGCCTTTCACTTGTTAGGACCTGTGATTAAGCGTCTTGCTTCTCCACCATATGCAAATGCACATCTTGTTGTGGGAAAGGAATCGAAATACCTTCTCGGTCGAAGCGTAGTTTCACTTCTTTAGTCACATCCCAGTATACATCCCAGTAATCATCCGTTTTTACCCAAGGGCGCACAATAAAATCTACAGAAGACGTATTTAATGTATGAACTTTGATCATTGGCTCTGGAGTGCGAAGTACCGAAGGGTGAGCGGTAATGATATCAGACAATACTGACTCCGCTTTTAAGAGGTCATCCGCATAGCCAATGCCAAACACCATATCCACGCGGCGAATGCGTTCATGCGTGACGTTCTTAATAACATCTCCCCAGATTTTGCTGTTAGGCACAATAATAATTTGGTTATCAAACGTACGGATTGTGGTGTTCACCAAACTCATATGGCTTACCTTGCCATCCACACCGCCAGCATACACAAAATCACCAACATCAAATGGGCGATAAATAAGCAGCATCATACCCGCCGCGAAGTTGGATAACGTGTCTTGCAACGCGAAACCAATAATCACACCAGCAATACCGAAACCGGTTAGGATCGGCGCTAGGTTCAAACCAAGCTGAGATAAGCCCACCATGATACCGATCACCCACACGAATTTGCCGGACATCGAGATAAAGAAGTCCTGCATCAAGTGGGAAAGTTTTAAGTTTTTCGATGCAACTGCTTTACGGACGACTTTGCGAGTTAACTTAGCCAGTCCGCGAGCGATCAATAAAATCAGCGCAAAAACAAACAACTGGAAGATATGCTGCGGTGCATTCTCGGCAAACCAATCCAGTGCCGAGTTGGACCAGTGACTCAGTATTGACCACACAACTTTGGTATTCAGTAAATCATGGGTGATATTACCCGTCACTTCAAAAATTTGGCGTTTGTATTCAGACGTTTCTAAACCGACTTTATCACCAATTGAAATCAGGTTGCGTAAGCTTTCTGTCGCAATATTTAGCCTTTGTTTAGTAATGAGCTGACTAAGTTGCAACGACGCTTTTTCCGACTCTGGGCTAGACGAAAGTTGGGAGCCAATGATCTCACTTTGCTGACTCAAGTACTCAATTGAAGCAGACAGTAAGCGCATACGTTTATCAATTTTATCTTTTAGTTCCGCTTCTGCGCGCTCGTTTTGGGCCCCTAGCTCCTTCAACCAAGCGAGATTTTGCCAGCTCGAATCGAAGCTAACATCAAGATAACGCTGTAGCTCTCGATAATCATTAACAAGAGCAAGCTTCTCTTCATCCTTAGCCTTATTTAAATCCTCGACGACTTTCTTTATTTTTTCCGATAGATAGTTCGTCGCGTCCTCAGAGTATTGTTCTTGTTTTTTAACTAGCAAGATCAGCTTGTCGCGAGAGATAGTTTCACGTTCAATCGCTGACGCTAACTGGCTTCTTAATTCTTCATTCTTTTGGAATAGTTGCAGTTGAAGGGCATCACGCTCGTCGCCACTCGCTTGCGAGAGGCTTTGGGATAAATCCACAATCTCTCGGTTCAAGTTGTCAATCGAGATTTCGGCAGCAGAAGGCTCTTGGATATCGTCAGTAGCAGTCGCATGAACAGCCATTGGGGAGAACATAATGACGGCAAGTGCGAATAATGTCACCCAAGATGTCAGGCGCAGTTTCTGGGGGAAATGAAACGTCATGTTTACCTCATAGGAAACAATCCTGATCAAAACAATCAGGAATAGAAGTGTAAAGCGTTGAAATCATACTCCTAAGTTTACAACACTAAATAATAAACTGAGCAGCATTTCGTTAGCGAGACGTCAAAGTTGGGAGCCCCAATAGCAAACAAGCCTTTCATTTAATCAATGAAAGGCTTGTTTGTATTCGACTAAGGACGGTTGGGATGATTTAAAATATGGTCTTCCCAATCCACCACATCAATCTCGTAAACGACTTTGTTACGGACACTTTCCCCTGCCGCATGCATTGCGGACTTAGAGCCTGTAATCAACGGATGCCATTCTGGTAAAGGCTGCTTTTCAGCCAACAGACGGTAAGCGCACGTGTGTGGCAGCCAAGTAAAATCGTCGATGTCTTCTCGGGTCAGCTTGGTGCACTCTTCACCCGAAGTGAAACGGTTTGGGTAATCCTTACATGAACACGTTTTACTGTTCAGCCAGCTACAAGCCACATTGGTATAGTAGATTTCATCGGTATCTTCATCCATCAGCTTATGCAAACAACATTTGCCACAACCATCACAGAGAGATTCCCATTCCTCTTCTGTCATCTGCTCTAACGATTTACTTTGCCAAAATGGAGTGCTCATACTTCAGGTCTCACCAAGGGAATTTAGGGGGCGATTTATACTCTTCTCAACGCAAAAGTTCAAGTTTTGAGAAGATCTTGCATCCTTCCCACATAACGGTGGAGATATTCAACTACTTTCGTTTTACTGTTCTATCCTTAAACAAGTTTCCATTACTCAATTGATCAAGAAGGCATTAAGGAGTTTTCATGGGTATTATTTCTTGGATTATTTTGGGCTTAATCGCCGGCGCACTTGCTAAATGGCTCATGCCAGGAAAAGATGGGGGCGGTTGGATTGCAACAATGTTACTTGGTATTGCAGGGGCATTTGTAGGTGGCTTCCTTGGCGGCATTCTCGGTTTCGGCGGAGCAACTGGCGTCAACATTGGTAGTATCATTACCGCAACACTAGGCGCATTTATTCTGTTGTTTGTTTATAACCGTTTCTTAAAATAATCACGATGATTTAAAAGCAAAAAACCAAAAAGGGAGCGTAATGTTAAGCGCGCCCTTTTATTTTTTTCTTTCTTCACTCTTCCAATCCACGTCAAAATGACCATAATTGCCCCCTTAATTTTTAAGAGGTTTACATTATGGATTGTCGATTAGGATGTGGAGCGTGCTGTATTGCGCCAAATATCTCTTCACCAATACCTGGAATGCCCAAGGGCAAACCTGCAGGTGTTCGTTGTGTGCAACTCAACGACGACAATTTGTGCAAGCTATTTGGTAAGCCTGAACGCCCTAAAGTCTGTCACGATTTTAAACCGTGTCCGATTGTATGCGGCAACACCAATCAAGAAGCACTCGACAACATCACTGAATTAGAACAATTGACGTAATGCGACTCTAGACCACACGTTTAAAGTTAGTACCTCGGTTGTTTCTCTCCGAGGCAGTAATCAAAGCCAACTCAAGATTTAGCACTCCCCCCCTCTGCTTTTTATCTCACCTTTGAGAACTCTTGCCACATAGCGTTCCATTTGCGGTTTTTGCGCGATCTCCCTCACAATTTATTGACAATTCTCGACTATGTTCAGCGGGTCATTTAATTAAAGATCAGGAAAGAACATGAATAAGTATTTGGCTGAGGCTTTTGGCACGTTCTGGCTAGTGTTAGGCGGCTGTGGTAGCGCGGTGTTGGCTGCGGGTTTCCCTGAAGTGGGTATTGGTCTGTTGGGCGTTGCTTTGGCATTCGGTTTAACCGTTCTGACGATGGCATTTGCTATCGGTCATATTTCAGGTTGTCACTTGAACCCTGCAGTGACAGTTGGCCTTTGGGCTGGCGGTCGTTTTGAGACAAAAGACGTTGCTCCCTACATCATCTCACAGGTGATCGGCGGGCTTATCGCAGGTGGCGTGCTTTACGTTATTGCATCTGGACAAGCAGGATTCGATGTTGTGGGTTCTGGCTTTGCCGCCAATGGTTATGGTGAACACTCTCCAGGCCAATACTCGATGATCGCTGCACTTGTGACTGAAGCTGTCATGACGATGATGTTCCTGATTGTCATTATGGGTGCAACAGACAAACGTGCGCCACAAGGCTTTGCACCTATCGCAATTGGCCTGTGTTTGACTCTCATTCACCTGATCAGCATTCCTGTCACCAATACGTCAGTAAACCCTGCTCGTAGCACGGCAGTCGCAGTATATGTGGGTGAATGGGCGGTTTCTCAGCTATGGCTGTTCTGGATTGCTCCTATTGTGGGTGGCGTGCTTGGTGCGGTTATCTACAAAAATCTTCTTGGTAAAGAATCGAACGATTAATCGTTCCTAACTCCCAAAATCAAAAAAGCCGCTGAATTCAGCGGCTTTTTATTAAATTCTGTGTCGACCTAATAGCGAATGTGACAACGTCGTGCCATCAACAAGCTCTAGCTCCCCACCGACAGGCACACCATGCGCGATGCGGCTGGCATCAACTTGGTGCTCTTTACATAGCTCTGCGATGTAGTGGGCAGTGGCTTCACCTTCAACTGTTGGGTTTGTCGCCAAAATCACTTCGGTAATATCACCGCGACGTAAGCGGTAATCAAGGACATCCAATCCAATATCACTTGGACCAATACCATCTAATGGCGACAAATGCCCCATAAGAACAAAATACCGACCAGAATATTGGCCTGTTGCTTCAACGGCTGCGATGTCTGCCGGGCTTTCTACCACACAAATTTGACCATTTTCTTGGCGTTTTGGGTTGGTACAAATGTGACAGACTTCTTCTTCGGTGAAGGTTCGACACTCAGTACAATGACCTATTTCTGTCATTGCCTGACTAAGCGCATCTGCAAGCTGCAAACCGCCTTTTCTATCGCGCTGTAACAAATGAAAGGCCATACGCTGCGCTGACTTGGGGCCAACCCCAGGTAGACAACGTAAGGCCTCCATCAATTGCTCCAGCATATGACTGGTACGCATTAAAAGTCCGCTTAATTAAATATCAGCAGATTAGAATGGCATTTTCATACCTGGTGGTAGTTGCATACCGCCAGTTACAGAAGCCATTTTCTCTTTTTGAGTTTCTTCAACACGACGGGCTGCATCGTTGAACGCCGCAGCGATCAGATCTTCAAGCATTTCTTTGTCGTCTTCCATCAAACTTTCATCGATGTCAACACGACGTACGCTGTGACTACCAGTGATAGTAACCTTAACTAGGCCAGCACCAGACTCGCCAGTTACTTCCATATTCGCGATTTCTTCTTGAAGCTTTTGCATGCGATCTTGCATTTGCTGGGCTTGCTTCATTAGGTTGCCCATACCGCCTTTACCAAACATGTTTATCTCTCTGGTTTAATGAGGTGTTGCATCAATTAATGGGGTTATACCTTTGGGTTTTCAACCCCATTCCATTCGATTATTAGATAGGGCGCACACTATCTTTATCAAGCTCTGCAGCAAAACGACGTTCAATAAATTGAACATTTGGATCGTTTTCTAAACTGTTCAGCGCTTGCTGTAATTTCTCTTGGTAGAGCCTATCTCTCAGTTCAAGTGGTGTTTCTCCACTCTCCCCTATTTCGATGCTCATGTGGCACTCTTCACCCAACACGGTATTAAGTGCTTTAAGCAATTCGGCTTGAGCTCTATCAGTATTCAAATGAGCTTGGCTGCTTCTCAATAGTAACGAAACGGTTGTTCCTTCCTTACTATAATGAGAGTTTAGCGCAAGTTGCTCTACCAGCTTAGGGATCTCCATTAAGCTGATTAGCTTCGCCCATTCATTATGTTCTAATGACTCATCGATGAGCTTTTGTGCCATTTCAGGCGTTTTCTCATGCTCAAGTGCCTGCTTGAGCTGCGTAGGTGTCAGTTTTGTATTTACTTTTGTCTCAACAGGCTTGCTTGGACGCCAGCGATACGCTTCCTCAACTTGTGGCTCCGTCGACTTCGGAGCTGAGTTTGGCGACACCTGCGCGGAATTGCCATGCAATTGCGCTACTCGGTCGATAACCGATTCTGGTTGTGCAGATGCCGCTTTAGGCTTTTTTGAGCCACCATTTTGAGGAGTGTTCTGTTGTAGGCCTTGACGCTGAGAACGTAATTGGTGACGCAAACCGCTTAGACCGCCGCGCGCTGGTGTTGAAACGCTCTCTTGCACTTGTTGAGGTGGCGTTTCATGTTGCGGCGCTGGGTTTTCGCTCATCGGCGGCGCCATATCATACTGTGGTGGAACCGTCTCATATCCACTCGCTTGATACTCAGGTTGCGAACTGGATGAAGGTTGAGGCGCCACTTGTGGTGTGCTTTGTGCTGGACTCGGCTGCTGATCTCGAGGAGCCGCGGCTGTCTGAGCTGGCGCAGCCTTTGGTTGACTGGTACTTTGAGCCGGAGATGACGCTGGCTCGCAGTTACTAGAAACAACATTTGCCCCACTGTTATTTGATGGGCGGAACGCCATCATACGCAGCACAATCATTTCCAGACCGACTCGCCCATTTGGCGAGAGAGTCAAATCTTCACGACCTTTCAATGCAATTTGGTAGTAAAGCTGAACGTCTTGCGGACTTAGTGCTTTACTCAACAACTCGATTTTTTCTGCATCTGGCTGCGCTCGGTCTAGCGACGCTGGCAGCGCTTGATACATCGCAATTCGATGAAGCTGTGTTGCGACTTGCTGCAACAAACCATCCCACTCAACACCATTTGCTGCTAATTGCTGGATTTTATCCATGGCTTGTTGAGGTTGCTTGCTACTGATTGACTCTAGTAAGTGAATCGCTTGGTCGGTATCAATCGTCCCCAACATGTGGCTGACAATATCGGTTTGCACCGCACCGTTACCTAAAGCAATTGCTTGATCGGTCAAGCTAAGAGCATCACGCATACTGCCATCTGCAGCATGTGAAATCATACCCAGTGCTTTTGGTTCTGCCGATACTTGCTCTTGACCCAAAATGTAGTCAAGTTGCTGATGAATATCATCAACGCTGATCGGTTTGAGATGGAACTGTAGACAACGCGACAATATAGTAACAGGCAGCTTTTGTGGATCGGTTGTCGCGAGTAAGAACTTCACATACTCTGGCGGCTCTTCCAGGGTTTTCAACAACGCATTGAAAGAGTGACGCGATAGCATGTGCACCTCATCGATGAGGTACACTTTAAAACGTCCACGAGCAGGTTTGTATTGAACGTTGTCTAACAGTTCGCGAGTGTCTTCAACTTTAGTACGTGATGCCGCGTCGATTTCAAGAAGATCGACAAAGCGACCTTCATCAATTTCACGACAAGTATCGCACTTACCACAAGGTGTCGCGGTAATACCGGTTTCGCAGTTCAAGCCTTTGGCAAACAACCTACCGATACTCGTTTTACCCACACCACGAGTCCCGCTGAACAGATAAGCATGGTGTAAACGGTTTTGCGCCAGTGCATTTTCCAACGCCGTCAGGACATGTTTTTGTCCGACAACTTGGTCAAACTGATTAGGACGCCATTTTCGCGCTAAAGCTAAATAACTCATTGAATGTATTAATGTCCTTCAAAATCGCAAATGCTGTACACGTTTAGACCTAGTGCTTCTAAACGTTTATCACCACCGATTTCTGGTAGGTTGATAACGAACGCAGCGTGCTCAACTTCACCACCCAGTTGGCGAATCAGCTTAGTCGTCGCTTCAATAGTACCGCCCGTTGCCAATAAATCGTCGACAACCAGTACTTTGTCGCCTTCAACGATGGCATCTGTATGGATTTCTAGTGTATCAACGCCGTATTCAAGCTCATAAGATTGAGCAACAGTAGGGCGTGGTAGCTTGCCTGGTTTACGCACTGGTACAAAACCAACACCTAGCTCAAGCGCTAAAGGCGCGCCAAATAGAAAGCCACGAGCTTCCGTACCCACAACCTTGGTAAAGCCCATATCTTTGTAACGTTCAACAAGTAAGTTGATCGTCGCTTGGTATGCTTTCGCGTCTTCAAGAAGGCTCGTCACATCACGAAATAGAATGCCTGGCTTTGGGTAGTCTTGGATGCTTTTGATGCTAGATTTGATCAGTGAAATTGTTTCTGTAGTCATAATACCGATTTACTTAGATTGGCTCATCGCCCTCTCTAATCGCAGTATCACGAGGGCAACGAACAATAGGTTTTCACCACTATGTGCTTATTTTCGTAAAAGTCACAGGCGCTGAAAATACAAACGCCCACTCGAAGAGCGGGCACACTATTCTCTACAATCTTAGTGATTTTCTTCTCGGTCAGCAACCAACTCAATCACAGGCAGACGCATAAACCAGCTGAGTAAAACGATTAGCATCACTAAAAGACCAATTTTTACCCAAACGAGGGGGACAACAACGATTGAAACCATGAAACTAAGCGCAATAAAAATCGCACCACGCTTTTTTACTTTTGAAGTAACAGCCCGATGCTTATGCCAATTGTCGAGAATGGGTCCAAACGTTTTGTGGTTATGTAACCATTGATGAAATGCGGGGCTACCACGCATAAAACATGCGCTAGCAAGCAAAATAAAAGGTGTGGTGGGTAAAAGTGGAAGGGCTATGCCGGCTATGCCGAGCACAATACAGAGTCCACCAACAGTATTGAAAAAGTAACGCTTAATACGAATGGTGAACTCCGGTACAAAATAGCTAGATTAAAAGCCTGCGTAACCATTCATTACACGAAGCCAGGTTAGCGTTGCAGGAAGTGTTGGGATCAAAAGAACTGCAATAAAACCTAAAAAGTAAAAAATATTATAAGGCTCTTTAAAATCTTTGTCTGCCATGATGTGTCTTCTCACTAGTTGACTTTGCTTCTCCCAAGGCACAGCGTTAAATTATCGTTGCACAAATGGGTCATTATTGTTTTAAGAGCTGACTATACATTAAACAGCCAAATCTAAACACCAGTAAAAAGTAAGGTTATTGAACTAAACGTATGTTGTTTTGGTGGTTCTAAAAAGATAATAAGCAGCGTAAGGACGCTGCTTATTGGTTTGCAAGTCATAATTATACTAGTCGGGATTTCCGGGTAATACTTAAACTAAAACTTGAAGAACCTAAACACCCGATAGACAACTGTCCTGCAACACTTAGCGGTAAATCGCGGGTGATGAAGTTTTTCATACTTCCTCCCCCTAAACGGTTACCTGCTGCGATGTGTTGATTCGTATTTCCGTCAGACCAATGGCTATCTAAACCCGCAGGCAATATAGAGACCGAGGATGAAGCGAGGTCGGCGACACCAAACACAGCATTGACTGCACCCGCACACTCCGAACACTCAATTCCTTTTTCAATGATCCCTACCATGTCCTTGAGATCAGCACTGAAACTTTTCAAGTTACGGAGATAATCGTCAAACAATGCCCTAACGAGCAATGTCGTCGCAACTCCATCATTAGCTTGGGAAGCAGAATCAACGAGATAAAACGCAAATTGACCATTCATTAACCAACGATAATCGAAAACCAAGGGCATCACATCCGTCGATTGCAATAAACGGTACGAGCAGCGCCAATCTCCCTGAGCAGCATCCTTCTCTGGCAATAGAGCTTGCAGTAAATCTCTTGCCGCACTCGGATTCTGTTGTAAATATTCCAGATGCCAATACAGCTCTTGTTCATCTGGGATTTCACCACCATCATCAACCCTGAACCACTGACTTGAAAAGTCACGTTGTTCTGAGAAGTGGCTATCGGTATCTTCTAGCGTATTCTCTATCGCCTGAGATAGGTGCTCATAATTACCTATCGGTTTAGGAAGAAAATCTTTAATACCAAATCGCAACGCTTTCGCGACATCGGACATTTCATCCGTGCCTGATACCACGATAAGCGGCATATATGGGTATTCGAGACTAACTTCTTCGACGAACTCGATACCATCTAAGACCGGCATCGATAAATCACATAAGATAAGATCGGGTTGGCATTCCCTGAGTTGTTGAAGCGCTTCTAGGCCGTTTTCTGCTTCTACTACTTTAAAACCCTGACTTTCTAAATAGGCATTGGTTACTTTACGAAATATTGGATCATCGTCCACCAACATTATTAGTTTTTGATTAATCACTTCCTGTGCCGAGACCATTGCCGTTTGACTGTGAGTCTTAAACATACCTTTATCCCTCACAAAGCTCAGTCAAAAAAACAGATTTATTATTAAGTCATTATTTTTGTTGTGTTTACTTCCAGCAAAACGTGTCACAGCAAGACCTGAGGCCGCTTCGCCTTGTTATAAAACTTAGCTCGGAAACTGCATTAATACAAATATTACGGCGTATAACAGTATTTACTCAAACAGGGTTGCTGTGTTCAAATGATGCAACATGTTGACTTAAAGCAAGCTTTGATCACAAAGTTAATTATAAATTAACCGTAATCGGTAATTTAATGTGTCTGGAAATATGAAATTAGATGACTTAAACCTGTTTCGACTGGTTGTCGAAAATGGGAGCTACACCGCAACTTCGCGAAAAACCATGATCCCGGTTGCGACCATCACCCGACGCATTCAAGCGCTAGAAGACTCTGTCAATCTTCGACTATTGAACCGTCATGCTCGCAAACTTTCGCTCACTGAAGCAGGGGAACGTTTTTACCATGAGTGCTCTCCTTTACTACAAAGGCTAACAACTGCGGCAGAGGAAATCACTGACGACTGCCGAGGAGCATCCGGCAAGATTAAGATATCCGCGCCTTATAACTTAACTAAACGAATGATGATGCCGATGTTCAACAGCTTTATGAAGCAGTACCCGGACATCAACATTGAGCTAACGACAGAGAATAATGCGGACAAGCTTGACCCTACTGAATGGGATGTAATTTTTCGAGTGGGACCGCAACGCGACTCTAGCCTCATCGCGCGTAAGATTGGCGAAGTGAAGGATATTCTCGTTGCAAGCCCTGACTATCTAACCTCGAATCCTGCGCCTCATCATGCAGAAGAGCTCTCTAACCATTCATTGCTAAAAGGGTACCCGCTTATTAAGTGGACCTTGATTAATAGCAAAGGCGAGTCTGTGGTGAATGTTGATCGTGGTCGTTTTCAAGCAAACGCGCTCAATGTGGTGCGCAGTGCTTGCTCCGAAGGTTTAGGCATCACACTAATGCCAGATGTCATGATCAAAGAGTACATCGAGAGCGGCGATTTGGTACGCGTACTGCCAGATTGGAGTGCAAACCCGCGCGACATTTATATGCTTTACAACCACAAAGACCACCTGCCAGAGAAAGTTCGCCTCTTTATTGACTTTGTGATCGCTTATAACATTCACTAACTAGATAGCGAAAACAAAAAACCAGAGCCGAAGCTCTGGTTTTTTTACGACTTAAGAAAGCGCATCCTATGCGCCTTCGTTATGAAGCTCTAGATTTGCTAAGTCCTGTTGGATTTCAAGTTGTGTTTTCGCATCATCGTTACGAAGACCATCTAAAAAATCTAGGTATCGTTGGTCAATATCACCCGTTACATATTCCCCGTTAAACACGGATGTATCGAACTGAGTAATATCTTGGTTTCCAAGACCGACTGCCTCTACCAAATCTTCTAGACGTTGATAAATAAGCGCATCGGCACCAATCTGCTTACAAATTGTATCGTTGTCACGGCCATGGGCAATAAGCTCTGTAGCACTTGGCATATCAATGCCATATACGTTCGGGAAACGAACTTCAGGAGCCGCTGAGACCATGTACACTTTCTTGGCACCAGAATCACGAGCCATCTCAATAATCTGCTCTGACGTTGTACCACGAACAATAGAGTCATCCACCAGCAACACATTCTTACCTTTGAATTCCGAACGAATAGCATTCAACTTGCGACGTACTGATTTCTTACGTTGTTGCTGGCCAGGCATGATAAAGGTACGTCCAACATAACGGTTTTTCACGAAACCTTGGCGATAAGGGATATCGATCGCTTGAGCGATTTGCAGTGCAATGTCGCAAGACGTTTCAGGGATAGGAATGACAACATCGATATCAAGGTTTGCGTAATCTTCACGAATACGTTCGCCCAGCTTTTTACCCATTTCAACGCGAGCGCTGTATACCGAAATTTTATCGATGAACGAATCTGGACGAGCAAAGTACACGAACTCGAAAATACAAGGGTTAAGCTTAGGATTATCTGCACACTGCTTCGTGTAAAGCTCACCGTCAAACGTTGCGTAAATCGCTTCACCAGGTGCAACATCACGGACGAAATCAAAACCGACCGCATCCAATGCCACCGATTCAGACGCAACCATGTACTCTGCTCTGCCGTTAACTTCACGCTTACCTAAACACAGCGGGCGAATACCGTGTGGGTCACGAAATGCAATCATACCATGACCAATGATCATAGCTGTCACAGCATAAGCACCGCGAATTGTGCGATGAACATTGGTGACTGCGCGGAATACGTCTTCGGTCGTGACATTTCCTTTTACTGAGTCAATTTCGTGCGCCAGTACATTTAGTAATACTTCAGAGTCTGAAGTGGTATTGATATGACGGCGATCTTTTTCAAACAGCTTCTGACGAACTTCGTTAGCGTTGGTCAAGTTACCGTTGTGGGCAAGTGTAATACCGAAAGGAGAGTTTACGTAGAAAGGTTGAGCTTCTGAAGCGCTTGAACTGCCTGCTGTAGGGTAACGAACATGACCAATTCCGACCTCGCCTTGCAGGCGCTGCATGTGTCTTGCTTCAAATACATCCTTGACTAAACCGTTCGCCTTACGCAGACGAAAACGATTGCTTTCTATGGTACAAATACCAGCGGCATCTTGGCCACGATGCTGTAACACCGTTAACGCGTCATAAATAGACTGGTTTACAGGCGTTGTGCCCACGATTCCAACAATACCACACATGTCCTAATCCTCGATTTGCGACAGTAGCTGGCACTACTAGATAGTGCCAGACAGAAAACTTGATGTTGCTTGTAAATGCTCGAAGAATGGGGCGATGATACGGCTGAACTCAGGGATCAACTGTGAATCTTTCCACCAATCCGAGCTTGGGAATGCAGTAAACGCATCCATAAAAAACAGCACCGCAGAAACAATTAAGACTCCGCGTAGACCACCAAATACAATCCCGAGAATTCGGTCCGTACCTGATAGCCCTGTTTTTTGTACCAGTTGACCAATGACGTAATTCACCACTGCACCAACTACCAAGGTTGCGACAAATAACGCCGCAATCGCCGCTCCGTTACGAAACATATCATCTTCGATGTTGGTGAAGTACACCGCCAATTTGGCATAGTAATTACTGGAGATAAAAAACGCTCCGAACCAAATCACCAAAGACAAAGCTTCTTTAGCAAAACCGCGAACTAAACTGATCAGAGCTGAAAATCCGATCACACCTAAAATGATAAAATCTATCCAATTCATCTTTTCTTCATCTTAAGTTGGCGCGCATTTTAACAGAAAAAATGCTGACGCAAACGTTTTCTTATGGATTTAATGGCTTAAATTTAAGCAATTGGCCTTTTGAACCTGTAATTTTTTGTAATTCTTGAACTTGTCGTTCAAGTTTACTTTTTGACACATCAGGGCCAACAATCACTCTCGTAAACTCGTTTTCTTTCTTTGTGTGAGCTTGATAACCACGCTTTTGCAAATCCGCGACAAGCGCGACAGCATTTTCGTGATTCTTAAGTGCCATCAACTGAATGATCCAAGCTGAATCTTCATATTGATTTTTCTCTTGAACAGGACGAGTGACGACCTCAACTTGCTCTGGTTGTTTGATGACCTCAGGTTTAGATGTTGGCGCTGGCTCGGGCTCAGAAACGGCTACTTGAGCATCCTCACGTTCTTGCACTTCAGCTTCAACCGGAGAATCCGGTAACGCAATGTCGTCTTCCACTGGCTCTAATATTTCGAAGTTTTCCACATCACTATCAAGTTCTGGTTTGATAGGAATACTGGCAAATTCTTCTTTGTAGTGCAGTTTCTTACCATCTAGCACATCGGGAAGAACAATGACTCCGACTGCGACTAGAATGATGGTGCCGACTAAACGACTTTGGAATTTACTTGCCATCAAAATACCTTTGCTTATTTATTATTTGATTGCCAATGTTCCAATACCTCTCCGACGGTATGGAATGAGCCAACCACCAGAATAACGTCTCCTGCCTTTGCGTGGCTTCTCGCACTCTCGAAGGCGTCAACAGGGTTTTCAAAATGAACTTGCCCATCAGGTAAGTATTGGCACAATTCATCAGCGGTCGCCGCTCTCGGTCCAGTAAGCGACGCTGGATACCATTGTGTTGCAACTGGAGTTAGCGCTTCAATGGTTGCTTTAATGTCCTTGTCATGCAGCATTGCAACCACAATATGGATATTCTTACCCAGATATTGTTGCTTCACTCTTTCTACCAAATACTCAGCAGAGTGCGGGTTATGAGCGACATCAAGGACTATTTCAGGTTCGTGATGCAGTACTTGCATACGCCCCGCCAAACGAGCATTATTCAAGCCATTGACAATATTTATGTCAGTGATTTGCAATTCCGAAGCCCCTAGTGCCATCAGTGCAGTGGCTGCATTTTGTAATGGTAGCGATGGGATTGGTAAATCCTCTAACTCAAATGCCCCACTGCTCCATTTCCAACCATTATCAGTTAGTTGGTAATCGTACTGAATACCTACTTGGAAGAACTCAGAACCAATATCGTCAGCATGAGCCGCCACGGTCGCTGGTGGCGTCGGTTGACCACAAATTGCTGGCTTCCCTGAACGGTAAATGCCCGCTTTTTCAAAACCAATAACATTGATGTCATCACCAAGCCAATCCACATGATCGATCGCTAAGCTCGTAATAACAGAAACATCATGGTCAACAACGTTAGTGGCGTCTAGACGGCCGCCAAGTCCTACTTCAAGTAAGACAACGTCAACTTTCTCTACTTGGAAAATACGTAGCGCAGCAAGCGTACCGAATTCAAAGAGGCTAAGGCTAACATCACCACGCTGCTTTTCTACATAATCGAATGCTTCACAGTGCTTTGAATCTACAACGTCAACGCCATTAATGCGTACACGCTCGTTGTAACGAATCAGGTGCGGAGAACTGTAAACACCGACTGAATAGCCAGCATCAAGTAAAATGGCTTCCATTAACGCACACGTTGAGCCTTTGCCATTGGTTCCGGCAACGGTGATTACGGTTGGAGCTGGTTTGGTAAGATTGGCTTTGTTTGCTACCGCTTGGACACGGTCTAAGCCTAGATCAATTGCTGAGGAATGAATATTTGCTAAATAATCAAGCCACATCTCTAATGAAGATGTGGCTTGAGGAATAGGGTTTTGGGTCATCTAACTTTAACCATTAAATTCTTTGGTTTTTATGTTAGTTGATACTTTACCCTTTTTCGTCCGCTTCTGGTACAGAATATGGCTCTTCATTTGGAGATTCGTTAACCGAAACCACCAAAGGAGACTTGTGGTTAGTCATCTTAGCGATAAGACCACCCACACGCTGACGCATTTCACGACGGTCAACGATCATATCAATAGCACCGTGATCAAGTAGGAACTCACTACGCTGGAAACCTTCAGGAAGATCTTCACGCACTGTTTGCTCGATTACACGACGACCAGCAAAGCCAATCAGGGCCTTAGGTTCACCGATGTTGATATCACCCAACATAGCCAAACTTGCTGATACACCACCCATTGTAGGGTCAGTTAGAACCGAAATAAACGGCAGACCTTTTTCTGATAAACGCTCAAGCGCAGCACTGGTTTTTGCCATTTGCATAAGAGACATTAATGCCTCTTGCATACGAGCACCACCACTTGCTGAGAAACAAACAAGCGCACAGTTATTTTCAATGGCTGCATCCACGGCTTTCACAAAGCGAGCACCAACGACTGAACCCATTGAACCACCCATAAAGGAGAATTCAAACGCACACGCCACAAGCGGCAGACCAAGCAATTCACCCTGCATAACAACTAGCGCATCTTTCTCGCCGCTGTTTTTTTGTGCAGCAGAGATACGCTCTTTGTATCGCTTAGAATCTTTAAATTTCAGTTTATCCTGTGGCTCAAGTTCAGAACCTAATTCAACTCGATTACCTTCATCTAAAAATGTTTCCAAACGACGACGCGCTTTCATACGCATGTGATGGTTACACTTTGGACAAACTTCTAAGTTACGCTCTAGTTCAGCATGGTATAAAACCTGTTCACAAGAGGTACATTTAGTCCACACACCTTCTGGGATAGAAGCTTTGCGTGAACTTACTAGATTACTTTTCTCTAAAATCTTTTCAAGCCAACTCATGGAAGACCTTTTCTCTCAACTCTTCCGCTTCATTGCGAAAGATATAAATTCGACATAATACCGACGGATTAAACCATATCTTGCAGCTACTGTAGATAAAAAACTGGTTGTACCTATTTTTGATATCGTAAATAGCGTATGTTTTCCGTTCACATTCAATGTAAACACTACCGATATTTTGAAATAAGTTTGTAAAATTAGTTCAAATTATCTGGTAAAAACAGTGGACCGATCGGCACTTCAGGTAACCCAAACTCTTCTGGGTAGTCTACATCTACCAGGTACAGACCTTCCGCTTTCGCTGTCGCACCCGCTAGTTTGCGATCTTTGGCGTCTAATAACCACTTGATCCATTCAGGACTCTCTTCGCCACGTCCAACTTTTATCAAGCTACCCGTGATATTACGAACCATATGATGCACGAACGCATTGGCTTTAATATCAATAACCACATAGTTTCCATGGCGCGTAACGTTCAGATGCATCAAGTTTCGAAATGGACTGCGAGACTGACAATGCGCCGCGCGAAACGACGTAAAATCATTTTCGCCGAGTAGGAACTGCCCTGCTTCATGCATTTTTTTCTCGTCGAGCTCACCATGATAGTGACTAACCCCCGAGTTTAAGATGCCTGGACGTAAAGCATGATTGAAAATAATGTAACGATAACGGCGCGCTGTCGCTGAGAATCTTGCATGGAAATCATCTGAAACTTCTTGAGCCCAACGAACCGCTATATCGCTCGGCATGTTCGCGTTTGCGCCCATGGTCCAAGCTACCATTTTTCGAGTAACGTTGGTATCAAAGTGCACAACTTGTCCCGTGCCATGCACGCCTGCGTCTGTCCGACCAGCACACTGAACTTCAACTGGGTGATTAGCGACGACGGACAATGCTTTCTCTAGCTCTTCTTGGACACTTTTCACTTCTCTTTGGCGCTGCCAACCAAAGTAGTTTGTACCGTTGTACTCGATACCTAATGCGATTCTCATCTTAACCTTCGAACTCTAAAATGGGGCGGGAAGTATATACTCAAGTCACCTCAAGTTGCCAGTTTCACCAAGGGTGACATAAAGGTAGCATCCTACTAACGGGACACAAAAAGGGTAGCAAACGCTACCCTTTTGTTTCGGTTTATCGGCCATTAATGGCGTCAATCAGGCTTTTTGCTTCGCGGCGAATATCATCCTCACCGTAAACAATCGCCTCTTCTAGTAGTTTAATCGCCCCTTGAGAATCGTTCATCTCGAGATAGATTTTAGCCAAATCCAGTTTCCCAGCCGCTTCAGCATTGCTATCTACGTCAATATCGCCGATCTCACCGATAACATCTGGAAACTCGTTCAATCCGACATCGAGCTTAAGGTCTTCTTCTTCGAACTCACCACCTTCTCTGTCGACCTGAGCCATCAATTCATCAATCGTCATAAATTGATTTTTCTTCGGGTCGAAGTCATCCAAGTCGCTTTGCTCTGCCCAGTTTTCTTGCGCGATCTCTGGCTGACTTAGTGCATCACTCGAATTCCAAACATCACGCTGGTCCTCAGGCACTTCTTCAGTAGAACTTACGTTATCAGCAGCGGGTTTAAAGCCATCCCAATCATCTCCAACATCAAGCATGGTTTCAAAATCCATACCTGCACTTGCGATGGTGTCACTGTCTAGTTTACCTTCAAATACTTCTGAGTTTGCGTCTTCCGCAAGAAGGTTAGCCATTGATGATTCATCATCCAAATTACTGAGCGGCTCACCCTCTGTCGCTGTTGACTGCACTTCTGGGTCAGTATCAAAGCCGTTTTGCTGCGCAAATACTTCAAACAAAGCATCATGATCGTTATCGGCTTGAATAGCTGGTCTCGATGTCTCTGCTTCAACCTTAGGGCTCTCTGGCGCACCCTCGTTCATTGACGCGAGAACATCTTCCTCATTGAACTCTGGAAGATCTTGGTCGTCAAAACTTAACTCTTCATCCTCACCGGAGATTGGTTCTATATCTGCAGTCTCAGAGCTCGGTAATTCTGGCTCTTCTTCCATCGACGCCAAGGCATCTTCTTCGCTGAACTCTGGCAAATCGAGCTCATCAAAATTGAACTCTTCTTCGGACTCAGCTGGCAAGTCGGCTTCAACCTGTTCTGGCTCAACGGACTCGGACGTTTCTAACGCAGGTCCGCCAGCCATAGACGCCAGTGCATCTTCTTCACTGAACTCTGGCAAATCGAGCTCATCAAAATTGAACTCTTCTTCGGACTCAGTTGGCAAGTCGGCTTCAACTTGTTCTGGCTTAACGGACTCGGACGTTTCTAACGCAGGTTCGCCAGCCATAGACACCAATGCGTCTTCTTCGCTGAACTCTGGCAAATCGAGCTCATCAAAATTGAACTCTTCTTCGGACTCAGCTGACAAGTCGGCTTCAACTTGTTCTGGCTTAACGGACTCGGACGTTTCTAACTCCGGCTCATCCGCCATAGACGCCAATGCGTCTTCTTCACTAAACTCAGGAAGATCCAGCTCGTCAAAATTGAACTCATCTTCTGATTCAGTTGGTAAGCCTGCTTCAACTTGTTCTGACTCAACGGACTCGGACGTTTCTAACGCAGGTTCGCCAGCCATAGATGCTAGAGCATCTTCTTCACTGAATTCTGGCAAATCTAGCTCATCAAAATTGAATTCTTCTTCTGAATCGTTGGTCGACTCAGTTTCCGGCTCCAATTCAGGCTCATCCAGTAGCCAATCTTCTTCTTGTGGAACACCGAATTCATTTTCTATTGTATTTGGTGTCGGCGTGAAGGCTGGAATGTCTTCCTCTTGCTCAACGTGAGGCTGTACCTCAGCATCGGACTCCACGGATGGTTCTTGTGTTGAATCAGTATCGGTAGCCTCTTGTTGTAGTGATGAAGCTTCCTCTATCTCCGTTTGTGTTTTTTCAACTTGCTGCGGTAAATCGTCTTCACTATCAAATAGAGCGTCAAGTTCAGCAGAAAAATCCGCTTTTTCTTGTTCTGTTGGCAGAAGTTCTTCACTGTCTGACTCAAATAGGTCGTCTAGCTCGCTCATTAAAGGATCATTCTCTGGTGAGAGGTCCTCTAAATCACCAAGAAATTCATCGCTGCTAAATGGCTCTGAGGCAGCCTCTGGCTCGGTTAATGGTTGATCTTCTACAGCTTGTTGCGTGTCTGGCTGGCTTTCACTTAATAAAGCGTCGATGTCCAACCCAGACTCAATGTCCTGATCTTCATGAGTTTGTTCTGACCCAACTACGGGAGATGGCTTTTCGTCGGCGTCTGGCTCACCAAAACCAAGTGATTTCAGTAACTCTTCCTCTTCCGATTTATTCTGCTCTGGGCTCTCGTCCTCTCGAATCAGATCATCAAACGGATCTAAATCAGCTTCAGTCTCTTCATCAAGTTCAGAGGTAACATCATCAATGAGTTCGTCCAGTAAGTCTGTGCTATCTGCGTCTAACTCTTCGATCGAGTCATCACCTTCAAAACCAGAGATTGCTTCTAGCTCGTTTAGTGGATCAAACTCGTCTGTGTCATCTTCATCAAAATCAATGAGTTCATCGAGTAGCTCTGTACTGTTTTCATCTAGAACAGGACCTTCATTGGCGTCAGCTTCTCGAACTTCCGATTCACTAGCCGGTTGTTCATACTGGGCCAATAGCTTATCGATATCGTCGTCAGATGCCTCTCCTACACTAAAGTCATCATCCGAAACGGGCTGTTTTAACTCAGGCTCATCAGTATCTAAATCGAAGTCATCGTTGCCAAGTTCAGCAAACAAGTCATCAAGCATATCCTGGTCGACAGTGTCACTTGGTAACTCTTCTGACGGCTCATCGGCTGCAAGTAACTCGGCAAATGCGTCGTCTGAAAGCGAGTCTGATTTCTCATTCGCATCATCCGAAAGATCGAAGCCAGACTCATCGTCATCGAGCACTTCTAGTTCTGGAGCAACCTCATCTAAGGCTCGCTCCATTTCTTCTAAACCAAGCGCCTTTTCTTCGCCGTTGACTTGGATACCATTGTTCGATGACTCAAACTCATCCAGACCAACATCTAGGTCACCGTCATCGCCAATATCTGCAAATGGGTCATCGTCCCCTTCCAGATTGAAATCAAGTTCTTCATCCTCGAGGTTAGCAAAGACGTCTTCTTCTAAATCTGACTTCTCTTCTTGTAAAGACTGTGCGTTGATATCTTCATCTGCAAACAATTCATCATCAAGCGTGAGCTCTTCATCCAGCTCATCCGCCGCCGCTAAACCGATTGGCGCCGCAAGAGGATCAACGTTTTGCTGTTCCTGCGCAGCCGCTTCTTCCTCTTTCGCTTTAGAGCGTCGGCCAAGAAGCATAACAACTAGCAACGCAATCAAAGCACCAGGAATTAATGCCGCAAGACCAACGAGCCAACCATTAGACAAAATTTTGTCCATGGTGCTTGGTTGCATGCGCTGTTGTTCAGCAAGGCGTTGGCGCTCTTCAGCAAGCAGCTTCTCGACTTCTGAGCGAATGCGTTCTTCGTCATTCAACTCGCTTTTCAAAGTTTCGACTTCGCTTTGCACTTCTGACAGCATCAATCGAAGACGATGGTTCTTCTCTTCTAATGAGTCTAATTCACTTTGTGAGCCTTGAAGTTTGTCCTTTAGCGCACTGACCTGCTTTTCACCCTGCGGAGAGGTGGTTACTGGTGGCGCAGGGATGACGGGTATTGTTTTCGGAGTTGGTTTTGGCTCCGTTGCTGCCACTGTCTCTGGCTTAGTCGCAGGCTTGGGTTCTACTTTAATTTGTGGCTTTGGTTGCTCGGTGACTCGTTGTGCTGGCGTCGCTCTATTTGTCGGCTTCGGCTGTTTTAACTTAGCTTCATGCGCCTTCATAATCGCAACAGCTTGCGCTGTGGTCGCGCTTTGCACTTGCTCTAGAGAAGGTACTCGTAGCCGACTCCCTGGGATCAATTCATGAATGTTTTGGTTCTCAAACGCTTGAGGGTTAATTCGGTAAATGGCAAGAAGCGTTTGTTGAACGGTAACACCGCGTGAAGGTCGTAATTCTGAAGCGATCGACCATAGTGTTTGATTTTCACCAGTCGGACCAAAGAAACGTGACGGTTGAGTATTCGCAGGAGGAGCAGGTAATGCTCGCTCAATATCTTCAGCATAGCTCGGAGATGATTGCACTTCACCAGACGGTCCAACAAGACGAATTCCTTCGGCTTGAACCACTGATGATGTCTGAGTCGCGCTCATCAACACAAGGGCTGCTAACAAACGCTTATAATTTTGACGCATAGAAGGCTCAGTTTTGTGCTAAATACAATTTGAAATGGTGATCGGTTAAATATATCGGATATCGCATGCAAAACTATAGCGTTGAGAATAAAAAATGTGTGGCTCTCGCCATATTCGTACTAATCTCACACTATTTTGTTTCGTTCGTACAAAAAAGCCTCGCACTGTGCGAGGCTTTGAAACGAATTGTAAACGACTTAGTAGTAATCGCGGATCAGAACTTCTGCGATTTGCACCGCGTTAGTTGCCGCGCCTTTACGCACGTTATCAGCAACAACCCACAGATTTACGCCACTATGATGACTGATATCGTTACGGATACGGCCAACCATTACATGGTCTTTACCGCCCGCATCGCGAACTTGTGTAGGGAAGTCTTCACCGTGGAACACTTCGATACCGTCAGTTTGTTCAAGCAAGTTAACGACTTCTTGTGCATCGATAGGTGAACGAGTCTCAATGTGAAGTGCTTCTGCGTGACCGTAGAATACAGGAACACGTACACACGTTGGATTGACTGTGATTGATGGATCGTTAAAGATCTTCTGTGTTTCCCACACCATTTTCATTTCTTCTTTGGTGTAGCCGTTTTCCATCATCTGATCGATTTGTGGAATGCAGTTAAACGCGATCTGTTGAGAGAATTGCTTCTTGTCTGCAGGCAGACCGTTTAGCAGCTTCGCCGTTTGACCTGCTAGCTCATCGATACCCGCTTTGCCTGCACCAGACACCGATTGGTAAGTTGATACGTTAATACGCTCAATGCCCACCGCATCGTGAATTGGTTTTAGTGCCACCAGCATTTGGATGGTTGAACAGTTCGGGTTCGCGATAATGTTACGGTTACGAAACTCTGCAATCGCTTCTGGGTTTACTTCTGGCACAACAAGAGGAATGTCGTACTCGTAACGGAAGTGTGATGTATTGTCGATAACAATCACGCCTTCATCAGCGGCAATTGGAGCCCACTTGGCTGATAGCTCACCACCAGCAGAAAACAGTGCGATATGCGCTTGAGACCAATCGAACTCTTCTACGTTTTGAACGCGTACCGTTTTACCATTGAAGCGGTAAGTCTTGCCTTCGCTGCGCTCACTCGCGAGTAGGAAGATTTCGCCTACTGGGAATTTGCGCTCTTGAAGCACATCCAAAATTGTTTCACCGACCGCACCGGTCGCACCTAAAATGGCAACATTATATTGCTGGCTCATTGACTTACCTCAATCTGAAAACCTAGTTCTGCTAATGGAGCAAGGTTACATGTTTTGTTACCCACTAGCGTGACAGCGCTGTATTCACGGCGATCCCAGTAGTTTTTACGCATCAGGTCAAAAGCGCCTGGCTTACTGATTTCACGGCGGAAAAGAGCGTCATCTCTACGCACATCATAGATTAACTGCGTGATGTTATGCAGTGTTGCTTCGTCCCAAGCTCTGTCTAATACCATAGTAGGAACAGGCGCGGTTGGCAGTAAATCGCTGGCATGCGCACGTAATTCGTTATTTAAGAACTCACAGTAGCTGTTGAAAATCATCGTTGTACCGCGAGCTTTCCCTTCCAAGCCGTAGCCTGCAACGTGAGGGGTTGCGAATGCTAGCAGAGGCAGAAGCTCCATATCAACCTCTGGTTCAAATTCAAATACGTCGAGTGCCGCTGTAAAGCCATCATTTTTCAAAAGACGTTGCTTCAAAGCAGCGTTGTCAACGATGGGACCTCGAGCCGCGTTAATCAAAATTTGATCGCTGCGGAGACCATTTAATACCTTCTCATCAATCAAATGATGCGTTGGGTATGGGCCATCTTTGGTGATTGGCGTATGTAGTGTAATGATGTCTGAGCTTTCAATCAGTTCTGTCAACGGAGTAAAGCTACGAGGATCACCAGCCTCTTGTTTGAATGGGTCATTGATGAGAACTTTAATACCCATGCCTTTCAAACATTTCTCTAGGTAGCTACCTACTTGGCCTGCACCAATAATACCTACCGTCTTGTCAAATACCGAGAAACCTTGTTGCTGAGCGAGCACCATCATCACGCTGAACGCGTATTCCGCCACACCCACTTTGTTACACCCTGGCGCCGCAGTGAAGAAAATGCCTTTCTCTTTTAAGAGTGCTTGGTCAACATGATCCATGCCTGCCGTGGCCGTACCAACAAACTTCAGCTTGTTTGCTTTGCTGATCAGGTCAGCATTCACTTTGGTGACTGAGCGAATCATTAGGGCATCAACATCCACTAAATCATCAGCGGTCAGTGTACGACCTGGTTTTAGAATTACGTTACCGAGTTGGCTGAATAGTTCTTCAGCATACGGCATATTTTCATCAACAATAATTTTCATAGCGCCAGCGTTCTAACATCCATTTGTAAGAGTTCGTTTATTCGCAAGATGCGAAACTAAAGCGATTGTGCCCTTTTCCCGAAAAATCTCAAGATATAACACCAATAAACCTCAAGGAGGTAACTCCTATAGAATCGATTGACGGGAAGCCTAGAGAAAAGCAGAAACAGAGAAAAGAAAAAGCCCGGCTAAATAGCCGGGCAAAGTTCCAGAACAAAAGGATCCTATCCCGCTCTCCATGGGATAGAGTCTGCGTCTGTTCGATCAGTGTGACTGATCAAGCTCTGGAAACTGGATTGTTGGCGTTTACAGTACTCTCGCAAGGCGCCAACAAATTCAGTTAACCTTGGTACTTTTTAATAACCAAAGTTGCGTTTGTGCCGCCAAAGCCAAAGCTGTTTGACATTACGGTCGTTAGCTCTGCATCACGTGCTTCTGTCACGATGTCCAGACCTTGTGCTGCTTCGTCCAAGTTTGAAATATTGATGCTTGGAGCAATGAAGTTTTTGTCTAGCATAAGTGTTGAGTAAATTGCTTCGTGCACGCCCGCTGCGCCGAGTGCGTGGCCAGTCATTGCTTTTGTTGCAGAGATTGCAGGGCTGTTCTCACCAAACAATTGTTGGATAGCACCAAGCTCTTTCACGTCACCAACGGGTGTCGATGTGCCGTGCGTGTTGATGTAATCCACACCATCAACGTCTTGCATCGCCATCTTCATACAACGAATTGCGCCTTCACCTGATGGCGCTACCATGTCGTAGCCATCTGATGTCGCACCGTAACCTACGATTTCACCGTAGATTTTCGCACCACGTGCCAGTGCGTGCTCTAGTTCTTCAATAACCAGCATGCCGCCGCCGCCCGAGATAACAAAACCGTCACGGTCTGCATCGTATGTACGAGATGCTTTGTCTGGCGTGTCATTGTATTTGGTTGACAGTGCGCCCATCGCATCAAACATCATAGTTTGAGACCAATCTAGCTCTTCGCCGCCACCAGCAAAAACAATATCTTGTTTGCCTAGTTGAATAAGCTCCATAGCATGGCCGATACAGTGTGCAGATGTTGCACATGCAGAGCTCATTGAGTAGTTCACGCCACGAATCTTAAATGGCGTAGCAAGACAAGCAGAAACAGTAGAAGACATAGTACGAGGAACCATGTAAGGACCAACTCGCTTTACGCCTTTGGCGCGCATCGTGTCTGTCGCTACCGTTTGATTGTATGCAGAAGCACCGCCAGAACCTGCAACGATACCGGTACGATCGTTTGAAACCTGCTCTTCTGTAAGACCAGCGTCTGCGATTGCCTGCTCCATTGATAGGTATGCATAAGCAGCCGCATCACCCATAAAGCGCATCTGCTTACGGTCGATGTGTTCCGCCGGGTTGATTTTTAGGTCACCCCATACTTGCGAACGAAGACCGTGTTCTTTGAACTGCTCAGATGCAGTGATGCCAGATTTGCCCGCTTTAAGAGACGCTAGAACTTCTTCGACGTTGTTACCGATACTTGAAACAATACCCATACCGGTGATTACGACTCGTTTCATTATGACATTCCTATAATTCAAAAATCCGCTAGATGATAACTAAGATAGTCAACAAAAGTGGTCAGCTTTCCCATAAATTCGTACAATCGCCCCATTCTTACCGCGCCAAATCACAAATTTGCACCATTATGACTTCAATAAAAAACGCAGAACTTGGTTGGAACGAAGCTGGTACTCCGGTTTCAGACCAATTTGATGATGTTTACTTCTCTAACGTAAACGGTCTTGAAGAGACACGCTACGTTTTCTTAAAACAAAATCATCTCCCAGAAAGATGGCAGGAATTTGACCAAAGACGTTTTGTCATTGGTGAAACAGGATTTGGCACGGGATTAAACTTCTTAGCAGTATGCCAGTGGTTTAGTGAGTTTCGTCGTCAGCATCCGGACGCAACATTGAAAGAGCTGCATTTTATTAGCTTTGAAAAATACCCATTAAGCAAAGCCGATTTAAAGAAGGCGCATGAAGCTTGGCCTGAGCTAGCTGAGTACGCGGAAAAGTTACAAAAGCACTACCCTGCCGCTGTGCCGGAGTGTCATCGCATTGTTTTAGAAGACGGCGCAATCACACTCGACCTTTGGTTTGGTGACATTAAAGACTGCATGCCGCAAGTTCCATACAACGAACAAGGTTTGATTGATGCTTGGTTCTTAGATGGATTCGCGCCAAGCAAAAACCCAGAAATGTGGAACCAAGGCCTGTTCAACAACATGGCAAAGCTAGCCAAGCAAGATTGTACAGTTGCCACGTTTACCGCAGCAGGCTTTGTACGTCGTGGTTTGAACGAAGCTGGCTTTACAATGAAAAAGGTGAAAGGTTTCGGCACTAAGCGAGAAATGATCGCCGGCTCTATGGAGCAACGTGAAAAGCAGTCGAACCATCTCCCTTGGTTCAATCGCTCAGCATCTAGCAATCTTGATTCGATTGCCATCATTGGTGGTGGTATAGCTAGCGCGGCGTTAGCGAAAACGTTAGTTCGTCGTGGCCAAAACGTCACCCTTTACTGTAAAGACAAACAACCAGCCAAAGGAGCTTCAGGCAATCGACAAGGAGCCGTTTATCCACTGCTTAATGGCCCGCACACGGGTGTTTCACGAGTGTTTGCTCCTGCATTTTTGTTCGCACGTCAGTTTGTTGAACAAGCAGCACAAGAGATCGATTTTGATCATGACTGGTGTGGCGTAACTCAGTTGATGTGGGATGACAAATCCACAGACAAACTGGAGAAAATGCTTGCGGGTAACTTCACACCAGAGCTCATTTATAAATTGTCTGCGGAAGAAACGGCGGAGACAATCGGCTTATCCATTGATATGGCATCGGTTCACTACCCAATGGGAGGGTGGCTGTGCCCTGCCGAGTTAACTCGTGGGTTAATTAAACAATTGGAGCAGACGTCGTTACTCTCAACGAAGTTTGAACACCATGTTGAGGCATTAGATTGGGATGAAAAGCGTCAGCTCTGGCTACTAACGGCGAGTGGTCAAACATTTGAGCACTCAACGGTTGTGATTGCGAACGGCCATGAGTTCCAGACATTGAGTCAAACCGCTTCCCTACCAATGGGACAAGTGAAAGGACAAGTCAGTCATGCGCCAGCAACCGAAACGCTGAGTCAGCTGAAAACGGTGTTGTGTTACGACGGTTACATGACACCTGTTAACCCAAGTAATCAACACTTGTGTATCGGTGCAAGCTACGACCGCAGTCACCTTGACTACGAATTTGATGAAAACGCCCAAAAAGATAATGCGGAAAAGCTAGTGAAATGTGTACCGAATCAAACATGGGCAAAAGAGGTAGATATCACTGGTAATCAATCTCGCCAAGGTATTCGTTGTGTTAGCCGAGATCACTTACCATTTGTCGGAAATGTGGGTGACTTTGAGACGATCAAAACGCAATACGCCAACTTACAAAATCAAAAAGAAGAAGAGGTAGAAACCATTCATCAGTACCCTAACCTATTCTGCTTCTTAGGTTTAGGATCTCGTGGACTGAGCTCTGCACCATTATTAGCTGAAGTGTTGGCCTCCCAGATCTGTGGGGACCCGCTGCCATTACCTGTTGATGTATTGACCGAACTTCACCCAAGTCGAATGTGGGTTCGTAAACTAAGAAAAGGCAAAGCCATTACCGAGCTGTAAGAGTATTCTCTCGTTTTAATTCCCGACACAGATACGTGTCGGGAATCGCTAACTCATTAAGTCGCTCGTACTGAGATTACTTCAGCAGTGCAACTGCCTGTTTCACTTGCTCTGCCACTTCTGGGTTTATAACCTTACCCGATTCCACGTCAAAATTTTCGTAGAAGCTCGGCACAGATAACGATGCCTTTACATCCGCACCAAAAAATTGTGCAGAACCTGTCGCCGCCGCAAGAACACTTTGTGCACCACCGGGACCTGGGGAAGTTGCTAAATAAACGACAGGTTTGTTTTGAAATACATTACGCTCAATGCGTGTCGCCCAATCGAACAAGTTTTTATAGGCCGCTGGGTACGAACCGTTATGCTCTGCGAAAGAAACAACGATAGCGTCAGCCTCCGCCAAGTCACGTAAAAACGCGACAGCCCCTTCAGCTTGACCTATTTCTTTCTCTTTGTCCTCGCTAAACATTGGCGCTTGATAATCGTTTAAGTCTAGAACATTCACTTGAGCGCCTTCGACTTGATTTGCTGCGTATGTAGCAAGTAGTTTGTTGATTGAGGTAGAGCTGGTAGATGCACCAAATGCGACAATTTTCATGGTTGTAATCCTTTGTTCACGTTTTATGCTGATCAGAATAAAAGTTGAACAGTTTCGCTACAACCACAAAAATTTTATGGAGAGGTTCGAATTTTTCGAAGTAGTAAATGACTAGGATTAAATAAAGGGAGAACGCTGCTTAGGGACTAAGCCTGAGCCTGGAGCTCCTGCCACAAATCACTGACAATCACGCGATCGGCCGGGCTTAACTCGGTACGCGCATTTTCTAAGCTGCTCTCAATGCGTGACTTCAGCTCAGTAATATCGCTAATCCCTTCTTCTTCACAAGACGCCGCGGATAAAGAGATGTGACCACGTAAATAACCACCAGCAAACAATTCATCGTCAGATGCTGTTTCAATTCGAGCATCAATCAGTTCCAGTAGTTTTTCTTCAAATTCAATAATCATGGTGTATCTCTGAGGTTATTAGTGGTTATTTAACGCAAAAGTCCGACGCTTCCAGTGGCTTAGTTTGATAAAATGCACGCAGGGCATCAGAAAGCATTTTCACTCGCAAAGGCAAGCCAACGTCCAAAATACCTAGCACTTCTTTATGCACTTTTTTCATAAAGCCGAGCCTATCTGGTTCAAAATCGCCGTGTAGATTGTCACAACTCACCGTAAAAGGGAAGCCAGCGCTTTGTGCCAGAATCCATTCATAAGCTTGAGGTCGCACTTCAACTTTCTCAAACTCCGCTTGAACTTCTGCTGTTCGCCCATCGGGTTCATACCAATAGCCAAAATCTTCCAGCAAACGACGCTCTGGACCAGCCACACACCAATGCGAAATCTCGTGTAAAGCAGAGGCGTAAAAACCCCGAGCAAAAATAATCCGATGATGAGGGTGTTCATCATCAGCAGGAAGATAAATAGGCTCATCACCACCTAACTCTAATTTCGTATTAAATTGTTCTAAAAAGGTGTCATTAAAAATGGTGATTAAGTCTTGGTATTCGTGGGTCATCGTCGAGTTTGTACTTCAGTTTGACATGCGCTGCATATTGTCGCTGTTTTTAGCTATGAGGTAAAGGCAACCCCACATTTTTGGTTATTAGTTGAATTTATCTGAACATCGCTTTCTCCATACAATTTCTCATTCGTCAGCGTACTTATTTACCACTACACTCTCGCCTTATTTTGATGCCGTTCAAACCGCTATTTTTAAGCCGTTTGATTACAAGCATGTTGCTGGTTTTAATCACTTTTTAAGAGAGATAGAACCGTTTGTAAGTGTTGTTACTTCGCCTACGCTGATTCTCGTAGAACGTAGTGACTTTTTACGTTGAGTGTTTCCCTATGTTGCTAAGTGTGTTGTATATCATTGGTATCACGGCTGAAGCCATGACAGGTGCGTTAAGTGCTGGTAGAAGAAAGATGGACTGGTTTGGTGTTATGTTGGTGGCTAGCGCAACGGCCATTGGTGGTGGCACCGTACGTGACATTCTATTAGGCCACTACCCTCTTGGTTGGGTAAAAAACCCAGAGTTCCTTGCAATTACGTGTGTTGCAGGTGTGCTAACAACAGGTTTAGCGAAATGGGTGATTAAGCTGAAAGGTCTGTTCATTCGCCTCGATGCATTAGGTTTAATCGTGTTTAGTATCATCGGAACAAAAATTGCGATGGGCATGGGCTTGCACCCTGGTATTTGTATGGTTTCAGCGTTAGTAACTGGTGTATTCGGTGGGTTACTTCGCGACTTAATCTGTCGCCAAACACCATTGGTACTGCATGAAGAGCTTTACGCTTCTGTCGCTCTTATCGCATCAGGAATGTACTTAGCGCTATTAGAATTCAATGTTCCCGATGTCACTGCCACTATTATTACACTGGTTACTGGTTACATGTTGCGTATGGCTGCGGTACGCTTTAAGTGGCGTCTGCCTTCTTTCCATTTGGAAACCGAAGGCTCGATTCATTAAGCAAAAACTACTTAAACAAAAAAGGTTGCCTGATAAAATTGTGCCACCCGCGATTCAGTGAGTGGCATAATTTTATATTCAGTCATCCTGAACAGCGACGAAGGAACATGATTCAGGATCTATTATCCGAGCACTCTGTTGTCAGAGATGTTTCTTTCTCTTTTCATCGCGCTGAAATTAGATTCCTAGTCTCGCTATAGCTCGCTGGAATGACACAAAGCTCTTAAATCTTCGGTGTTTCAGTTGTTACGCTATGGTTTTGACCACGGTGGCGTAGTAAATGATCCATCACCACAATAGCCAGCATCGCTTCTGCGATAGGCACAGCACGAATACCCACACATGGGTCATGACGACCTTTGGTGATCAACTGAGTTGGTTCACCTTCTCTTGTGATGGTCTCACCCGGCACAGTGATACTTGATGTTGGCTTAAGCGCAATGTTTGCGACAATGTCTTGACCAGTCGAGATACCACCAAGAATGCCACCCGCATGATTACTACCAAAACCTTCAGGAGAAAGCGCATCACGGTGCTGACTGCCTTTTTGGTTTACCACGTCGAAACCGTCTCCGATTTCCACGCCTTTCACCGCGTTGATGCTCATTAGTGCGTGCGCGATGTCTGCATCCAAACGGTCAAATACGGGTTCCCCAAGACCAACAGGCACGTTAGTTGCCACAACCTGGATTTTTGCGCCAATAGAGTCGCCTTCTTTTTTCAGGTCACGGATAAGTTGGTCAAATGCTTCTACTTTGTCAGCATCAGGGCAGAAGAATGCATTGTTCTCGATTTCGTTCCAATCTACCTTGTCGATAGATACATCACCCATTTGTGACAAGTAAGCACGAATCTCAACACCAAACTCATCTTTTAAGTATTTCTTCGCGATTGCACCAGCAGCCACACGCATTGCGGTTTCACGAGCTGAAGAACGGCCGCCACCGCGATAGTCGCGGATGCCATATTTTTGGTGGTAAGTGTAATCAGCATGACCCGGTCTGAACTTATCTTTGATGTCAGAGTAGTCTTTTGAGCGCTGATCGGTGTTTTCAATTAGCAAACCGATCGATGTGCCCGTGGTTTTGCCTTCAAAAACGCCAGAAAGAATTTTAACTTCATCCGGTTCACGACGTTGTGTGGTGTAACGTGATGTGCCTGGACGACGGCGGTCGAGATCGATTTGTAGATCTGCTTCTGTAATTTCCAACCCCGGAGGACATCCGTCTACGATACATCCCAGTGCGATACCGTGACTTTCCCCGAATGTCGTCACTCGGAAATGTTGTCCGATACTGTTTCCTGCCATTACTTCCTCAAGTTTTTATCGCCACGCTCTCTCAAAACAGAGCATAGCTGCTTTCCAATTCTTCGTGGATTCATAGTGGCTTTATTACGTTTTGATGTAAAGAGTTAATATCGGCGAGGTATGCATAAAAAAAACACCGAGCATAAAGCTCGGTGTTTTGATGTTTAGTGCAAGACTCTATTAGTCTTTGTACAGTTTAAACTCTTCTGCACACTCAACCAGCTGGTCACGCGTTAGCATAAATACGCCATGACCGCCGTTCTCGAACTCAATCCAAGTAAATGGAATCTCTGGGTACTGTTCCATCATATGAATCATTGAGTTGCCGACTTCACAAATAAGAATGCCGTTATCTGTTAGATAATCTGGCGCGTTAGCAAGAATACGACGCACTAGTTTTAGACCATCCGTACCCGCAGCTAAACCAAGCTCAGGCTCATGCGTGAACTCATCTGGCAGGCTGTTCATGTCTTCTTCATCCACATATGGTGGGTTGGACACGATTAGATTGTATTTCTCTTTTGGAAGATCACGGAACAAATCAGAGCGAATTGGGAACACTTGCTGCTCCATGCCGTGATCTTGTACGTTTTGCTCAGCCACTTGTAGAGCATCTGTAGAGATGTCGATCGCATCCACTTCTGCTTCAGGGAAAGCGTGCGCACAAGCAATCGCGATACAACCAGAACCCGTACATAGGTCCATGATGCGCGTAGGCTCTTCCACCAACCAAGGTTGGAATTCCGCTTGAATCAACTCACCGATTGGAGAGCGTGGTACAAGTACACGCTCATCAACGAAGAACTCAAGACCGCAGAACCATGCTTTGTTGGTTAGGTATGCTGTTGGCGTACGCTCGTTGATGCGTTTTACTACGCGCTCAACAATACGCAGACGCTCGCTTGTCGTTAGGCGAGAGTTCAATACGTGCGGAGGCACATCAATCGGCAAGTATAAGGTTGGCAGGATAAGCTGAACTGCTTCATCCCACGCATTATCAGTACCATGACCGTAAAACAGGTTCGCTGCATTAAAGCGGCTTACCGTCCAACGAATCATATCTTGAAGGGTATGCAGCTCCGATACCGCTTCTTCTACAAAAATCTTATCCAAAATTGCCTCCGAAAAGCGCTACAATACTGCCAATAAAGTTTATTAATGAAATTGTTTACCTAATGAGCCAAAAAGACACCGAGAACGATGACGATTTCGCCTTGTTTCAGGAAGCAGTACAGGGCGTAAAAAAGTTGCGACAGGATACCATAATCCAGCAACCAAAAAAAAATACTAAGCAAAAAGAAATCAAGCGCTCCAACCGTGAAGCGAGTGACTCTGAATTTTACTTTTCAGACGAGTTTGTCCCTCTATTAAACGATGAAGGTCCAACTCGTTATGCACGTGACGACGTCTCCACTTATGAAGTCAAACGTCTACGTCGTGGCGTGTATGTACCGGACGTGTTCCTCGATATGCACGGCATGACACAGCAAGAAGCAAAACGCGAGCTTGGTGCGATGATAGCCTATTGCATCAAAAACGAGATTCATTGTGCGTGTGTGCAACATGGTATTGGGAAACACATCCTGAAACAGAAAGCCCCACTTTGGTTAGCACAGCATCCTGACGTTATGGCTTTTCACCAAGCGCCACTAGAATTTGGTGGTGATGGTGCGTTGTTAGTGTTGCTTTCAATTCCTGAAAAGTAACAAGCTTGCTGTAGACACGACGAAACGAAAAGGCAGGGATCTCCTGCCTTTCTTATTCGGTCTCTAATTTGCAAACGCTTATTTTGGTTTAGACACTTATGGCGTAATATGCCATAGCACTTCACCATTTTGTGTTTGTAAATCATATTCAATGCACACTAGGCCTGATGTAGGAAACATCGGAGGTGTCATGTCTTTTACAAACTCTGAAGTCAGATAACCGACCAAAGGCAAATGCGATACGAACAAAAGCGAGTCCAATTGTTCGACTTCGATTAACGCACTTGCGAAATCGAAGACATGCTCGGACTGGCCATAAGGTGTAATATCTTCACAAGTTTCAATGCTTTTTGCAGAGAAATACGCACTGATCTCTTGCCAAGTTTGTTGAGCTCTAATGTACGGACTCACCAACACTTTATCGAATTGCGCAAAACCCTGTTCTTTACAGGCTCTAGCAACCGCTTCTGATTCGACTCTGCCTCTTGGGGTCAATTGTCGTGCTGCGTCTGAATCTGCAAAATGCTCGGCTTCACCGTGACGCATGATGAATATTTTCATGTTATTTCCTAGGGATAGCTAACGCTACCAAAAGGTTGACTGCTATCTTTATTAGATAGACGGGGCTAACTTTAACAATGACGAAACAAAAATACTGATATAATTATCTGTTCATTATACCAATTCGCTTGTTAAAGATAGCGACTTTCTTAACAATCTATTAAAAGAATGTACTCAGTTCATCACACTATTTAACTGTGCAATGAGTTCAGAGCATTCACTCAAACAGTTCTTCCCCATACGCAAACGCGATGGGCCTGTGCAGAAGTCTACGAATAACAAAAATACGGCAAGCAGTATTTGTCGAAACGCAAACTTTGCGCCCCCCGCGAGGGGAGCCTAAATTACTGTAATGCGAAATCTGGAGACGCATCGTGCATCTAAGTCCTAACGATTCAAATCAATACCGCTACATTACCTTGAGCAATGAACTGCGTGTACTGCTGATTCATTCCGATACAGCTCAACAGTCGGCAGCTGCTCTGGCAGTGAACGTTGGACACTTCGACGACCCAAACGATCGCCAAGGTCTGGCACACTATTTAGAACACATGCTTTTTTTGGGTACGGAAAAATACCCTAAAGTGGGCGAGTTTCAAAGCTATATTAGCCAACACGGTGGAACAAACAACGCTTGGACTGGTACAGAGCACACTTGTTTCTTTTTCAATATTGCTCCAAATGCCTTTGAAAGTGCCTTAGATCGATTTAGCCAATTTTTTACCGCACCTTTGTTTAACGAAGAAGCATTAGACAAAGAACGCCAGGCTGTCGACTCCGAATACAAGCTCAAACTCAATGATGATTCTCGTCGCCTGTATCAAGTTAACAAAGAAGTCATCAATCCAGAGCACCCGTTTTCAAAATTCTCTGTCGGAAACTTAGATACTCTTGGCGACCGAGATGGTAAATCCATCCGCGACGAAATTGTGGAGTTTCACCACTCTCAGTATTCCGCCGATTTGATGACACTGACTCTATTTGGGCCACAGCCGCTCGATGAACAGCAAGCTTGGGTAGAAGCCATGTTTGCCGACATCCCAAATCACCATCTTCGTGGAAAATCGATTGATGTACCGATCGGCACTGAGGAAAGCACGGGCATTTTGGTTCAAGTCGAGCCGCTCAAAGAGTTCCGTAAACTGATTCTCACATTCCCCATGCCAGGAATGGATGCGCATTATAGCGTGAAGCCACTCTCCTACTTTGCTCACCTGTTGGGTTATGAAGGAGAAGGCAGTTTGATGCTTCAACTCAAAGAAAAAGGCTGGATTACTTCTCTCTCAGCGGGCGGCGGCGCGAGTGGCAGTAACTACCGAGACTTTACCGTAAGCTGCACCCTGACGCCAAACGGCTTAGATCATGTTGATGATATCGTTCAAGCAGTTTTTCAATACCTCTCGATGATCAAACAAGACGGGTTAGATGAATGGCGCTATCTCGAAAAACAAGCGGTATTAGAATCGGCTTTTCGCTTCCAAGAGCCATCGCGCCCAATGGATCTCGTCAGCCATCTGGTGATCAACATGCAGCACTATCAACCGGAAGATACGGTTTATGGTGACTACAAAATGGCGGGCTACGATGAGGAGTTACAGCGTTCATTGCTGCGATACTTAACCATCGATAATGTACGCGTCACTTTGATTGCTAAAGGCCTGGAATACAACCGTACTGCCGAATGGTACTTTACCCCGTACTCCGTCACACCTTTTAGTGAAGACCAACGTCGTTTCTATCAACAAATCGATCCAAGCTGGCAATTCGTCTTACCGGAAAAGAACCCTTATATTTGCTACGATCTCGACCCCATGCCACTCGAAAATGGTGATTCACTGCCAGAGTTGATTGAGGATCTCGAAGGGTTTCGGCTGTGGCATTTGCAAGATGACGAATTTCGCGTGCCCAAAGGTGTCGTTTATGTCGCTATCGACAGCTCTCATGCCGTTGCATCACCAAAGAACATCGTCAAAACGCGCTTATGTGTAGAGATGTTCCTCGATTCGCTAGCAAAAGAAACCTATCAAGCAGAAATCGCAGGGATGGGTTACAACATGTATGCTCACCAAGGTGGCGTGACCTTAACCCTCTCAGGGTTCAGTCAAAAGCTGCCTCAGTTGCTAGAAATGATTCTGCACCGTTTTGCTTCTCGAGATTTCAGCCCTGCTCGCTTTGAAACCATCAAACAACAATTGTTACGAAACTGGAGAAATGCTTCACAAGATCGCCCTATTTCGCAGCTGTTTAACGCACTTACTGGGTTACTTCAACCCAATAACCCGCCTTTCGCAACCTTAGTCGAAGCGCTAGAAGAAATCGAAGTCGATGAACTCTCGGTATTCGTAGAATCCATTCTTGCAGAACTGCACGTTGAAATGTTTGTTTACGGAGACTGGCAACGCCAGCAAGCCCATGACATGGCTACGACCTTGAAGGATGCTCTAAGAGTTAACGAGCAACGTTATGAAGAGGCACTTCGTCCGCTCATTATGCTAGGTAAAAATGGCAGTTTTCAACGTGAGGTGCATTGTAATCAGCAAGATTCAGCAGTCGTTATTTACCACCAGTGCGAGGATATTGAGCCTCGCAGTATCGCGCTATACTCATTGGCCAATCACCTTATGTCGGCAACGTTTTTCCACGAAATCCGTACCAAGCAGCAATTAGGTTACATGGTAGGCACTGGCAATATGCCGCTAAATCGTCACCCTGGTATTGTACTGTATGTACAGTCACCTAATGCAGCACCTGCCGAGCTGGTTACCTCAATCGATGAGTTTTTAAATGCCTTTTATATGGTGCTGTTAGAGTTAAACGATTACCAATGGCACAGCAGTAAGCGCGGCTTGTGGAACCAAATAGCAACGCCGGACACCACACTTCGAGGACGGGCTCAACGTCTTTGGGTTGCGATAGGAAATAAGGACACTGAGTTTAACCAACGTGACAAGGTACTGGCGGAGTTGAAGAAGCTGACGCGCGCAGACATGATTCGCTTCGTTGTGAACGAATTGAAACCTCGTACTGCAAATCGTTTGATCATGCACTCTCAAGGTCAAGCGCATTCGGAGGCTCCGCGCATCCATCTAGGACAAGAAATAGGATCGATTGAAGAGTTCCAACTTCGGCCAAAAGATTGCGGCTTGGGGTGATCTAGTTGCGCAGAAATAAAATTGTCGATTACTAGAATGAACCTACAAACCCATGAGGTTGTCGGTCTCATAGATTGAATCGGCACCATAATTGGCAGAAAATTGAAATTGCGCCATTGCGGCTTATGCTCTAATTACCAAACTAAAAATAACTTAATGAGGTAATCATGAAAAAAGCACTTTTACTTGTGGCTCTTATACTGCCATTGGCATCTGCTCACGCTGAAATCTCAGTCAAAGGCGATGGTTTCGAACTAAGTGACGACTGTGTGCGCCTTAGTGGAGACAATGTATCCATCAAATCAGATGATTGCTCTTCAAAGCAGTGGAATGATAAAGACAAAAAAGGTAATAGCAGCATTCATGGGGACGACAACCCTGGTAAAGGCCACAATAAAGATAAGAAAGACAAGAAGAAGTAACCATTTCTTCTTTATGAAAAAGGCTTGCCACTGGCAAGCCTTTTTCTCTACCGAAGCAACGTTTAATAGAACGTTGTCCCTTCACCAGCTCGAGTAAGCAAACCATCACATGGCGCGTAACGATCGCCATATTTCGATGCAAACTCATTCATTTTCTCTACGAGCTCCTTAATACCAAATTGGTCCATGTAACGGAACGGGCCACCCAAGAACGGTGGGAAACCAATACCAAATATCGCGCCAATATCACCGTCACGTGGCGAGCGAATGATGCCATCATCCAAACAACGTACCGCTTCATTCAGCATTGGCAGCACACAGCGCAACGCAATATCGTTATCGCTTAGCTTAGATTCAGGGTCGAGCTTAAGCAGTTTGTAAACCGATTTGTCGACATCTTTCTTCTTGCCCTTGTAAGTGTAAAACCCCTTACCACTCTTGCGTCCTTTACGTCCATCATTTAACAAGATATCAAACACATCCGGCCCTTTGAATCGGTCACCTAACTCATTAACCAGGATCGGCATAATTTTCGCGCCAATGTCGACACCAACTTCATCCAACAAGGTAATCGGGCCAACAGGGAAACCAAAATCAAGCAACGCCGTATCAATCTTTTCGATCGGTTCGTTAGCCAACAAAATATGCGCCGCTTCGTTCATGTATGGAGCAAGAATGCGGTTCACGTAAAAGCCCGCTTTGTCTTTCACTACGATCGGGGTTTTACCTTGCTTCTTAGCAAGTGCAACAACTGTTGAAACGGTTTCATCTGACGTCGTTTCATGCGGAATCACTTCCACCAACGGCATTTTTTCTACCGGGCTGAAGTAATGCAAACCCACTACGTTTTCTGGACGCTCCGCTTTTTCTGCAATTTTGTGGATAGGCAACGAAGAAGTATTGGTCGCAAAGATAGTTTCTGTCTTAGCGTTCGCTTCAATGTCCGCCACCATTTTTTGCTTAAGATCTAGGTCTTCAAAAACGGCTTCAATTACGACATCAATATGATTAAAACTGGTAAAGTCGACACCACCAGACAGTTGCAGCATTTTCGCTTGCAGGTCGGCCTTGGATAGAATGCGACGTTTGCGCTGTTTCTCAAATAACTTGTAGTTGTAGTTGAGCGCGTTTAAAACGCCATCGTTGCTAACGTCTTTGATGCGAACAGGTACTTTTGCTTTTGCAACAGACACATGGCTGATTCCGGCGCCCATCAGACCACCACCAAGCACACCAACTTTATGAACTGGTGCTGGTTTCGCATCCGTGCCATTTTCTTTCTTCATTTCTGTTGTGGCAAAGAAGATCGAACGGAGCGCTTTTGACTCTGAGCTCATCACAAGCTCACCGAAGCGCTTCGCTTCAAGTTCTTGACCTTTAGCGAAGCCTTTCTCTAAGCCATGTTGAATAACTTCTAGAATTGCAACCGTTGCTGGATAGTTACCACGGGTTTTTTGATTCGTTTTCTTCGCAGCTTGCTCAAATACAAACTTGCGCCCTAGCCCGCTACCAGACATCACCTTTTCTTTCGTCGATAGCTTTTTCGTACCCTTGTTTTTACCTTTGTCGATAAACTGTTTTGCTACGTCGAGCAAAATGGTGTCCGGCACACAGGCGTCCACAACGCCCAGTTTTTTAGCTTTCTTCGCACGAAGTTGTTTACCCGTCAGGATCAAGTCCAACGATGGTAACAGGCCAATCAAACGTGGCAGACGCTGAGTACCACCAGAACCTGGCAATAAACCAAGTTGTACTTCTGGCAGACCTAAACGCGTTTTGTCAGAATCCGTACAAACACGATAATCACATGCAAGAGCCAGTTCTAAACCACCGCCCAAACATGGGCCATGAATAGCCGCAACGACAGGATAAGGTAAGTCCGATAGCTGCTGGAATAAATCCTGACCTTGCCTTGCTAAGGCTTCCGCTTCACTTGCTGTGGTGCATGCTTCTAGCATTCGAACATCAGCACCCGCAACAAAATTGTCCGGTTTTAGGGAGTGGATGATCATCCCTTTAATACCACTGGAGTCTTTTAGCTGAGCAAAAATTTCTTTCATTTCGTCAGCAAAAGCCGCCTGCAGCGTATTCATTTTTTCATTAGGAACATCGATGGCTAACCAAGCAATATTTTGCTCATCAACCTTTAGACTAAATGCTTTTTGCTCGCTCATTACTCAACCTCCAGAATCATTGCCGCACCAAGACCACCAGCAGCACATGCGGTATTCAATGCAATACCACCGCCACGGCGTTTTAGCTCTCGTAGGGTTTGCGTCATCATACGCGCACCAGTCGCAGCAAATGGGTGACCATAAGCAATTGATCCGCCAAGCACGTTGAACTTATCCATATCAATTTCACCAATCGCTTTTGAGCGACCAAGGTTTTCTTGAGCAAACTTATCGGAAGCAAACATCTTCACATTCGCCAATGCTTGAGCAGCAAAGGCCTCGTGCATGTCGATCAACGTCAGGTCTGACAGTTCCAAGCCTGTATTTTCAAGCACTTTCGCTGTGGCATAAGTCGGCCCCATCAGCATGTCCTTTTCCACGCCGATAGCAGAGAATGCATAACCTCGGATGTAACCAAGGATCTCCATTCCGAGCTCTTTCGCTTTACCTTCTCGCATCAACATCACTGCCGCACCACCATCAGTCAATGGCGTACTGTTCGCTGCCGTAACACTGCCATACTGATGATCAAACGCAGGTCGCAATTTCGCGTATCCCTCAACCGTTGAGTCATGACGGATATTGTTGTCTTCCGAAATCCATTTTTTGTATGGTTCAGGGAAAGCCGTCATCACTTCATCTTGGATTTTTCCTTCTTTCCAAGCCTGAGAAGCCAGCGTATGAGAACGATGTGCAAGCGCATCCTGTTCTGCGCGAGAAATACCATGTGTTTTAGCCATTTGCTCTGCAGTTTGTCCCATGGATAAACCCGTAGAGTACTCTGCTACTGCTGGTGGCACTGGCATCAGGTCTTTAAAGCTCAAGTTTTTGAGGATACTAAGCTTCTGACCCATTGTTTTTGTCTTACTAAGAGCAAGCAGATTAGCGGCCAGTTTCTTTGATACGCCAATAGGCAGGACGGAAGAAGAGTCTGCACCGCCAGCAATACCAATATCGATGGTTCCCGCCATGATGCTTTCTGCGACATTAACCGCCGCTTGAAAACTCGTCGCACACGCTCGAGTCACACTGTAAGCATCAGTATGGATGTTCATACCGGTGCCTAACACGATTTCTCGTGCGATGTTTGGCGCTTCAGGCATTTGTACTACTTGTCCAAATACCACTTGTTCGATTAGCTTCGGATCAATATCTGTTCGAGCAAGCATTTCGCTTACTACCATTTTCCCTAAATCGACCGCTGGCACTTGGCTAAATTCCGTGCTTTGACGAGCAAAGGGAGTTCGAAGCCCCGCGACAATAGCGACACGCTCACCATTGCGTGTTTTTACTTCCTGCTTGCCCATTGTTTCTCCTTAAATACAAGAGGTCTGACCTGAGGCATTGTAATGAATTTGTTAAATTTATCAAACGTGCGTTTAAATAAACGTGAAGCAAGTAGTTCAATTACTCTACTTCTTTGATTCTTATGCGATTACTAATGGTTAACTATAGAGAGTTAAAACGGTAAGAGGTATACGGAAAGTAAAATCGAAGCAAAAAAAAACCACACATAACTGTGTGGTCGGAATATCTATAAAACAATTAACTTACGCCAATTGAAAAGTAATCAGTTTCCTGATTAGGAGAAAGTAAAGTCAGCCTTCAAAAGGAAGTGTCATCTTGCTCAACATGTTAGTCGCAATGACTAACGAGATGACAAGGTGTACTATAACCCCTTCACTGCTTGATATTTTGAAATAGATCAATTTTATAGTGATTTTACGAGTTTTAAGCTCACCTAGAGCGATTATTGATTCAAAACAATTCAAGAATCCACCATCAGAAGTCCCTTTTAATGCTCCATCGAGTGAACTTATCCAAGCCATTGATTACTAATGATGATATTGTTAACAATATATATCAATTCGTGTTCGATGATATCTGACATTTGCGTATACACTTTTAGGTAACCACATGGCTTATTGTGTCAAAGGGGTTGCATGACAAATCCTGCAACCAAAACCGCTAGGCGATGAAGCAAGTAAAGTCATGCTCAGAACAAATAAGAAACTCACAGAGCGAGGATGGAGGCTCCTGTGGCCATATTAAAAATGTTTGGAAAGAAAAATTCCAACAGTCCGGTCAACTCTGATATGGACAAGCAAAGAAAATACGAAGCGCTCGTCCGAGGGTATCATCGTGACTTGTACCGCTACGCATATTGGTTGTGCAAAGATAAAGCGGTCGCGGAAGATCTAGTTCAGGAAACCTGTCTTAGAGCTTGGAAGTCACTCGATAGCCTCCAGGACGAAAAAGCTGCCAAGTCTTGGCTCATCACAATATTGAGACGAGAAAACGCGCGCCGCTTCGAACGTAAACAATTTGATTTAGTTGATATCGATGATTACGGCAATGATGCTAAAGTCAGCGATGAACCACATCATCAGCAAGAATGGCTGCAGGCACAGATCATGAAGCTCGATGTTGAATACCGTGAGCCTTTATTTCTCCAAGTTGTTGGTGGTTTCAGTGGAGAAGAAATTGGTGACATTCTTGATTTAAATAAAAACACAGTGATGACTCGACTATTTCGCGCTCGTAATCAACTTAAAGAGATGTTGGATTCTCAAGATACCAAGAGAGGACAAAAGAATGGATGATTTAGAATTTCGTCGTCGTATTTTGTCGGATCCAAAACAAAAGGATGAAGAGATTCTGCAAGCTTTAGCTGGTAGCGACGCCAACAATAAGTTTGTTGATGACGTTTTGGATCTCGATGTAAAAATTAAACAAGCCATGAATGTGGATGTACCCGAAGATCTCGCAGATAAGATTTTATTTAGCCAGACGTCGAGTGCACTTGATGAAGAGAAGGTCGTAAGACCAAACTTTGTCCGCAAAGCAATGGCACTTGCCGCTTCTATTGCGTTCACCGCAGGGTTATTAGTTGGCCAAGTAAACTGGGGAAATGTTTTGGTGTCTCCAGCACAAGCCAGTTTAGCGGATACCGCGATGAAACACGTTATTCATGAAGAACCGTTTGTTCGTCATCTTGATGAGGATGTACCGAGCTCGCAAATTAATGCGAAAATGTCGCCATTTCATTACCAGTTTAGTGAAAACTTTCCATATCACGTTTACTACCTAAACCACTGCGGTTTTGGCGAATCCAATGCGGTGCATATGGTGTTCCAAGGTCCAAAAGGTAAAGTAACGTTATTTATTACTGGTATTCCAAGCGAACAAAGTACCGACTTTAGTAAGGATGGCATGACCGGAATCGTTCAGCCCGTCGGGAGTTCAAGCCTGATTTTAGTCGGGGAAGAAGGTGAAAATATTGATGCGCTCGCTACGACTCTTGCATCAATGATTAAGCCGATGTAACAACTTCGACGATTTCCAGCCTTCAAAAGGTTAAATGCCGCTAAATGATCTTATTTAGCGGCATTTTTGTATAAATAGAACACAAAACATTCACCACCCCTATCGCATTTAGAGCTTAAACTCTAAATTATGCATTTTAAGTGCAATTTCCCGTCTTTTAGACATCATTTCTGCAATTTTTATTCAATTTTATCCAATGGTCGGATTTGTCCAAGCAACTATTGATACTACTATCTGCGCCACTGAGCAAAAGCTCAATTTATCGTCCAAAGAGACGAATCTAATAAGGAAAAACAAATGACTCAGAACACGCGTCTGTTTAAAAAGACTCTCCTAGCAGTAACGGTAGCTTTTGCCTCAGGTCAATCGATGGCAGCGGGTTTCCAAATCAACGCTCAATCAGCAACTGGCATCGGCCGTGCATTTGCTGGTGATGCGGTAATCGCAGATAATGCAGCAGTAATGGCTCGTAACCCAGCAGCAATGGCTCTGTTTGATAAAATGGAACTGTCGCTAGGTTTCGAAAGCATTACTTCAATGATTGAAGTGAAAGATGCGAAATATAACGTTAATACTCCTTTGGGCTCCAATACTGTAAGTGTTGCTGATACTGATGATGTGGGTGATACGTCAATAGCTCCAAACATTCACCTAATCGTTCCAGTAAATGACAAGTTTGCATGGGGCGTAAACGCATACTCTAATTTCGGCACTAAAACTGAATTTTCAGATAACTACACTGCAACAGAGTACGGTGGTCTTACGGATGTAAAAAGCTTCAACTTTGGATTGGCGGGTTCTTACCGTTTAAACGAACAATGGAGCTTTGGTGCTGGTTTAGATTTAATCTACGGCCAAGGCACAATGAAGCGTACAACTAGCTCTTCAGTCCCAAGGGTTGGCGGTCAAAAAATTCTGGACGTAGATAAAGCTGATGGTTGGGCTGTTGGTTTTAACGTAGGTACTGTGTACGAACTAGATGAAAACAACCGTTTTGGTCTAGCGTATCGTTACAGCCCTGAATTTACGGCGAAAGACGACAAAGGTCAGGAAATCACGCTACCTCTACCAGATATGGCCGAGTTTTCCGGTTTCCACAAAATCCAAGACACTAAATTTGCTGTACACTACAGCATCCAATACATCGGCTGGAAAGATTTCGACCAAATTGATTTTGAGAACCTAAATCAGGGTTTACTTAAAGGTGGTTACTCGAAAGACTATCAATGGCAAGATGGCTGGCACTACGCAATTGGTGGTACTTACTACCTAAACAACAACTGGACACTTCGTGCTGGTTACATGTACGACACAAGCGCTCAAGATAAAGTAACGTCTATCTCGGTACCAGACTCGGATCGCCAGTGGTTCTCCACAGGTTTCTCTTACCATATTGATAATAGCTCAAACATCGATTTTGGCTTCACGTACTTGTTAGGTGAAGATGTAAAAGTTAATGAGAATACTCAATTAGCTCCTGGTCTTTCTACCGGTGTAACAGCAACAACTCATGCTGATGCAATTCTATTCGGCTTACAATACAGCCGTAGCTTCTAAACGCTTCGCTGTTAGTTAGTAGAAAAATACTTTATATAAAAGGCTGGATTTCCAGCCTTTTTTCATATCTGCGATTTATTTCCCACTCAATTTGAGTGAACACGTGTATCTAAATCTCACAATTAGGACGCACAGCTGTTCGCTGAATTCCGTTTACAAGCCTTTCACAGTTAGATTATTAAACCGCACAAATAACATTTGAAAGGATAATATTCCAAATGACCACTTACGCTGGATTTTCATTTCTAAAGTAAAAACTCTACCTTTAAACTTTCGTCCCACGTTATAAACAAATCAGCGAACATTCGAATGAAAACCAACAAGACTCTTCTATCAACAGCAGTGGCATTAAGCCTACTTGGCACAACGGGCATGGCTAACGCAGCAGGTTTCCAACTTGCTGAATATTCTGCAACAGGCCTAGGTCGAGCATATGCTGGTGAAGCTGCAATGGCTGACAACGCAAGTGCACAATGGCGTAACCCAGCAATGCTAACTTATTTGGAAGGCACTCAAGTGTCCGTTGGTGCAATCTATGTGAACCCAAATATTGATATTGAAGGTGATGTAAACTTCCACGGTAGCACTTCTTCTGCATCTTCAGATGACTTCGCACATGATGCAATCATTCCAAACTTCTACCTATCACACCAATATAATGAGAAATTCGCGATTGGTTTGGCATTTGGCACCAACTACGGCATGGAAACCGATTTAGGTAAAGGCTTTGGTGCCTCGCACTTCGGTAATGAAGCAAGCGTAACGACAATGGAAGCGAACTTAAACGCAGCTTACAAAGTCAATGAATCGATCAGCGTTGGTGGTGGTATCCGTTACATCATCGGCGAAGGCAGCTTTGGCGCAGCAGCTCCTAAGAATAACGTTGTAGGGTTAAACCCTGAAACTAATCAACCAATCAGTGTTCCTCAAGGTACCGCTCTAAAATACATGGAAGGTGACGATACCGCTTGGGGCTGGCAGGTTGGTACAGCATGGCAGATCAATGAAAATAACCGTATCGGATTCGCGTACAAATCTGAAGTTGAACTGAAGCTTGAAGGCCATGCTGAAGGTCTTGGTTTTGGCTTCGGTACTTCTGAACGCGACAACGGCTACATGTATCTAAACCTGCCTGCAACAGCTGAGTTGGCAAGCTTCCACCAAGTAACAGACCAACTTGCATTACACGCAAGCGTTAACTGGACGGATTGGAGCTCTTTCGAGAAATTGGAAGCACGTCTAGATACTGCTGGCACGCATATGGTTAAAGTAGAAAACTGGGAAGACAACTATCGCTTTGCTGTTGGTGCCACTTACCAGCTTGATCCTAAGCTAGCGCTACGCACTGGTATTGCATACGATACTTCAGCGGTAAGCGACAAAAACCGTACGATCACTATTCCAGAAACTGACCGCACTTGGCTAAGTATTGGCGCAACGTACGATTGGACGAAAGACTTCAGCCTAGACGCTGGCTTCACCTATATTTTTGCGAAAGACGCACCAATCGTTGAGTCTCGTGGTTACAAGTCAGACGACACTGCAGAACAAGTCGGTGGCCAATTTGTAGGCGAAACTACGGGTAATGTTTGGCTAATCGGTGTTCAAGCAAACTACCGTTTCTAACCAAGCTGCAAAATACAAAAAAGGCTTAGCATCAGCTAAGCCTTTTTTCATTTCTCTGTGCCGTCCTAAATAAGGTTGACACTTTCCACCCCCAAAATTGGAGAGTGTTATGAAATCAACAACTAAAAGA
>NZ_JAWOVT010000020.1:0-56475 GCF_033340055.1 Vibrio sp. 1580
TTACCCAGATCGATACCAATAAGCGCAATGTTTTCCATGATGGTTCTCCGAATGAAAGCCTGTCCTCAGCATAGTACTGGGAAGGAGGGAGTGACCATCTCATTAAAAATCGTACGTTAAGGTTTTCCGGGCAGCCTTAGCGGCCGAAACTTCCCGTCCTCCAGCCTGCGGCTCTGCCGCCAGACATAATCGCCGGTCAGGTTGATGTGCTCCCACCCCAGCGGCGACAGGTATTGCAGCAGCTCGCTATCCACCGACTTCCCCGCTTCGCTCATCGCCTGGGTGGCGCGTTCCAAGTACACCGTGTTCCACAGCACGATGGCGGCCGTCACCAGGTTGAGACCGCTGGCCCGGTAGCGCTGCTGCTCGAAGCTCCGATCCCTGATTTCGCCGAGGCGGTTGAAGAACACCGCCCTGGCCAGGGAGTTGCGCGCCTCGCCCTTGTTCAGTCCGGCATGCACGCGGCGACGTAGCTCTACGCTTTGCAGCCAGTCGAGGATGAACAGTGTGCGCTCAATCCGGCCCAGTTCGCGCAAGGCCACGGCCAGACCGTTCTGGCGCGGGTAGCTGCCGAGCTTGCGCAGCATCAGCGAGGCAGTGACGGTGCCCTGCTTGATCGAGCTGGCCAGGCGCAGGATGTCGTCCCAGTGGGCGCGGACATGCTTGATGTTCAGGGTGCCGCCAACCATTGGGCGCAATGTCGGGTAGTCCTGGACGCTATTCGGAACATACAGCTTGGTTTCGCCGAGGTCGCGGATGCGCGGTGCGAAGCGGAAGCCCAGCAGGTGCATCAGGGCGAAGACGTGATCGGTGAAGCCAGCCGTGTCGGTGTAGTGCTCCTCAATCCGTAGGTCGGACTCGTGGTACAGCAAGCCGTCAAGCACATAGGTGGAATCGCGCACGCCGACATTCACCACGCGGGTGCTGAACGGTGCGTACTGGTCGGAAATATGGGTGTAGAACAGCCGCCCCGGCTCGCTGCCGTACTTCGGGTTGACGTGCCCGGTGCTTTCACCCCGACCGCCCGCCCGGAAGCGCTGGCCATCGGAAGAAGAGGTCGTTCCGTCGCCCCAGTGAGCGGCGAAGGTATGACGGTACTGGTGGTTGACCAGCTCGGCTAGGGCCGCCGAGTAGGTTTCGTCTCGGATGTGCCAGGCTTGCAGCCAGGATAGCTTGGCGTAGGTCAGGCCGGGGCTCGACTCGGCCATCTTGGTCAGCCCGAGGTTGATCGCATCGCCCAGGATCGCTGACAGCAGCAATGTCCGGTCTTTGGCCTCGGCACCGTCCTTCAGGTGGGTGAAGTGGCGGCTGAAGCCCGTCCAGTCGTCCACGTCCATCAGCAGTTCGGTGATCTTGATGCGCGGCAGCAACTGGCTGGTCTGGTCGATCAGCGCCTGCGCGGTATTGGGCACCGCGGAATCCAGTGGGGTGATCTTCAGCCCCGACTCGGTGAGGATGGCATCGGGCAGCTCGTTGTCCTTGGCCAGGCGGGTGACGGTGGCCAGCTGCTCGTCCAGCAGCTGCAAGCGCTCTTCCAGGTACTGGTTGCTGTTCGGGTTGATCGCCAGGGGCAGAGCCTGCGCATGCTTGAGCGCGGCGAACCTCTCTGCCGGCAGCAGGTAGTCGTCAAAGTCGCGGAACTGCCGCGAGCCCTTGACCCAGATGTCGCCGGATCGCAGCGCGTTCTTCAGCTCGGACAGGGCGCAGATTTCGTAAAAGCGCCGGTCGAGGCCTTCCGGGGTTATCACTAGCGGCTTCCAGCGCGGCTTGATGAAGGCGGTGGGCGCATCGGCCGGCACCTTGCGCAGGTTGTCGGCGTTCATCTCGCGCAGGGCCTGCACGGCCGCCAGCACGCCTTGCGCAGCCGGGGCGGCGCGCAGTTCCAGCACCTCCAACAAGGCCGGCGTATAGCGGCGCAGGGTGGCGAAGTTCTCGCCAACCAGGTGCAGATGGTCGAAGCCCTCCGGCCGGGCCAGCAGCTCGGCCTCGCTGACGCTCTCGGTGAACTCGTCCCAGGGAATCACCGCCTCGATGGCGGCGTAGGGATCGCTGCCGCTTTCCTTGGCCTCCAGCAGGGCCTGGCCGATCTTGGAGTACAGGCGCACCTTGTCGTTGATCGCCTTGCCTTGCTTCTGGAACTGCTGCTGATGCTTGTTCTTGGCGCTGCTAAACAGCTTGACCAGGATGCGGTCGTGCAGATCGACCAGCTCATCAATCACGGTCGCCGTACTCTCCAGCACCACGGCGGCCAGGGTCGCGTAGCGCCGCTGCGGCTCAAACTTACCGAGGTCTTTGGGCGTCATCTGCCCACCCTCGCGGGCCAGCTTGAGCAGGCGGTTCTGGTGGATGTGCCGGCCCAGAGCTTCGGGCAAATCCACCAGCTGAAATGTCTTCAGCCGCTCGATGTGTTCGAGCATGTGCCGGGAGTTCGGTTTTAGTGGGGCCTGCCGCAACCAGGTCAACCAGGTGATGCTGCTGCCGGCCTTGAGCTTCAACAGCTCGTCCAGCTTGGCCCGATGCGAGTCCGTGAGTGGTTCGACGAGGGCGCGGTAGACCCGGCGATTGGCCCGCGCAATGGCTTCCGAGCAGGCCCGGTCAATCACGCTCAGCGCCGGCAGGATGCGCCGCTTCTGCCGCAGACTCTCCAGCGCCTGGCCGGCCAGCAGCAAACCCTTATCGGTCTGCTGGGCCAACTCGGTCAGCTCGCGCACCAGGGCGCGGAAGTCGGACAGGCCGAACGGGGCCAGTTGTAGGTAGGTGCGCAGTTCCTGGGCGTGCTCGCGGCGAGTCACGTCGCGTTCGCCGTACTTCGCCCAGCTCGCCGGGTCGGCCTGAACTTGCTTGGCCACCCACTGGATGACCGGCTCGGGCAGCTCACTGTCAGTACCCAGTGCGTAGCCGGGGTAGCGCAGCAGGCAGAGCTGCACCGCAAAGCCCAGGCGGTTGGCGTCGCCGCGCCGCTGGCGGATCAGCGACAGGTCGGAGTCGTTGAAGGTGTAGTAGCGGATCAGGTCATCCTGGCTTTCTGGCAGCGCAAGCAAGGTGTCTCGCTCAGTGGCCGAGAGAATCGAGCGACGCGGCATGGTTCAGTCGTCCGTGCGAAGGTACTGGTAGAGGGTTTCACGGCTGATGCCGAACTCGCGGGCGAGCTGAGCCTTCGGCTCGCCCGCAGCGGCCCGCTGCCGCAACGTGATGGCTTGCTCGTCGGAGAGGGCTTTCTTGCGGCCCCGGTAGGCACCGCGCTGCTTGGCCAGGGCGATGCCCTCGCGCTGCCGCTCGCGGATCAGGGCGCGCTCGAACTCGGCAAAGGCACCCATGACCGACAACATGAGGTTGGCCATGGGAGAGTCCTCGCCGGTGAACACCAACCCCTCCTTCAAGAACTCGATGCGTACACCGCGCTTGGTCAGCTTTTGCACCAGACGGCGCAGATCGTCGAGGTTGCGCGCCAGGCGATCCATGCTGTGCACCACCACGGTATCGCCTTCGCGGACGAATCCGAGCATAGCCTCCAGTTGCGGGCGCTGGGTGTCCTTGCCTGAGGCCTTGTCGGTGAACAGCTTGCCGATCTCGACCTGCTCAAGTTGGCGTTCCGGGTTCTGGTCATAACTGCTGACTCGGACGTAACCGATGCGTTGTCCCTGCAAGATGCCTCCATAGGCTGGATGGGCGGTAGGGCTTACGTTGGTTTTTGGTTCCATTGCGCCCGAAGCCTTGAATTTGTCAGGCTGAAATCTATGACCTTGGCAAGCATGTGTCAAAGAATGTGAAAGCGGACTCTATTCTGACGGCGCGGTGCGGCCTTGCCTGACATCCAGTTAGGGTATGCCTCAGTCTGACAGTGATGAGTCGCAGGCGTTCGGATCGGCATCGGTTTCGCTCCCGGTCTTGGCGCGCGCCTGGAAGCGCTGATAGCACTCCAGCCCGCAGAAGTGCTCGACGTATTCCGCGCCTTCCGGGGTGAAGGCGGCATCGAGCGGGATTTCCTTGCAGCACACGCAGCAACTGGTGGCAGTCGGATCATTTGCATTCATGGTGGCACCCCTCCATTGACTGACGAAGACGGCGAATGCCGCCGCCGGCATCGGCTTGGCGAACAGGAAGCCTTGTCCTGTGTCGCAGTCCGCTTGTCGCAACAAATCAAGACTCGCCGATGTTTCCACGCCTTCGGCCACTACTTCCATGCCAAGCCCATGCGCAAGCTGAATCACGGTGCGCACGATGGTCTGGTCGCGGTGGTCGTTGGCGAGTCCGGCGACAAACGATTGGTCGATCTTGAGCGTGCTGATGGGGCAGCATTTCAGGTGTTGCAGGCAGGAATAGCCGGTGCCGAAGTCGTCGGCGGCGAAGCGCACACCGATCTGTCGCAAAGCTTCCAGGGCGGGGAAGATCGCCGGATCACCGAACGCAACCGATTCGGTCAGCTCAATTTCAAGATACGCGGCGGGCAACCCGGCATCGGCCAGCACGCCCTTTACCCACTTGTCGAAATCTGGCCCCACTTGGCTCGCCGAAACATTGACGGCCAGCCGGAACGGTTGCCATGCCAGCACCCGCCAGTCGCGCATTTGACGGCAGGCTGCGCCCAGCACCCATGCGCCGATTTCCGGCATCAGGCCGGACGATTCGATCACGGGCAGGAACTGGCCCGGCGGCAACAGTCCGAGCGTCGGATGACGCCAGCGCAACAGGGCTTCCGCGCCGACAATCTGCTCACTGCGCAAATCGACAATCGGCTGGTAGTGCAGCTCAAGCTGCCCGCGCTCGACCGCCTGCGCCAGTTGCGCCACTGTCCATTCAATTGGCTGGGAAGCGCTCATGATCGACCTCTGAAGGCCCGCAGCAGCCGCGTCACAGACAGGACAAACAAGCCGGTCAGCGTGAGGGCTGCAATACCCCAGTGCTCGCCGATGAACGCGCCGGCCGTCGTGCCGGCCAGCACAATGGCGAGAATCGGCAAATGACAGGGACAGGTGAGCACCGCCAGCGCACCCCACAGGTAGCCGGTGAACGGCTTGTGTGTCTCGGCCGGCATGCGCTCGGGGCTGTTCATGGCAAACTCTCCGCATGCTGTGCCGGCGCGGTCGGCATGGCGGCCAACTGCACTTCCAGATTGGCCAACGCTTCGCGCCGGCGTTCGACGAACTGACGCAGCACAGCAAGCTGCGCGGCAGTTTCATCGCAGTTCGCCGCATCCAGCGCCCGGCACAGCCGCGCCAATGCGCCGAGGCCGATGCCCGCCTCGAAGGCGGCCCGCACGAAGCACAGTCGCTGCAAGGCGGCGTCATCGAACAGGCCGTAGCCACCCGTGGTGCAGGCGACTGGCCGCAGCAATCCGCGCAGCAGGTAGTCGCGCACGATATGCACGCTCACCCCGGCATCAAGGGCCAGCCGGGACACCGTGTAGGCGTTCATCGAACACCTCCTTTTGGTCGGTTCACGGCAATGCATATACCGTTTCGCCGAGTTCAATCCGCGCGCTGCGAATCCGATGCCGGTGCCGTAGAACATTGGGTCGATATCCGATCACGGTGTCCTAGATGACATGGTCTGCAACAGATGTCGATTAAACTCCTGGCCCAAGCCGAAAGCCTCGTGGACACTGACGATCGCCAATCCTTCCAATCCTTGATGCTTGGAGGCCCAGTCTTCCGCCGTCGGGACAGATGCAAAGAAATGTACATGGCAACAGAAGGACTGACGAACGTCGGCTGCTTCCTGCGGCAATACCAAGGACACCGCCATGCCGGCAGGTTCGACAGCCTGTATCTCGCTGGGTGAAACCGTGAGTGAAACGGGTGCTCCGGTTGCAGCGCAATGCGATGAGACGCGAGCTGTACGGCCGATCAGCGCCGGAAATATCAAGGTGTCCAGCGCGCACCAGGCATACAGACGGCGGTCGTCAATTTCAAAGACATACGAAGTCTCGCGCAAGGTGAGGCCGTAGCCGATGATGTTCCCATCTTTGTCATATTCGGTACTGGTGGCCTGTTCGAGTACGGCGGCCACTCGCTCAGCGGGCCAGTCGAGAATCCCGGCAAGTGTCGTTCGTGAAACCGGACGCCCCTTGGCGAGTTCCCGCAGTAGCGGGACCAAGAGATCCGCAGTACCATTGGTACGATTGACCGAAGTGAGACGTTCTAAAATATATGGGGCGAGCTTCATGGTTCCATCTCCTTTCATCCTGCGCAGCAGGACAATTGTTTGACATCCTTGGTGAAGGTCTGCGCCGCGAGCTTCAGCCCCTCGACCATCGTCAGGTAGGGGAACAACTGGTCGGCCAGTTCCTGCACCGTCATGCGGTTGCGAATGGCGAGAACAGCCGTCTGGATCAATTCGCCGGCTTCCGGGGCGACGACCTGCACGCCGATGAGCCGTCCGCTACCTTCCTCGATGACCAGCTTGATAAAGCCGCGTGTGTCGAAGTTGGCAAGCGCACGCGGCACGTTGTCGAGCGTGAGCGTGCGACTGTCGGTTTCGATCCCGTCGTGATGCGCTTCCGCTTCGCTGTAGCCCACGGTTGCTACTTGCGGATCGGTGAACACCACGGCCGGCATCGCGGTTAGATTGATGGCAGCATCCCCTCCGGTCATGTTGATCGCGGCACGGGTGCCGGCCGCTGCCGCCACATAGACGAATTGTGGCTGGTCCGTGCAGTCGCCGGCCGCGTAAATGTGTGGCGTGCTGGTGCGCATGCCCTTGTCGATGACGATGGCACCCTGCGCATTGACGGTGACTCCCGCCGCGTCGAGTGCCAGGCTGCGCGTGTTCGGTGTCCGTCCGGTAGCGACCAGCAGCTTGTCGGCACGTACTTCACCGTGTCCCGTGGTCAGCACGAATTCGCCGTTCACATGCGCGACCTGGCTGGCTTGCGTGTGTTCCAGTACCTTGATCCCTTCGGCACGGAAGGCCGCTGTGACGGCCTCGCCGATGGACGGGTCGTCGCGGAAGAACAGCGTGTTGCGAGCTAGGATCGTGACCTGGCTGCCCAGCCGGGCGAAGGCTTGCGCCAGTTCCAGCGCGACCACCGACGAGCCGATCACGGCTAGGCGTTCGGGAATGGTGTCGCTGACCAAGGCCTCGGTCGAAGTCCAGTAGGGTGACTCTTTCAGGCCCGGAATCGGCGGCATGGCCGGACTGGCACCCGTGGCGACCAGGCAGCGGTCGAACATCACGACGCGCTCACCACCCTCGTTCAAACTAACGATAAGGCTCTGGTCGTCCTTGAAACGCGCTTCACCGTGCAGAACGGTGATGGCTGAATTGCCGTCCAGGATGCCTTCGTACTTGGCATGACGGAGTTCTTCGACACGGGCCTGCTGCTGGGCCAGCAGCCGCTCGCGCAAGATCGTCGGCGGTGTGGGTGGCATGCCGCCGTCGAATGGGCTTTCCCGGCGCAGATGGGCGATGTGGGCGGCGCGGATCATGATCTTGGACGGCACACAACCGACGTTGACGCAGGTGCCGCCGATGGTGCCGCGCTCAATCAGCGTGACCTGCGCGCCTTGCTCGACGGCCTTCAGTGCTGCCGCCATCGCGGCTCCACCGCTGCCGATCACGGCGACTTGCAACGGGCGCTCGCCGCCGCTGCCCTTGTCGGCGGCACCCATCCAGCCGCGCACCTTGTCGAACAGCCCAGTGCGGTTGTCGGTCGGCGGGGCATCGGCGAGCATCGCTTTGTAGCCCAGGCCAGCCACGGCGGCGGTCAGTGCGTCCGGCGCTGTGCCTGGATCAAGGGCGAGCTGGGCCGCGCCCTTGGCATAGGACACTATGGCAGATTGGACGCCGGGTACTTTTTCCAGCGCTTCCTTGACGTGCGCCGCGCACGAGTCGCAGGTCATGCCGGTGATTTTTAGATGGGTCATGCGACAGATCCTTTTTCGTTTGTGGTAGCAGACAAGGGCGTCAGATGTGCTGCGCTGCCGTTTTCAGTGCCTCACTTCTTGACGCTGGACGGATAGCCCGCGTCTTCGGTGGCCTTGGTCAGCTTCTGCACGCTGGTCTTGGCATCATCGAAGGTGACAACCGCTTCGCGTGTCTCGAAGGTCACGTTAACTTTGCTGACGCCTTCGACCTTGGAAATCGCCTTCTTAACGGTGATCGGACAAGCGGAGCAGGTCATGCCCGGTACGGACAGCGTGACGGTCTGGGTGGCGGCCCACACGGGGGCAACAACGGCAGCGATGGCGAGAGAGGCAAACAGTTTTTTCATGATGAACTCCTGTGATTAATAGAAAAATGGCATGACGTAGGGAAATCCGAGCGCGACCAGAACCAGCGCGGCCACGACCCAGAAAATGAGCTTGTAAGTAGCGCGCACTTGGGGAATCGCACACACATCCCCTGGTTTGCAGGCTTGCGCCGGTCGGTAGATGCGCCGCCAGGCGAAAAACAGCGCCACCAACGCCGCGCCGATGAAGATCGGGCGATAAGGTTCCAACACCGTCAAGTTGCCGATCCAAGCGCCGCTGAACCCCAGGGCGATCAGAACCAGCGGCCCCAGGCAGCAAGCCGAGGCGAGGATGGCGGCTAGCCCGCCAGTGAAGAGCGCCCCGCGCCCGTTTTGAGGTTCAGACATACGCTTGTCCTTTCAAATCTGGATTGGATAGCTTAAGCTTACTTCCGTACCAATGTACGGAGTCAAGCGATATGGAAAAAAATTTGGAGAATCTGACTATTGGCGTTTTCGCCAAGGCGGCCGGGGTCAACGTGGAAACAATCCGGTTCTATCAGCGCAAGGGCTTGTTGCCGGAGCCGGACAAGCCCTATGGCAGCATCCGCCGCTATGGCGAGGCGGATGTGACGCGGGTGCGCTTCGTGAAATCAGCCCAGCGGCTCGGATTCAGCCTCGACGAGATCGCAGAGCTGCTGAGGCTGGATGACGGCACCCACTGCGAGGAAGCCAGCAGCCTGGCCGAGCACAAGCTTCAGGACGTGCGCGAAAAAATGACCGACCTGGCGCGCATGGAAACCGTGCTATCCGAACTTGTGTTCGCCTGCCATGCGCGGCAAGGGAACGTTTCTTGCCCGCTGATTGCTTCGCTGCAAGGGGAGAAAGAGCCGCGTGGTGCCGACGCGGTGTAGCCGAGGGTAGTTACGCCTTAGCGTGCTTTATTTAATGAGATGGTCACTCCCTCCTTCCCGGTACTATGCTGAGGACAGGCTTTCATTCGGAGAACTATCATGGAAAACATTGCGCTCATTGGTATCGATCTGGGTAAAAACTCTTTCCATATTCATTGCCAGGATCGTCGCGGGAAGGCTGTTTACCGTAAAAAATTTACCCGGCCAAAGTTGATCGAATTTTTGGCGACATGCCCCGCTACAACCATCGCAATGGAAGCCTGTGGCGGTTCTCACTTTATGGCACGCAAGTTGGAAGAGTTGGGGCATTCCCCAAAGCTGATATCACCACAATTTGTCCGCCCGTTCGTTAAAAGCAATAAAAACGACTTTGTCGACGCCGAAGCTATTTGTGAAGCTGCATCGCGTCCGTCTATGCGTTTTGTGCAGCCCAGAACGGAATCTCAGCAGGCAATGCGGGCTCTGCATCGTGTCCGTGAATCCCTGGTTCAGGATAAGGTGAAAACAACCAATCAAATGCATGCTTTTCTGCTGGAATTTGGCATTAGCGTTCCCCGAGGAGCTGCCGTTATTAGCCGACTGAGTACCATTCTTGAGGATAATAGTTTGCCTCTTTACCTCAGCCAGTTATTGCTGAAATTACAACAGCATTATCACTATCTTGTTGAGCAGATTAAAGATCTGGAATCCCAGTTGAAACGAAAGTTGGACGAAGATGAGGTTGGACAGCGCTTGCTGAGCATTCCCTGCGTCGGAACACTGACAGCGAGTACTATTTCAACTGAGATTGGCGACGGGAAGCAGTACGCCAGCAGCCGTGACTTTGCGGCGGCAACAGGGCTTGTACCTCGGCAGTACAGCACGGGAGGTAGGACGACATTGCTGGGAATTAGTAAGCGAGGTAATAAAAAGATCCGAACTTTGTTGGTTCAGTGTGCCAGGGTATTCATACAAAAACTGGAACACCAGTCTGGCAAATTGGCCGATTGGGTCAGGGATTTACTGTGCCGGAAAAGCAACTTTGTCGTCACTTGTGCTCTGGCAAACAAGCTGGCCAGAATAGCCTGGGCCCTAACGGCACGACAGCAAACTTATGTAGCATAACGGCAGAAATACACCGGTTTAAAGAATTACTGATCTGGTTTTGCGAATACTGATATTGATGATACTAACGGCCCACCGGCCTGTTGAGGAACCTGTAAAACGGAAAGGCTCATTGAAGCCGTATATTTTCTGGAGGTTCATCAGGCGCGGAACTCATCGAGGCGCGGGAATAAAATCCCATTCAGACGCCGGATAGATTCAAGCAAGCCAACTTGTCGTCAAAATCGGTGTTGCAAAAACGGGAGTGACCATAGATTCCGTTTTCTGAGACGACCCCTTGTAGGATTGGCTGTATCTGGGGACACTATAACCGTCAAAGAAGCCGGTTTGGTGTTGGTCATTGGGGTTATCCTGTGGATCTATGGTATAATCTTAACCAAGGTCAGCAATTCCTAAGGGGGTCAAATGGACGCTTTCACATTAGGCATGTTGGGGTTGCTCATTTTTTTCACTGTCGTCACTGGCGGCAGTCTGTATCTCTACCATGAGAAACAGAAGGAAAAAAAGCATCACAACGCCTAAAGAGTAACTGCGACAATGAACGTAAAGGCCAGCAATAGCTGGCCTTTTTTTATACTTGCAGTTTGAGGTGTTACATGTCACGATAAGGTAAGTGTGACATGTAACGGAAAAGGTGATTTTTTGAAAGTATCCAATGAAGATGCTCAGGCTACGGCGATCTATCTCCTCAGAGCTGCTTCGCGCCCAGCTTTCTGGCGTGACGTCCCATTCGATAAGAAACTTGAAGCCGTGGACAGCCTGAACAGCATAGGGCGATCACCATCAGAACTCACTGAATGGATTAATAAATACCTGACAGCAGAGCAAATCAATAAACTCGGGACATCAATTAGGCAACGTCGCAGAAGGGGATATGGTGTTGGTAAAAGCATAACTATAAGCGATAAAGCCCACAGGATTTTGAAGCGGTTGTCAGAAGTCGATGGTTGCAGTTTGTCAGAAGTGATCGAGAAACGCCTAGCCCGAGCTTATAAAAATACATGGGACCATAAATAGAGTGACACTAGGGGTTGCATTTTTAAAACCCGTGATAGCATCTAAATGAACCCAAACGAATAGGGGGGCTGGCGGCGATGCCGACCATTATCCCGACAATGGAGAAATAGACCATGATGACATTGACTACCGTCTCGAAGAAAACTTCAAATAATTCAGCCCTTGTATTCTGGCGCGTTGGTACAAAACGGAAAGGCATCCTTGATGTCCATATTGATTTTGACCACGAAGAAGCGGATCTTTTGGCTGAGCTCGTAGCCATTCGCTATCTGGCGCTGGACAAACAGGTTTTTTGCAGAGAGCCAGGTGCTGGTGCTGGTTACAAGCTGGTGGTATCCAAAGGTGCAATCAAGAAGCTGGCGCTGGGCAAATCCACCAAGGCTTTTGCTTTCAAGTTTGCGGCTTGCCTCACTGGGCGTTTAAAGGGCGCTACTATTGAAGTCTCGCAGAGCATGGAGTTTATGGATGAGCCGGGAGAGGGCAACATTGAGCTCCTCGATGTGGACAAGCAAGCCTATACCCAGACCCATGACGAAATATCTACACCTGCCATTGGCCCCGTCCTGGTTACTCAACATGCCATCGATCAGTATCAGGCCCGGATAACCTCTGGAGACCCTAAAAAACCGTGGGCCTCACTTGTTGGCCGCCTCCAGCATCCAGAGTTACAGGTTCAGCCCTTTGACGAGAAAGTGGCTCGCCATAAAGCCAGAAAGTATGGCCGCGTAGATAACGTGGAAGTCTGGGGCCATAGAGATTCCAAGTTCAAGTACCTGATGGTGATCAACGACGACAACCAAAAACGTGTTCTTGTCACAGTGTTTGAGCGAAATGAGTAACCTGCTTCTCATTTGTTCTGAATACACAACCTCTCCAAATCACGTATTCATACCCTAAAAGGGCAATAACGCAGTCGTTGATAACGACTCTCCCACCTGAAAATAGCTCCAGCATAAAAACTGGAGCTGTAAATGAGATCGAGACCTTCCCTTTTACTGATGCGAAACCTGCGGTCATTGGCCGTTGTGGTGCTCGCAACTTTGCCATGCGTTGCTTTTGCACAATGGCGGGTTGTAGCCGTGAGCACCGAAGTAGACAAAATGCGCTTCAACACCATCATAGACGCGCATTCCTTCATGAAGAATTATCGCTCTGGTGAGGAGCAAGGGAAGGGAACGCCAGTTGGGGATGCGCTTTATCCGGTTGCCAGTTATGGTGATGGCCGTTATGTCTCCAGGATCTGTTTTAAGTATCTAGGTGCTACTGGCGATTATGACCCCACTACCTGCACTGGCGACCCAGCTACGGTCTACTGGCGCTCAACCTATGTTCTGCCGGGTGAGATGGATAAAACACCGTTCCTGGACAGGGATCTCGGCTTACCAACAACGACCATGTGTGTAGGGAACCCTATCCATCTTGGCACCGGCAACAAGTTCCAGGCTGAACTGGATTATCAAAGCGGAGGCTCCGACCCTTTCACATTCACCAGATACTACAATAGCCACCTTCCTGATGAAGAGCTCGGCGGCTGGCGGCATACCTACTCGCGGAGCGTCGAGGTCAACGCCTCGAAGTACGGTGAGAACATGGTTGTCCTGCACCGGCCAGAAGGGCAACAACTCGCGTTCTACAACTCGTCCTCTGTCTGGGTGCCAACATGGAAAACCGATGATACCTTGACGAAGGATGCTACCGGCTGGCGCTACACTCAATCTGACGGGGTAGTCGAGGCCTATGATGAAACCGGACGACTGACCGGCATCGAGAAGCCCAACGGCAATCACATCACCCTGAGCTATCTGAACGGAGAGCTATCCTCGATCACTGACGGCTTTGGCCGCACCATCCAGTTCCAGTATCAAGATGGCCGCATGGTCAGTGTCACCGATCCTGCTGGTGGCAGTATTCAGTACCAGTACAACAGCGCTGGCAAGCTGGCGGAAGTGATCTACCAGGACAATACGAGCCGCAGCTATCTCTACGATGACCCGAATGCACCGGGTTTGCTCTCTGGGCTGGTGGACGAGAACGGCAACCGTTTCGCCACATGGGGATATGATACTCAGGGGAGAGCGGTTCTAAGCGAACACGCCGGGGGCGCAGAGAAAACTCAGGTAAGCTACAACGCTGACGGAAGCGTCTCTGTCACCAATGCCCTCGGCCACGTTCAGCGATACACCTACAGTCGCCACAATGGGATGCTCAAGCCTGATGTGGTTGAGGGTGCGCCGTGTACCGGCTTTGTGGGCGGCAAGGAAACCTACGTCTACGACAGCAAAGGCCTCGTCTCCAGCATTACTGACCGCGCTGGGCAGAAGCGCACGTTCACCCATAACGACCGGGGATTGGAAACCACCCAGATAGACCAGGACGGGGGTAAGGTTACGACCGACTGGCTTCCTTCCAAGTCGCTCCCGGCAAAAATCACAGAACCAACCAGGATCACTGAGCTCACCTACGACACTCATCTCCGGGTGATAAGCCGCAAGGTCACTGATCGCAGCTCGGGCGCTTCCCGGACATGGACCTACACCTATGCCCCTGTTGGTACAGGAAAGCCGAGCCTGTTGGCCTCGGTTGATGGTCCGCGCACCGACGTCAGCGATGTTACGACATTTGACTACGATGACCAGGGCAACCTGATCCGGACAACGAACGCGCTGGGGCAGGTGACGCAGTTTGGTGACTACGACGCGAACGGTCGCGCCGGGACCATTCAGGGTGTCAATGGTGTAACCCAAACCCTCACCTATGACGCCAGAGGAAGACTTGTCAGCTCCACTGGGCCAGAAGGAACCACGGTCTACAACTATGATGCTGTGGGCCTCCTGAGTTCGCTGACCAAGCCAAATGGTGCAACCGTCAGCTATGAGTACGACGCTGCACATCGGCTGGTGGCGGAAACAGATGCACAGGGCAACCGGCGCGAGCTTGAGCTCAATGACCTCGGGAACCCAGTAGAAGAGCGACTGCTCGATGCGCTGGGCCAGACCCGTTGGATAGAGCGCCGGATCTTCAACGAAATCGGCTGGCTCTCCAGTGTCTCCGACGCCTATAGCAATCAGTCATCGTTTTCCTACGATGTGGTGGCAAACCTGATACAGGAGACCAGTCCCTCTGGTAACACACACTCCTACAAGTACGACGGCTTCCATCACCGGACACAAACGACCGATCCCCTCGGGAAGGTCACGCAGGTGCTCTACAAGGATACCGGCGATGTTTACCGTGTCTCCGACCCTCGTTCGCGCCTGACCTACTACAGCTACAACGGCTTTGGCGAAGTGACCCAGGTCCGGAGCCCGGACACCGGCACCACCGACATTACCTATGACGAAGCCGGTAACGTGGCAACGCGCAAAACGGCCAAGGGGCAAACCACAAGCTACAGCTATGACGCGCTGAACCGGATCATCGAAACCTCCAGCGATGTCGCTGGCGAATCGCCAATTCTGTACGGGTACGACGAAGCAACCTCACCATACGGCATAGGCCGCTTGACCTCAGTCGATGATGGCAACGGTGTCCGGAGATTTGGCTACACCCCCGAAGGATGGCTGGCTTACGAAACCTGGGAAACCCACGGGCAGAGCCTGACTACCCAGTACCAATACGATGGTGCAGGCCTCGTCACGAAGATCACGTATCCCAGTGGCCGTGAGGTCTCCTACACCCGTGACTCAGCCGGTGACGTCATCGAGGTGACAACGACACAAGCAGGCACCACAACAAACCTGGCAAGCCAGATTGAGCGAGCGCCCTTTGGCCCCGTCACCAGTATGGTCAGAGGGAACGGCATTTCAGAAAGCCGCACTCTGGATCTCGATTACCGTGTCACCGGCATCGACGCTGCTAGGGTGCATTCGCTGGTCTATCGGTACACGCCAGACTCGTTGATTTCAGCCATAGACGACAATCTCAGCTCATCAGTCAATCAGTCACTCGGTTATGACGCGGTTGGCCGCATCACCTCTGCTGAGGGGATCTATGGCGTTTTGGGCTATGGCTATGACGCCACCGGCAACAGGACCTCGATCACGACCGATGGCCTGAGCCAAAGCTACACCATCAACTACATGAACAACTGGTTGGTGAAGGCCGGGCAAACCTCCAGAAGCTATGACGCCAATGGCAACCTGACGAAGCAGGGGGCGGATACCTTCACCTATGACAGCCAGAACCGGCTGGTGGCCGCAACGGTCGCGGGAGTGACTGTAAGCTACACATACAACCATCTGGATCAGCGTGTAACCAAGACCCTAAACGGGCATACCCGGCTGCTGGTTTACGACCTGGCAGGAAACCTCATCGAGGAGCTGGACGCGGCCACTGGAGACGTGCTGGCGGAGTACATCTGGCTCGATGGGACACCCTTGGGCTTTGTTCAGTCAGGACAGACCTACCAAGTCCACGTCGATCACCTGGGCACCCCGAAGGCACTGACCGACGTCAGCGGCCAAGTCGTTTGGAAGGCGAGCTACAGCCCGTTCGGTAAGGCCAGCATCATCATCCAGGGGCCAACCTTCAACCTGCGATTCCCAGGACAGTATTACGACGCGGAGACCGGGTTCCACTACAACTGGCGGCGTTACTACGACCCAGCGACCGGGCGGTACATTACCAGCGACCCTCTTGGCCTGATCGATGGAGTAAACACCTACGGGTATGTGCATGGAAACCCTATGTCCAATACCGACCCGACGGGTGAATTTGCGTTTGTTGGTGCAGGTATTGGAGCTGGGTTGGAGCTACTTAGCCAACTAATCGAAAATAATGGGAGTTGGAAATGTGTTAGTTGGTCAAAAGTTGGAATCGCCGGAGCGATTGGGGCTATAGGTGGCGGCTGGGCGTCAGGAGTTTTCAGACATGCCAGCTCCGGTAAATCGTGGTTCAAATTAAGCCAAAAATGGAGCAATGTCTCACCCAGAGTAAGGAAAGTTCAAGGGGTTCCACGAGGTAATGAGCTTCACCATTGGGCTATTCAGAGAAATGGCAAGTTTGGCAAATATGTTCCTGACTCAATAAAAAACCATCCTTGGAACTTGAAGTCCATTCCAAGAGATATTCACCAAAACATTCACGGCAATGGACCTACCCCATATAGCGCATTTGGTCGTTGGTGGCACGGGACGCCTGAATGGGCAAAAGTAGCTCAAGCCTCTCCTGTTAGTGGTGGTTTAGCTGATTCAATAAATGATGAGGGATGCGGTTGTGCAAATTGAATTTCCAGCGCTGCTTGTGAGCAGCAAGAAAAGGTCGCTCTTCGTAGTGGCATCAGAATCCGAGTTCGGGAAATGTACTATTCAGTCTTTGAGGAACGGTTATTTTGAGCTGATGGACATTTATGATTCGGAAGGTCGTCACTACAAAATAGACGAGGTTGCGAGCTACAAGCCGCTAAGTCCATTCTGGTACTGGCCTGTAGAAATTGTGATGTATGGTTCTCGACTGTTTAAGGCTAATTTCAATGCTGTTCTTATCTCTAATCTGGATTGCAAGGAGTTAAAATCTGAACTTTGTGATTTGGCTAAAAAGTACAGAAGTAATTTGGATTCCGGCGTCGGAATTGAAAAGATTATGGAGGAAATGGAGTCTGCCAGAACAATTAAAGAATTGATAAAGGTTTTTGGCTAGTTATTCATTGAATACGCTGGTGTTAGTCTAGCTAACCGACGCCAGCGGCCAAGTGTTTGGAAGGCGAGCCATCATAGAGTCAGTAGAGAGAGATACTTTTGGAAATCAATAGTATTATGATTGGTACAAATGAGTTGTAGCTCCATATTTTAAAGGGGGATTTCAGAGAAATGAAGAATAAGAAGGTAATAACTTTGATAATGGCCGCAGCCGCATCATGCTCGTCAGTCTACGCCGCGACATTACCGACCAGTGAGGTAGACGCATACATACTTGCGATGAACACCATGTCACCTATCACTGCAAAGTACACCATCTAGTACAAGCAAGCGGTTGAGCAGAAATGCAATACAGCCCTGAGCGTTGAGCAGCTCAACTCAAAGGCATTCACCAATGTTGTCCAGGCAATGGTGAGTAGTGAGACCGTCGATAGAATGGGGCTTGATGCTGCTGGTGGATCACTCCAGGATACCCTGTCTGTGATCGGCAAGAACGTCACATGCAGTGACCTGAACGCGCCATTTAAAGCACTCTTGGATGATAAGGACTTCACCAGAAAGCATCAGCACCTATCGAAGGTGCTGCATACTTGGAATGAAGTTGTTTCTCAAAGCAAACCCTGAGTAACAAAAAGGAGCCTAACTGGCTCCTTTTTTAATGGGGATGATGTTACGTTCGTGGACGTTATTTTCACTCGGGATATGTAACGTTGAAAAAGGCGTACCGACAAGAGAGTGGTCACATAGCTCTCCATAATAGATGAGCGACAAAATCTCTTGCTCGTTGATTTTTCCCACCTTAAAAAGGTAATTGATTATTGCTGTATCCAGTAGGTCGTGACACCCATTAAGCAGATCCACGATATTGGCCGCAGCTTCATTTTCCTCTCCGTCATCTCGACCGGCTAATACTGATTCAACCCAAGCCTCAAGGCTCGGATGTCCCTCAGCGAGCTCTATTTGACGGCACTCGTTCTCGATCAACCCTGTGATTGCTTCGTTGAGCGTTCCGCCATAAGTCGGCATGTTGAGAACAACTCCAAATCCGGGGATTTCTTTTTGGATTGGCTTCGCATCCTTGGGAGCTGATTTCAGCCACAGGAAAAACCAGATCCCAGAGCTTATGTCTTCCGGCTTGACCTGGTTGGCCGCAAGGAATTTGGAAACCTCGTTACAGATGATGCCATCTGGCGCTGCCATCTCGTAAATACCCGCCATCAGATCTTCAAGGCTCTTATACATATTATCTCTCGCACCTGTACATGATGTTTTCACTATCGTTGTTAAGCGTTTTTTCAGCAAGTATGTTCCAGCGAGACATCTTATACCATTCCATCTAAATCTGTAAAATTACCGTATTACCGTATTACCGTAATTATGATAATTACGGTAAATAAATTTAAGTTCTTCTTGCTGTTGTTCTACTTATTAAAATGTATCTTTGAAAAAGTAGAGTTTTTGGAATAGGATAGGTGGTGCTGAATGCCCACTTTTTACAAGGAGCGCGACCAGTGATTTTTGATGTAAGAGCGACCTTTGAAGTGGCACTCCAGACGGACACCCACCTGGTACTTATCGATCTGGATCAGGGAGCATCAGTTACGAACGATGCTGATGCAGTGATCGCCTGGTTGGCCGCAAACCTCGAAGGTGGAATTGGAAAACGTAAGGTGTACTACCGGGACACCGATGGACGCTTTGATGAGCTCAAGGTTAATGCCGGTGCTTTTGCCGGATTTGCACCTTGTAGCGAAGGCCAGCAGACCACCTTGGCTGGGATGCTCGGCCAGTAACTTTGTGTGGAGAACTCGATGTTAAACAAAAACAAATTTGAGAAAGTTTTAAAGAGAATCCTCGATAAGAACTTTGAGCGCTGCTCTATTTGCAGGAAACCATTCCCTGGACCGTGCCATACTTTTGCTGGTTTGGATTCGGACAATAAAGTTCAGAACGTAGGTTCTTGCTGTCGGACCAGTATTGTGGACTTGCGGCATGGAGGTGTGTATACGACCGCTCCTGTAGATACTCAAGAGGGGCAAAGTCAGGCGCGTGAGCTACTCGCAACACATCCTTGTAAGGGGATGATGGGACATGCTTAGCAAAAAAGTCTTTTTCATTAGTCAAGCGGAGGCCGAAAGACTGGAGCCGGTTCCCGGTGCGGCCATGATCTCCATAACTGACCCAGACAAGTCCCCTGCCGCTCTCGGACAGTGGGGGCAGTTGTACCGCGATAGCTTCTATGACGGCGGCTATTCTGAGAACACCATCCACACGATGAAGGCAGCGTTCCGGATGAATTACGCCTCTTACATTGACTCATCCCAGGCTGAAAAGCTGTCCACCTTCCTGGATGGATTGGTTGGTAGCGGTATCGATCAGATCTTCGTTCATTGCTATTACGGAGAATCCAGAAGTGGCGCGGTAGCGCTGTACCTCCAGAACAAACATGGATTCACTCCGAATAAGCCGATCACCAAGCCCAACCGAACAGTTTACGAATTGCTGTGCAATCCAACCAAGTTTGAACCACTGATGCAAAGCTACGAAACGCAACATATGGAGGAGGAACTACCTCTTCACCTCAAAATATGGGATTTTCTTCTCGTTGCGGTCGGGCTTAGGAGGTAACTTTGCACGACACAAACAATGACAAGGAAGAGCTAGTTTCACATGCGAAAGTAAATGTTCCGGCAGAACAAAGCATTCGCGGTGAACTGTTGCCGTCATCGAGCTCGCTCCGGAACATCCAGGACAACCCCGCCGTCGCCTATCTGGTGAGCCTCGGGTCAAAGCGAAGCAGGCAGACCATGAGCTCATTCCTCAACATTGTCGCCAAGATGATCGGGTTTCAGAACCTTCGTGACTGTGCATGGAGCTCAATGAGGCGGCACCACATATTGGCGGTGCTGGAAATGCTGGGGGATGCAGGGAAGGCTCCGGCAACGATCAACACCTACCTGTCAGCGCTCAAAGGGGTGGCTCTTGAAGCCTGGACGATGAAGCAAATTGATACGGATAGCTTCCAGCACATTAAGCAAGTCCGTTCAGTACGTGGATCTCGACTTCCTAAAGGGCGGGCACTTGAACGCCATGAGATTCGCAGCCTCTTTTTCACATGTGAAAGTGATTCAAGCGCCAAAGGGCTTCGGGATGCGGCCATTCTCGGGGTGCTCCTCGGGTGTGGCTTGCGCCGCTCGGAAATCGTTGCGCTGGACATGGGAAGCATGATCTACAAGGACCGCGCTCTCAAGGTTCTTGGCAAGGGCAACAAAGAGAGAATGGCGTATGTGCCTGGTGGCGCATGGAAAAGACTGGATAAGTGGGTTGAAGAGGTTCGAGGAACGCATGAAGGGCCTTTATTCCCGAGGATCAGGCGGTTTGATGATGTGACTGGAGAGCGGATGTCGGATCAGGCCATCTACCACATCTTGGAGACCAGAAGAGTTGAAGCCGGTCTGGAGATGTTTGCGCCCCATGACCTGCGACGCACCTTTGCCTCCTCGATGCTGGATAACGGTGAGGATATTGTGACCGTGAAGGACGCAATGGGCCACTCAAGCATTGCAACTACCCAGAAATATGACAGACGCGGCGATGAGCGTTTGAAGAGAGCGAGCCAACGCCTCGATATAGCGGATTAACAGCATGAATGATGAAGAACTCGAACTTGCCAGAGCCGAAGCCATGAAAGCCGATAGGTGCTTTTCAAAAGGACGGCTCAGGGACGAATTTAGGATGAAGCCTAAGCCAGGAGTAGAGCCAGTTTCGTTCTACAAAAACGGGTATGGTGGCCAATTTGGAGTGTACCGGATAGCAGATTGCCAACCAATGCGGAGAAGGGGTTGTTCACCGGCATCACAAAAGCAAATAAGGGCGCAATCCATCCTTTCGGTCAAGGCAAGAATGCGTAGCAACCTGGCAAAGGCCTCTGTCATGGCACAAAGGTGGGTCGCTCTGGAACCTCTGGTTCTCGATACCGAGACGACCGGACTTGGTGAAAGAGACCAGGTGATCGAGCTGGCTGTTACTGACATCAGAGGCGCGGTTCTCCTCTGCACCAGATTACGGCCAACCGTGGAAATAGACCCTCAGGCAATGGGTGTTCATGGCATCACCGAGACTGAGCTGTCGAATGAGCCTACGTGGACTCAAGTTGCGCCAGCTCTCGCCCGGCTTTTGTCGGGCCGTCATCTGGTGATATTTAACTCCAGTTTCGACAGTAGGATGTTGAGGCAAACAGCCAGTGCATTTGGAGACCAACTCTCTTGGTGGCAAGAGCAGAACTGTCTGTGCGCGATGAAGCTGGCGGCTGATGCCTTTGGCTCAACCAACCGGCACGGCACAATCTCACTTGCGGATGCCACCTGCGAGGCAGGTGTGAGCTGGAAAGGTCGAGCCCATTCAGCAGCGACCGACGCTATTGCCACCGCCGACTTGGTGACAGAGATAGCCAAAGTCCAACGTGACCTCGTGGTCCAGCTCCAGGAGCTTCAAAGCAAAGGTAATTTGGAATGACAGAACAATCCTACGGCGAAAGTCTCAAATTTTTCTCAGACTGGCAGAAGGACCCCGCGAAACGCACCGGCCTGAATGTGCAACACACGCTAACCAGAGGTGAATATCCTACGGTCAGCATCGAGATTGCGCCGATCAGGGCATCGGGGTCCAGCCCAGACTGGAAAAGCAAGATCACGGTGCAGCTCACTCGCGGCGAACTGACGGCGTTTTGCAGCGTTCTCTTTGGTTTGCGTAGCAAGGCTGAGGGTTCCTATCACGGCGACGCGAAGAATAAGAGCTTTGCGGTTTACAACAACGGCAAGGCCGGTGTTGCGATCATCCTTAGTGAGCGAGGAAACCAGCTCCAGAATTTCATCAATGATGACGACCGAATGGAGCTCGCAGTCTTCGCAGTTCGCCAGCTTTCCAACGCATGGAAAGTTACCCCTTCTGATGCCATCGCGCTGCTACGCCAATCAGCGTGGATGGACCGAAATTTGTCCTAATCGAGCAAATCTAGGCACTCTAAAAGTCGTCCTATAACCACAAAGTTAGACCATCATGCAAAGTGGGGTATAGAGGGTGCCAGCCCCACCCCAGCAGTCCCCCTCAGCCACATTTCTGGCTTGCCCCGCGCTTTTCTTCTTTCTCTCTTTTTCTCTCTTTTTCTCTCTCTTTCTCAATCTAATCTCACACACGAAGGTCAAACAGGGCACCCGCCGACGCGAAGCGGAGGCGTATTCTTGCCCCTCCCCCTCGTTGCATGATGGTCTAAATCTGTCTACTATGTAACCAATGAACTGTTAGAACAAACCCACACATAGGCGGCAGCATGGCTAAAAACTTCATATCAGAACAATTCTCGGCCATGTGCCGCGACTTAACGAACCTGTCCTCTCTTATCAAACGACTACCGCCACGGTACGCAAAAGTTGCGGCCATCCCTCCTACCGGAAAAGGAATGGAGAACGAGCCCGTCAACAAGATTGTCGTAACTGAACAAACTGGGCGCGAAGCTCTTGAGCTGGCAGCGCACAGCTACAGAGATCTTCACATCAACCCAGACTATTCGCAGAAGTCTGCCAGGCGCACCGTGGGGGTACTCTGGTTCTCCCCTTCCAGGATTGGTGTAGCTGACGAAATTGCGGCGACGGTTGAACGCATCAACGCGGCCAAAGCTGGTATCGAGGAGTTCATTATCTCGACGTACCCCACCAGGCAAGAGAGGTTTGAAGCACTTCGAGCGGACTGCCCTGGTGTCATGACTCTCCACCTTTACAGACAAATTCGGTGCTATACCAATGGCGACATCGACTCTATCCGCTTCACCTGGCAACGGAAGGACTCCTTGAAGAAGCCCGTAAAAGAGGAGCTTTTGCAACGCATCAGAGAGGAGCTGGAGCGATCTGGGCCAGACTATCAACTTCCCCTGGAGCAGCTTATCCAGAAGATCGCCAGCACCCCGGAGCCTTATCTCCGGGAGCGAAGGGAAGTAAAGGTTCAACCGGTGGCAAACGTCATGGCCGCAGGGGTACTCAAAACCGTTACCGCGCCAATGCCCCTGATCGTGCTCCAGGATAAGGATGTTCAGCTCAAATTGCTTCGTAACTTTGACGCCTCAGAACAACGCAAAACTCGATCTGATAAAGCGGCATCGGAAATCCTTGGCACCTTCGGTGGAGTCACTATCGAATCCTTCCCTGGATGAATCAGCGTGACCGCGTAACAAGGCTTTTCCGCAGCCGGAAGGGCTTTGTCCCACACAAACAATTCCAATCGACAGCAGCATGATATATAATTATGATAATTACCGTATTATCGTAATTATCGTAATTATCGTAATTATCGTAAACATTACAAATTAAAAGGAACGTTCTCATGGCAAGAAAATTGGTTGAGTTTGACGATGTAGCGGCTGCGGCCCAAAAGCTCAAGGACGCCGGTAAACGCCCAACGGTCATCGCTATCAGAGACATCATTGGCAAGGGGAGCTTTACCACCATTTCAACGTATCTCAAACAGTGGTCAGAGGAACACTCCCTCGATGAAGAGCTGGTAGAGGTAGTCCTTCCAGAATCGGTTATGAGCGATGCTGAGCTCTTCCTACAGAAGATCTATACGGTAGCCAAAGCAAGCGCCGATGAACAGCTTGAGCGCGAGCGTGAACTGCTACGACAGAAAGAAATTGAGTACCAGGAAGATATGCAGCAAGCCGTGGACATGGCAAATGATGCCACCGAACGGGCTGAGCTACTGGAGGAACAACTTGAAGCTCTCACCAACAAAAAATCAGAGCTCGATGCGGCCCTTGGTAAGGCAGAAAACTCGCTATCCCTCAAGTCTGCGGAGCTAGAACGCTCACTGGCTGACATTGATAAGCTGGAAAAGCGGATCGTTGAGTTGGAGGGCAAGCTGGAGGCGAAAGCCGCAGATCTGACCCGAGCACAGGATCACCTGGAGCAAGCTAAAAGCGAAAATCGCTCTTTGAGCCAAAAATTGGCAACTACAGAGGGTGAGTTGGAGGAGCAAAAAGGCAAGAGTATAGAGCAGACAGAAAAGCTCCGGGCCGCTCAGGAACAAAAAACATCGTTGAAAGAGCAGCTCGAAAATGTACAGGCCAAACTGGCCCAATCACAGGACTCCCTTGCCACAGCCAAAGCTCATGGCGAATCCGCTGAACGAGAGTGCCAGCGCCTATCTGGAGAGGTAGAAAAGCTGGACGCCAAATTATCCAGCGCCGAAGCAGAAGCTCGCGCTCTTGTTCAAGACAAAGGCATGATGGCTGGTCAGTTGCAGGAAAAAGACCAGCAGGCCAAGAGCCTCGAACAAAGACTCAATGATGCACTGACCAAAATTTCTGGGTTGGAGCAAGAGCTCGCTAAAGCTGGTAAGGGAGGGAAAAAGAAAGAGGAAAACTGATGGCGCGAAAGGCTAAATATTCAGAAGAGTGGCGACACAGAGCTGCGGCTCTTCAAACCAAGATTGAGGAGGCTATGACACTAGCCACCTCATCTATTGGCGACTATCGCTGGTTACACCGTCTCCATAGTTGGGTTACGGAGGTGGCTCAAGGTAAAGCCCCAGACTGGTGGACAGATCTGGATTGTGAAGTATCCCTCCCCCGAGAAGAAAAGCGGATCAGTACGTTCCTCTCGACACAAAAGAAGCGCATCACTCTCCAGATGTGTTTGTCGTAGGGGGCCTCATGAAACAACTTCCTCCTGACACACCAGAACAATCACTGATCACTCAGTACAAAGGGCCTCGCCTTGTCGTTAAGGCCTACGCTGGAACGGGTAAAACCACGACACTGGTGAAGTACGCCCACAACAACCTCGATTCACGTATCCTCTACTTGGCATACAACAGGGCTATCCGCGACGAGGCAAGAGAAAAGTTTCCTGCAAACGTAGACTGCAAAACGTCCCACCAGCTTGCCTACGCCACTATAGGAAGGGGCTACCAGCACAAACTCTCCGGCAACCTAAGGCTCACCGATATTGCCCAAGCGGTGAATACCAAGAACTGGACGTTTGCCAAAGATATTCTCGATACGCTCAACGCCTTTATGTGTAGTGCAGACATGCGGATTCTTTATACGCATTTTGCTCGCGCCGATACGGGTAAAGTGCTTACGTCCAAACAGGAGAGATACCAAATCCAGGTGGTCGAAGGTGCTGAGCTCATATGGAAACGGATGACAAACGTTCAAGATCCGTTCCCGACCGTACACGATTGCTACCTCAAACAGTATCAGCTCGGGATGCCGAATCTGTCTCGCCGGTACACCACCATTCTTTTTGATGAAGCACAAGACGCTAACCCCGTAACAAGTAGCATCGTCCTACAGCAGAACTGCAAGGTAATCCTGGTTGGAGATCGCCACCAGCAGATCTATAGGTTCAGAGGCGCAAACAACGCCCTTGATAGCAAAGAGCTCATGAACGCCGACCAACTCTATCTCACTCATAGCTTCCGCTTTGGCCCCAACGTTTCGCTGGTGGCAAACGCCCTTCTTGAACTCAAAGGTGAAACACGACCTGTTGTTGGCCGGGGACCAGCAGATCAGGTACTCATGTTTTTACCAGGTGACGTGGGCCACCGCGCAATACTTCACCGAACCGTCATGGGGGTTATAGAGACGGCGCTCTCTGCGACCGAATCCGGAGCGCAGGTATTCTGGGTCGGTGGAATCGACGCTTACCAGATCAATGAGCTCCAGGATTTGTACTGGTTTTCGATGGCAGAGCCAGACCGGGTAAAGAATAAGAAACTGCTTGATGAGTATGAAGACTACTTCGAGTATCAAGAAGTAGCGAAGGCGACCAAAGACCCTGAGATGATGAGGGCTGTCAAGATCATCAACAGCTACGATGAAATCCCTGAACGACTCACCACTCTACGACGCAATACAGTCAAAGAAGAGTTTGGGGCTGACATTACGGTCTCAACAGCTCATCGGTGCAAAGGGTTGGAGTGGGACTTTGTTCAGCTCTATGACGACTTTCCGGATGTCCTGGACCCAGAGCTCGACCCAATGGCCCGTGACGATGAAATAAACCTGCTCTACGTTGCATCCACCAGAGCGATGCGAATCCTTGCGTTGAACAGCGCTGTCGAGATGGTTATCCGCTACATCACCCAAAAACGCATGGTCGAGAAGCAGATGAAGATGGCCGCAGAAGCGACAGAAGTTGAAGAGGACACGACCAAATAGTTTGGTCAATTCTTTCACATGTGAAAGTTGACAAATAAAACGCTCTAAGCGCCCTAAATGGGCGCTTACACCTGCCTAATTTCACGCCTCCCACCTCTACCATATCGAGCATGGGAAAATACGTGCGTGAGACTATGAAAAAATCACCTTTGAATTTACTGCTCCTTGCAGCGCTCACGCTGGGGGCATCACACCAGGCTTGGGCTCAAGATGGCACAAGACCTGGTTTTTATGAGCGAAAGGAAGAGGGTTGGTTCTGGTACAAGGAAGAGCCCAAAGAACCAGAGAAAAAACCCGAAAAGCCCAAACCAAAGCCTGTGGCAGAAGCGAAGCCTACACAGCCTAAGCCTGCTGCTCCGCTTCCGAGCGGCCCAGAAATGTTCTCAGCGGAATGGTTCCGGGAAAACTTACCCAAGTACAAAGACCTTGCTTGGAACAATCCTACCGTTGAAAACGTCAGGACGTTTCTCTACTTGCAACGATTTGCGATAGATCGCTCTGAACAATTTTCCGATGCTACAGAGCTGGCGGTCGTAGGTGATCCTTTCTTGGATGAAATTACTCGACGTCCTGCTGCCACGTTTGCCTCACAACAAGTTGATCGTGACGCTGGTAACGCCAAAAACATGCTACTCAAAAGCGTAGCCGAACGCGTAGGGATATTCTTCTTCTACAAGTCCGACGATGACTACAGTGACTTGCAAGCACCGCTCATCAAGATGTTGGAACAAGGAGAAGGATTCTCGATCATTCCTGTATCTATGGACGGCAAACCACTCCCCAGTGGGCTTTTCCCCCATTACAAAACCGATGAAGGCCATGCCAAACAACTTGGTATCGTAACTTTCCCTGCTGTTTACCTCGCATCTCCAGACGGTCAGTTCGCTCCTATAGGACAAGGGCCAATGTCTCTTCCTGAGCTGAATCACAGGATTTTGGTCGCAGCAAAACGCAATGGTTGGGTCACAGACGAAGAGTTTAACCGTACACGTCCGGTACTCAACCTGGAAAACAACATAGCCGAACGCTTGGCCTCACCAGAGCTGGGCTCTGACCTCAAACAGCTATCTCAAGCGAGCGGTGATAAAGACAACTTTGTGCCACCGGAACAACTCATGAAGTACATCCGGGACAAATTACAGGAGAACTAAGATGGTCACGCACAAGACATTAAAAAGGAGCCTGCTTGCCCTGAGTGTGGCGGCCAGTCTCGTCATGGCACCGACAGGGGCGATAGCCGCTAACGGCCTCCAATCACAGATGGACAAACTCTTCAATGAAATGAGCAACACAACACCACCTGGGGTTTATGAAAGCCAACGACGTGGCGTTTTAGCTGGTGGCCGGTTCACTGCAAAGACACGAATCTTCGACGAGAACCTGGTGAGCTTTGCCCCTCCATCATGGAAAGCTGGTTGCGGTGGTGTAGATCTGTTCGGCGGTTCGCTTTCCTTCATTAACGCGGATCAAATTGTCCAACTCCTTCGGGCTGTAGCAGCCAACGCCAAGGGCTATGCCTTCCAGCTTGCGCTCGATAACGTTTTCCCGGACGGAGCGAAGTGGATAGAGAACTTCCAGAAGAAAGTGCAAGCGCTCAACCAACATCTGGGCAACTCCTGCCAGCTCGCTCAAGGTTTCGTGAACGACCTAACCAGCGGCATGGACCTTAAACACAAAACTGATGCTTCTATAACCGCGACAACTTCCGGCCTGTATGAAGACTTCTTCGGGTCCAAGCAGGAAACCAGCGGCAAGAGTCCTCTGGAAGAACTGAAAGCCAACAAACCTGACGAATACAACAAGATGATTGGCAACATCGTCTGGAAGCAACTCAAGAGCAACAACGCCAACACCTGGTTCCAGTACGGGGATAACACCCTTCTTGAAGCGATCATGTCTTTAACCGGCACAGTCATCATTGGTGATCTGGTAAACGACCCGAACTCAACCGGCACTGGTGCGAAAACAACCCCTCTGACGACCCTACCAGGTAACAAGATCACCTTGTCAGACCTGATTTCAGGCGGTTCTGTTGAGATCTATTCCTGTGATTCTGATACGACCAACTGCCTGAGTGCTGGCTCCAGCAATAAAACTGTCGTGCTCAAAGGTATCAAGAACCAGATCACCGATATGCTGTTAGGAACAAGCTCTACACCTGGTGTGATCTACAAATACGCAACGAACTCTGGAACCTTAACCGACCCAGAAAAGGCCTTTGTTTCTAACCTCCCCGGAGGGATTGGCACCATTGTTCGTAACTTGTCTGTCCTTTCACAGGACGGCGCTAACCTGTTCGCAACAGAGTCATCAGGAGCGATAGCCCTGACCATGATGTATAGCTTCTCGGAAGAGTTCTTCCGCGCAGCTCGCATTGCGATGGCTAACAGCAAATCACCCTACAAGAAAGAGGCACTAGAGCTTCTCGCGCAATCGCAACAGCAAATCCGTGCTGAATACACAATCCTGTCCTCTCAATACGGCGATCTGGCAAGCCAAATTGAGAAATACAACAACCTACTGGACAACATCCGCAAGCAAAAATACATGCTGGCAACTTTGTCCAATCCTCCTAGCACGAACTAAGGAGCTATTGGAATGGGATCTTTTTCAATCCACTCTATCGGTGACTCTGCTTTTCTGGAGCAAATCCTGATTGCAGTATCAATGATCACCGGCACCGGGGATTTCGAGAAGATGGTCAGTATTGGCCTGCTTCTTGGGGTCTTGATGATCTGTATTCAGTCCGTCTTTCAGGGCGCAAAGCAAATCAACCTCCAGCAAGTGCTGGTAGGTTGGATTCTATATGCCTGTTTCTTCGGCCCAACCACAACTGTGACTATCGAGGACGCTTATACAGGGCAGGTTCGAGTCGTCGCCAATGTCCCTATTGGGGTAGGCTTTGCTGGAGGTGTCATATCCAACGTGGGATACACCATCACCAATTTGTTTGAAACTGGATATGGGGTAATCGTACCCAATGTCACGGAAAGCCACTTTTCCGAAACACTGAAACTGTTGAATGACGTCAGACGGCGAGCCTATGACACAGGAGTTTTTACTGCGCTTAACTCAGCAAATGGAGGCGGCTATGTTGACGTGAGGCGTTCCTGGAACAATTACATTCGGGAATGCACGTTAACCAAAGTCGATCTCAACCTAATGTCCCTTGATGAGTTGATGAACCGTTCAACTGACTCAGCTTTGCGATTCAACTCACAGCTCTACGGAACTAGGTTGTATTTGTCTACAGCAAACCCTGACGGCGCTGACTACACATGTACTGACGGATGGGTGGCTATTAGCACTGCAACCGCCAACCTAAGCAGCCCGGTTGTTGTTGATGCTCTTAACAGCCTACTGGGTATTGACACGTCAACTGGAGACAACGCTCTAACGAAGCTGACCGATTCGCTTCAAGCGATGGGTGCCACAACTACGTCATCAATCGACTATCTGAAAGCCGCCGTTCTGGAGCCCCTCTATTATGAAGCCGCAGCAGGACGTTATCAGGACCTCCAGGATTATGGCTCTGCATTGATGGTCAACCAGGCTATTCAGCAACGGAACACACAGTGGGCCGCAGAGCAGTCGATGTTCATGACCGTCGTCCGACCAATGCTGACGTTCTTTGAAGGCTTTATTTATGCTATAACCCCGATCATTGCTTTTATTATCGTGATGGGCAGCTTCGGCCTCCAGTTAGCCGGGAAATATGTACAAACCATCCTCTGGATTCAGCTATGGATGCCAGTCCTCTCAATTATAAACCTGTTTGTTCATACCGCCGCGTCAAATGAGATGTCTAGCCTCAGTGCTGGTGGTCTCAACTCCATGTACGCTCTTTCCTCAACTGGAGATGTTCTGCAACACTGGATTGCAACCGGCGGCATGTTGGCTGCGGCCACTCCGGTGATTTCCCTGTTTATCGTCACAGGTAGCACCTACGCCTTCACCAGCTTGGCATCGAGAATAAGTGGTTCTGACCACGTTGACGAAAAGATGCAAACGCCAGATCTACTCAAGCAAGGTCCGGTTATGCAAAGTCAGCCAGCGTACAATCACAACCAGTTCAGTGGTGCGATTGCAAACGGCGCAGAAAGCATGATCAGTACCTTCTCGCTTGGCTCCACCTTGGCATCAGGCGTGAGCTCCGCACAGGCATTACAAAGTCAGAAATCGGAGGCTTTCCAAAGCACTCTTGGTCGAGGTTTTTCTGATGGAGTAAGTCAGGATCAAGCCTATTCAAGACTCTCCAATGTCGGGCGCAACGTTTCGTCGCAAAACACAGCTCAAAGCCAATTGATCAACCAGCAAGCCAAGAACTTCATGGATAAGTTCCAGGTGGATGATAGCCACTCTGATGCTGTCAAAGGTGCTTTTGCCATGCAGGCTATGGGCACACTCGATGTTGACGAAGCTGCGTCCATGCTTATGCCTATGGTTGGCAAGGCCAGGGCAGCAATGAAGGCCGCTGCTGGTGTGAAATCAAACAGTACAGCCCTAGTTCCTGCTGGTGGTAATGGCGAATCAGGCGGCGGCAGTGATGTCCTGGACATCAAAGCGCAAGCGAAGGGAGCAACAGAGTCATCAACTCAAGACTCTTCAAGCTGGTCAGCGAGTGATGTGTCCCAGTTCATGAAGGGTGTGAGCTATTCGCAAACCGATAGCCAGGCGTTGACAAATCAATTAGCGCAGGGTTTCAGCCGTTCTGGAAGCGAGTCATTCAAGCAAACCTGGGGCGATAGCTTATCCCAGAACCTATCCAAGTCCGCTTCTGAACTGGTGTCTGCATCGGACACCTTCACAACAATGAGTCAGCTCCAAAACCAAATGGGCTCCATGACTAATACCGACTTTAAAACTCTCGGTGGTGCAGTAGCACAAACCCCTGCGGCCATGAACCAACTGAATGACTATTTCCGAAATGCCGCGCCGCAATCGGTTAAAGACGAGGCGGCTTCACTACAGCAAAGATACCAAGCCTACGGAATGTCTCCTCAAGTGGCCCAGGCAGCAGCGCGAATGACAGCAATGACCAACTCCAAAAATTACGAACAGGGTAAGGAGCTTGGCGGGTATCAAGCCGCACTACAGGCGATCAATACCGCGTCCGGTCGCAACGGAGCATTTAGTGGTGATGCTTACGGAAATAACGGCATTGAAGGCCCGAATGTTCAAGGCCTACCAGGTCAGGTTCAAGGGGCTGTAGGCAGTGGACCTAACATCCCAACCGGATTCCGGGAGAATGTGGCTGGGATGGCTGGAACTAATCCGGCATCAGAAGCTGGGCAGTTACCAACGAATAGCCCCCTTGTTCAAAATGAACATGCAGCCGGTACGTCAGCTCTTCATAACCAAGCACAGCAAACAGAGCGAAATGTATCTGCTCCTGAACTGAAAAAAGCCCAAGATAACCTTATGAACTCGCTTCCGGAAATGTCTTGGAGCGCTTCGGCGTGGGGAGCGTGGGACAACTCCAGTGATTGGATGGGCCGCAGAGCTGAACAAGCAGGTGGAGCTCTCATTGCTGGTGGTCAAGCTGGCGCTGATGCGTTCTCAAGAGCGATGGATCAAATGAGAACGATGACACCTGAACAACGCGACCAATTCATCGCGGCCACTCAACGCGGCGACCAGGCCGTGCAAGAGGAGTTTGGCTGGGCCGGTGATGCGATGGTCGGTATGGCTAAACTTGGCCGCAACGTCATGGGAGCTGCTGCAAGCGGCTATGATGCAGCGAAGGAGTGGTTAACTGGTAAATCTGATCTATCGGAAGCCGCTAAAGGGATGAGCATTGAGGAACGCGGCGCGTTCTATGCAGCAGCGCTATCCTCTGCCGCAGAAGCTGGTGGTGGAGCCGCGCAGCAGTTTATGAACCAGTACGGTGATGAGTTCAAAGAAACGATGCAGTCTATCGCTCAAAGCCGTTATGGGCTGACTGAATCCCAAGCCGCTGTTTATGCCGAATCGTTTGACACAAACGAAGGTCGCATGAACCAGGCTGTTCAGAATCTGAAAATGGAGTATGCAGAACGTAACCCGGATGGCTCACCGATGATGCAAGGAGGTCAGCCTGTTCTTTCTCAGCAAAACGAAGAGTTTACGGACAAGCTGGTAAACGTATTGCAGAACTCGACGGAAGCTGGAGACCGTTCAGGTAGCTATTTGACTGCCGTCAGGGGGTACAACATAGCAAATCAAAGGTTCTAAAAGACCAACCAAATAATAAGGGGGCCAGCAGGCCCCCTTATTCGTCTCCAGCTCCAATATGGAAGCGCTGGTCAAAATCATAGGAATCTTGAAACCCACCAGTTTGTTTTTTTCTGCGCCGGGTAGGTGGTGCCTCTTTATATGCTGACCGCGCAACGCGGATAAAGCACGTTAGTCCAAACAGAGCCCCGACAACCAAAGCAACTTGCCACTGGAAGTAAGCGATCCCTCCCCAAAAGATAACAGCAGCCCAAAGGCTTTTGTGAACCAGAAATAGGAAACGAGCACCCCAAACGCCGAAGGGAGCCAGCGCCACACCAAGTCCCCAAGGTGTGTCAGCCATCATGGCTATTCCCAGAAGCACCATTCCCAGCAGAAGAATATTGACCACATGTTTCATATCAACCCCCTTACTCTTTACCTCCAGTTTACCACGGCATCAAAAAATGCAACTGTGAAAGTTTGACTATTTTTTGCTAAACAACCATTCCATTGGCAACTTCTTCGATTAGAATTTGCCCTCAAACTTTCACATGTGAAAGTTTGCCCTTACGGAACAAGGCGTTTATTGACAAAGCATTACATAGTTGAACATGTCAAACAAATCGCATACACTATGGAATAGGCCATTGCTAACGCTTTGGTCCCCATCTGCAACACCGCAGAGTTCTCTTTCTCAAATATCTCTTTCTGTAAACACCATCATCCTTGTGTGGTCGGGATGCGCCTTTGCCTTCCCTGCCCTCCTCAGCTCCTGCTGTATTCGCAATTTCAGCCCTCGCTGTATCCCTAAAATCACTTATACCTAAACGCTATTTAATATCACAAAATACCGCACTCCCCGTGCGCTATTTCCGCCATTCTTTTGGCGCACTTTCCATTACTATCGCAAAAATATCCGTATCCCATTGATTACTAAAAGTATTGTAACTTTGTTCCGTCGGTACAAAGTTAAGTGTATGTTTTTAAAGGTTTTTTATTGTTGACAGCATCATTATTTGGGCTTGTAAAGGCGCAAAATGTGTCAGTTTGTGACAATAGAAGAACTCTAAAAGCGTTCATCGAATAACGCACTTTTTGTATGGCTAACAACGCAGTTTAAAGGGTGGCAAACAATGGATAAATGCCAATTGATAGACATCCCAAGCGACCCAGAGAAGAAACGTGAGTGGATCAAGTACAAACTCAAGATCCAGGGGCTTTCTCTGGCCGCATTGGGCAGAAAACACAAAACATCTCGGCAGGTGGTGTCTACGGCACTCTATAAGCCCAGTCCACGCTGGGAACATGAGATAGCTACAGCTTTGGGTGTGAAGCCGTCTGAGATTTGGCCGGAGCGGTACGACGAAGAACACGAAATACCCCTCAGACATAAGGAGGCAAGCTGATGAAGAACAAAGCCAAGGCGCTAGTTCTGTCTGCGGCTCTCCTTTCATCAACAGCGAATGCTATTGACCTGAGCGGAACCATCTTCGACAAAGCAGCGAAAGCATATAACCTCGACCCTCTTCTAGTGTATTCGGTCGCATTGGCCGAATCTGCATCAGGGAGAGGTAATGGCTCTATAAGTCCTTGGCCTTGGACGCTTCGCGTTCCTGGGCTTCCTTTCTATGCTAAGTCGGAAGATCAGGCAAAGGCTAAGCTCGCTGAGTTTCAGCAGCAGTACGGTCGTGCCATTGATGTCGGGTTTATGCAAGTGAGCATCCGGTGGAATGGTCATAGAGTTTCTTCTCCAGCAGATCTTCTCGACCCAGAGACCAACGTCATGGTTGGGGCAGAGGTGCTATCAGAAGCCATTCAGTCATCTCCAAATGACTTGGAGCTTGGCGTTGGCCGCTATCACGCCTGGGAAGACGAAATCCGAGCCAGAAACTATGGTAGCCGAGTCTTGGCTATCTATCGCAACCTTCGTGATTTGTGAGGGGGGCGGAATGTTGGAACTGGATATTATTGGTGCGTGGGATGCAAGAGCCGTCAACCTCGATCAAGAAGAAGCTGATAGAAACGTCTACGAGTTCGATCTGACATTGTGGAACCTGCTATCCACTCTGGCAAAAGAACGTCCAGATGATGCGGCCTCACAATTTTCTTTGGGCATGGACACCGTTCAAAAGCTGTCACTGGCAACACCTTCCCAATTGGAAGCTCTGGCCTCTGGCGTGTTGATCTCTTTCAAACTCGAAACAGCAGAGCAGAACATCATCACGCGACTCTCTGGCGACTACGACCCTGTAGTTTTTATCAACCATAGTGTTGATGAATTTGATGCTGCCTACTGGTTGCTATTTAACCGCGTCGCATCGAGAGACCCGGAGATGGCAAAGGAAGTTTTCGGGGTTTCGAGAGAGCTTGCGGAGCTGGTGGCTAAGGCAACAGACAGCCAGTTGCGCCACATGTCTGGAACAACGGTTACGCATTTTACGCTTCGTTTTGCTCCGAGCATCATTGAAGAAATTCTCGATGACAGCCGGGAAGAGTTAACACACCCGGTATTGAAAAAACTGCAACAGTCTCTACAGGGACGTGGGAGGTGGAGATGAACATTGGCAACTCTGGTACATTGGGTCGCTGGGTTACAGCTCGACACATGGCCCTTGCTGGGTACATCACAAAAATCATCATGATCGAGACTGGTCTGACCTACAAACAGGTCAGACGGCTTTACCAGGATCTGGAGAGGGACGGATATACTCTGGAACGAAAATCCAGAACTTTCCGGGGTGGTGCGACACTGATTCATAGTCACACATCCAAGATACAGGCCTCTCTTCTAATGCAGCTCTACTTCAACATTGGTGGAGAAGCCGTGTTGCGGTCTGTGAACATCAAAGCCTTGAACAAGGCATTTAGAATGTATCACGCAATCCGCAAAGAAGTGCCCGGAATGAAAGGTGCTCGGTGGGCTCCGTTTGATATTACTGATGCCTGGTGTCTTGCTTCGGAGCTGAGAAGTGGGGACGCAATGCTGGAGGTGTGCGACAACTGCAAGTGTACGTACTTCACCTCTGTTAATCAAAGAACCTGCGTTGAATGTCCGTTCTGCAAAGAACAAGGAAGGCATGGTGGTGGGGAGAAAGAGTGTGCTTGAGTAGACTATGACATTTCGGACCAGAAGATGAGCGCCCAAACTTTGCGGCGCTCATTTTTTTACTTCTTCTGTGGGATACGGTAGCGCTCCAGCTCGACAGCTCCCAACCCCTTGAAAGCATCCGGGCGACGTCCTTGCCCACTCCACGAAACTCCGTCTTTTGAATATTTAGCATTATCAGGTTCTGATCTGCTCGTGAACATTTCGTTGAGCAAGCCGATGTCCACACCGCAGGATTCCATGTCGCTCATTATTCGCTCAGCCTGAGCTCGCTTTTCTTTTTCTTCTTCTTCTCGCTTTTTGTACTCTTCCTCCAGTTCATTGAGAACGCCCTTCATTCTGTCAATGATCTCCCGAACTTCATCTAACGGGAGTCCTCGCAACAGGGTGCGAATGCGGCTTTTACGCTTTAACTCTGCGATTATTAACTCTCTACGTTCAGCCGCTGATAGCGTAGAGAACTCCTCGTGGTCTTTCATGTCATACGGAGCCCATCAGTTTTCCTTTAAGTGAATCACGTTGAGAGTTCAGTTTTGCGTCAGTCTGCACTGGCGAATTTTGATGCTGTGCAGGTTGACTCTCTGAACTCTGTTGCTCAAAAGACCCAATGTTGCCAGAAAATCGAAGAGAATAAAGACCCAATAGAGCAAGGGCGCGGAGCCGATCACTACGCGCCTTATGCTGCATCTGGGACAGTTCACGATAGAGCTCCGGAAAGGCTTGCTCCGATATGTTCAGATTAGATATTTTTCCATCCCATTTGCTACCAGCCACAACGACCTCCTATCTATCAGCCGCAGAACCAGAAGCCCCTGGCATTGGATGCCACGGATTCGTTGGGCAGTACGATCCTGCTCTTAGGGAAAAGCTCCTTGGCCGCATCTTGGTAAGCCTCGGCACCGCCGCCAGCCAGCAGAACTACGTCAGCATCCATCCCGTCCTCACGCATTGACTTCCGCATAGGGATCAAGGCGTTTTGAGCGACTTTGGTTGAGGCTTTCTTGAAGTAGTCTTTGATCGATACCTTTTCACCGTAGAGGAAGATTTCGGCCTTACCGGCACGAATAGCTTTCTCGATCTTTTCGATGCCAGGGGCACCGCCGTGGTCTTCCTGAATTAGCCGGTCCGTTTCCTGTAGCAACACCGACATCGCCTTGAGGCTGGTGCCAGATGAGTGATAGCGGACCTCTCCCTCTTCAAGAGCTACCCAGTCTACAGAAAAGAACCCAGGGTCAATTACAACGGTTTTTCCTCCCTGGATAATCTCCAGGAGGTCTTCATCTTTGGTTGAACTTACAACATCCATGTAAGCACCGGCAGGTTGAGGTACAACCACGACAGACTTAACCGCTACCGATCGTTTTGGCGTGATCTGGTGTTCACCCTCAAGCCGAGATTTCAACGCCTCTCTGCGCTCTACGTCCATGTACTGACTAACAGGCAGGCCAGTCACCAGCACATCGATCTCCTTCTGCTCGGACATCAGGAGTGCAGCGTAGAAAAGAGCCTTGTATGGATTGGTCGAAGGATAGTCGCCGTGAAGCTCACGCTCCCATCCTTGCAATCGGTCAGGCTCGACGCCTGCAACCCATTTCTCTCCATCAATCACAACCTGAATGCAGGTCCCTGCACCGCCAGTTAACTGTTGTGGCATCAGTTCCAATGGACCTGCCCCCACCGGCATGACGACTGTGCGAGCTTCCTCACCTTTATACCCCATTGCCATTTTCAGGTTGGAGTAACCAATATCCAAACCCAGAACAAATTGACTCATGAAATCCTCCAAAGATTGCTTTTAGATTGCTTTTCGATTGCTTGCCGCGTGTTGGATAGAGAATAAGGCTAAAAGCGGGGACAGATGGCCTGTGTAATTGCCCAAAAGGGGCATATAGGTTGCTTTTCGGTGGCTTTTTGATCGTTGAGTAAGGGAACCTATGGGAACGCTGCACGGATAGGCTCAGATAAACAGACCTTACCCTCGCATCGAGAACCGCTTGCCCTCCAGCATCGAGAGACGGTGGTAAAGAGGCATTTGGAATCTTTGATGCCATATCCAATATATCTGGAATCTTTAAATATAGATTCATATGTAAAGAGGCTGTGAAAGAATAAGAGCATCAAGATTCCAGATAGATAGAGGGAAATTTGACAAATTCCAAAGATGGGTTAGCCTAGTGACAGAACTAGATTCCAGTATTGGAATAATCAGCTTTAAATTCCAGATAGATAGTTATGTGGATAGGAATTGGATAGGAATTGGGAGGGTATTGAGGTGAGTCTACCAACAGAGCGATGGCTAGATCTGCTAGATCCGAAGCTCGAAGAAGAACGATCCGAGATAACAGAGGATCTGCTAGAGGCAGAGGGACGAGAGTTTGTTGCAGAGGTACGGAGCAAACTGGATCACGCCTTAGCGGTTCTTGCTGTCGAGGCGCAGCAGGAAGCGGACATGTACTGGAACGCGCACAAATCAGCGCGTGAAGAAGCGTCAGAGGACGAACAAGGGCGTGTCGGTACACGGGTTCGCATTCTAGGCGTATCACTCGTTGCAGAGTGGTATCGCAACAGATTTGTCGAACAAGTTCCCGGACAAAAGAAAAGGGTTCTATCGACACATATCAAGAAGGGTCGCGGTCATGCCTACAGCATGTCGCACTTCAAGAAAGAGCCTGTCTGGGCACAAGAGTTGATCCAGCAAGTTGAAACCAGGTATGCCGTGTTAAGACAACGCGCCACTGCCTTAGCAAAAATTCGCCGGGCGCTAAACGAGTACGAGCGCCAGCTAAACAAGACACATAGCGACGAGGTGTGACAACATGACAGCATCTGTAGCGGCCACTGAATTGGCGAAACTGGGGAAATGTGAAGCGATGATCAAGAAAGTCGCCAGCCATCCTCGCCCTGCCCTGTCAAAGCGCCCACAATCGCCACAGGGGACAGATAGCACCCTTCGGGGTGAGTTCGCTCATTTCCGATATGAAGCGGCAGCCCTGCGTTTTATGAGCGGCACTGCGGGGGCTAAGCGTCGCATCTACCAGCTAGTGTTTTCAGCGACGGTAGCAGCGGGAGCATTGACAATGCTGGCGGCATGGACCACCAGCTAGAAAGTATCGACGGAACAATCATGAGCAAGAGAACCAAAGACAAAGACCTGGAGAAACTCGACGTAATCAAAGACTCACCGCAAATGAGCCTGTTTGAGATCATTGAATCTCCGGCCAAGAAAGACGACTACTCCAACACCATCGAGATCTACGATGCGCTGCCGAAGTACATTTGGGACCAAAAGCGTGAGCATGAAGATTTATCCAACGCTGTAGTGACACGACAATGCACCATCAGAGGCCAGCATTTCACGGTGAAGGTGAAGCCAGCCATCATCGAGAAGGATGACGGAAGAACCGTGCTGATCTACGCGGGACAGCGAGAGGAAATCCTTGAGGATGCTCTACGCAAGCTCGCAGTGAACGGGAAAGGCCATATCATCGAGGGCAAGGCTGGAGTCATGTTCACTCTGTACGAACTCCAGAAAGAGCTCTCGAAGATGGGTCACGGGTACAACCTGAACGAAATCAAGGAAGCAATCCAGGTTTGTCGTGGCGCAACACTCGAATGTATCAGTGATGACGGTGAAGCCTTCATCAGCTCCAGCTTCTTCCCGATGGTGGGACTGACCACCAGAGGTGAGTTTCGCAAGAAAGGCGGGAACGCCAGGTGCTATGTGCAGTTCAACCCGCTGGTAAACGAATCGATCATGAATCTGTCGTTTCGTCAGTACAACTACAAAATCGGAATGCAAATCCGCTCCCCTCTTGCACGGTACATCTACAAGCGAATGAGCCACTACTGGACTCAAGCATCACCAGATTCGCCGTACACGCCATCGCTTATCAGCTTCCTGACCCAGAGCCCTCGTGAATTGAGCCCACGGATGCCGGAGAACGTCAGAGCCATGAAGCTCGCTCTGGAGGCCCTCATCAAACAAGAGGTCATAAGCGACTACGACGCGAACCAGATCAAGGATGGCCGCAGAGTCATCGACGTGCGGTACGTCATAAGGCCTCATGAGAACTTCGTGAAGCAGGTGATGGCGTCCAACAAGCGTAAGCAGCAGACAGAGCTACGGGCCATCAAGCACGGCATGATCGACCACGACATCATTGATGAACCCCAACGTAAGGGGAGATAGCCACCAGAATCTCCCACCCCCCAGGGAAAAGAAAGATAGGCGCGTCAGCGCCTTTTTTTATGCCAGAAGAAAGCGCACAAGGTACGCCCACCAGGCAGGACCGGAAACGGAATGCCTCCGCATATGGGGGAGCTGCACGGATAGAGCGAACGTGACCCCAGATGCAGCGTGGGCTGGGGCTCTATATATGGGATCGCTGCACGGTAGTCGCAAGCTGAGTCTCAGTATCGTGCAAGCGTAAGCCACGACGAAGGATAAGTGCCATGCTGCTCCAGTGGTTCCCGTAGAGTGGTTCCCGTAAGGTATTGATAGTTAAAGGGTGAGGATGTGGGGGACCTGCACGTTATGAGATTTGATATGTGGGTACGTTGCACGAAAGCAGGTCCTGAACCTCTCGATATATGGGAACTCTGCACGATTGACGAAGCAGAACAAAGATTGACAGATCAGGACAAACCTAAAAAAGCAGTCAAAATGACTCTAATAGTCCATAAAGTGATCACGCGCACACAAAAAGAGGCCAAAAGTTATCCACATTTCCTGTGCATAAACGGGGTTTTGGTATATGGGAACGCTGCACGATCATATGTGGGTACGCTGCACGGTGCAAAAAACGACCAAAATTGACATGTGGGTACGTTGCACGTTCAGAAAATTGTATATGGGGCGACTGCACGTATGACCTTAGACATGTGGGAATACTGCACGAACACCAGATCTGATATGTGGGAACGCTGCACGAAAGCTCTGTTTTGTAAGGATTTTGTGGAAAAAAGAGGGGTTCCGTGTGGATAACAGTGGATAAGATCCAAGGGTATGTGGGGACGTTGCACGGCAACCTATGGGAACGCTGCACGGCAACCTATGGGTTTGTTGCACGGAATAAATATGAAAACACCAGTAATATCAATGTGTTGAGTGGTGATTTAGAACGCCTAACCTGTCTTTAACCGTTTTTAATCCTTTATACAAAGATCTAAAGATCTTTATATTTATCCTTTTGATCACTGAACAAAAAATAATCAACACTGTTTTTTTAGAAAAAAGTCTCGTATGCAAGGCCGAACAGGACGAGTATCACCAACAAGATAAGCATCGACAGCACAAAGTAACCAGACTCGTACATCACAGCTTTGATCACAGAAACGACGCTGATCGATCTTCCAGAGATCCTCCCGATGATCCACTGAAACGCAACGAACGAACCAAGCCCACAGATCAGAACCACCGCTACGGAGACAAGTGCATGTTCCCTCAGGACAGACTCACTCAGGAAACCATACTGCATCCCCATCAATACAAGCCTGCCAATGCCAAAACCCAGGCCCAATGCAACAGCTCCACGAACCAGCACGACCTTCAACGACTGGAGCCATGTCAGCTCAAGATCCATCCCCTTACGGGAAGACCGACGCACCAGCACCGTAGATATGCCCAACCCCAAAAACACCAAAAAAACAAAATCCAACATTGCCACCTCTGCACAAATCAATCAGAACCACAGGCCTCTCGGCCAAATGCGCCACCAGGGAGAACCCACTTCTGCCCCTCCGGCACAAAAATCGGGAGCGTGTAATCTTCTCTGGATACCTGCTCCAATGCCTCAACATCACTAATCTGTATCGGCGCAACAGCAGAACCTAAATCTATTACGTCGATTTTTTTTCTTGATACCGTCACACCAAAGGTTTGTTCATACTGAGCAATTTTCCCAGCTCGTTCAGGCCAGTAGTGACGGATCGTGGACCAGATACGCTGTGAGTTGTAGATGCAGGTCATACACGACGACCGGCTCCAGCCAAGGCGATAAGGGACTGGGGCCAGGATGCGGTGACGCTCGATTACTTCCCATACCTCCTCCTCAGTCCAATGAAGAACGGGCCTCCAGGCATCAACTAACCGTGCAGTCTTCCCATATCTTCTGTCACAGGCATGAGCCTCAAGCTGGTTGTACTTGGATCTGTTTGCACTTTCCTCCCGGCGCTCACCAGTGATGAAAAGGATCTTCTTCCCCTTGAAGCGCTCCTGGTTATTAAGAGCTCTGCGGCCAACATCGATCTTCAAGGCTGATGAGCACCACCTTGTTTGGAGTGATGGCGATTGCTGAGGGAAACGAAGGCGCGTACCAGGCTTAGAGCGCTTATGGTCTCTAGGCAGCACCAGAAGCCCCTCAGGCGTCTCTACACGATGGGGGTGGCTATAGGCATTGTCTTTGAGCATTTCGCCCTCAAAGCCGCCCTCAAGCCACGAGAAGTACATTGGGATACCCAGTTCTTCCCCGAGCTGACGACAGTAATCACGCATGAAGGCCCAATCCATCAACGAACTGCCTTCCTGACCATCAACATCATGGTGCCAGAACTCCACCTTTGACTTATCAACACCCATGTCCACCAGCCGCAAGTACGCAGCAATCGAGTCTTTGCCTCCAGACAGGCAAACAATGATGTGATCGTACAAACTCAGGTCCACATCCGGAGCGGAGAAGTACGTTGTTCTATCGTCACAACGCTGACTGGAAGATATGCCGGTAAGAACCGACTCCAGTGATGGCAACACCACCTGGTCATCGAACAAATCTCCTTGGTTTTCTCGTCTCAACATAAGTCGCTCTTTTTTCTTTACTGGGTTGTTTTTATGATTTACAGTATTATAAAATGATACTGTGAAAAGTAAAGTTTTCAGAACGACTAATCACTCAGGAGAACTTGATAAGCACCAGAAAGCAATCTAAAGGTGGTTTTTCGGTGAGGTTAGTTCAGGGGCAACCTGCCGCTGCTGATTGGAAATCATCAAGAAGTGGCTTTTTGGTGGGGTTACGGTTTGAAGGGGTGAGTATGTGGGAACGTTGCACGGTTAAAGGGGGCCGCACATGAAAACGATAAAGCGGTTCATCGTATGGGTGAATTACGGTCTTGAGGGTTGGAGCATTTTCGGATCGAGCGATGACTGGGATGAAGCGGTATCCATCCGTTCGGAAGCGATAGACGAATGCAATATTGACGAGGAAGACATCATCTTGGCAGAAAACAAAAACGAGCTGGTGGTAAAACCTGCGGCCAAGCAAATGACGGAGTGGCACCGGGAACTGGAAGCCGTCCTTATGACCTTGGATGACTGCCAGATGGAATGTGACGGTATGACATGGGCAGTAAGCCACCTACTCAATGAAGCGGGTGTACCTCATGACTGCATGTATGGCTTTGTGCGAAACGAACAGACCAAGGACATCGTGACACCGCATTTCTGGGTTGTCCTGGATGATGGGTGGCTGGTGGATCTGAGGCTACGCATGTGGCTGGGCGATCACGACAACATTCCTCACGGGGTATTCCATCCCGATAACGAGCCAGGACTTTTCTACAAGGGAGACCCGGTTCAAAACCATAAAGGGATGAGACTGGGCAAAGCCGTCCTGGACATCATGACCGACGGAAAACTTTCACATGTGAAAGTTCCTGAACGACAAGACGGAGAGTAATAGCGTGGAATTTGATTACGACAAGTCAGTATCAAACGCACATCTTGAGGCCGCAGGCTGGGGTATGGATGCCTTTAACCACTCCAACCCATTTGAGAGTCATGTCATCTATGTGCGTGACTACCGCAACGATCACATCCGCCTGTTCACCATCAAGCAGGCTGACTTCGACACGATAAAGCTGCCGCTTCACCTTACCTCCGACATGCTGGCTTCGGTGATCGCTGAGTTCGTATCGAAGGCAGCAAAAGGGAAGTTGAATACGAAGGAGTCCGACACGCTGGCTCCTGCCTTGGTTGGCTATGCCAAATCAACAGAAACCTACCGGAGCTGGCGGAGAGTTTCTGGAGCAACAGAGCGATTGCATATGGTCATCAATATCTATGCGGGTTCTGAATTGCTGAGACCTTTCATCGCTCGGGCTCCTGAGACCGTCCTGACGACCCAAGAGCTACTGGTCTTCTCATCACAGGTTAAGAGCATGGATGTATCCAATCATCCAGAGTGGTTTAGGGGCCGGAGGTAGTCATGAAGCCAGTTCTCTGGATATTCGTCCTGATCATCGCCCCTTTCGTCATTGCGAAAGTGGACCAATGGCGCAAACGCGGCATTGGAGACACCTGGGCGTGGTGGAAATCAGAGAACATGCCTTATGAGCTGCGCTCGGCCACTCTGTTTTTGTCCGAACAGGACATATCAACCACACAGCCGGTGCCCATGCACGGCAGGGTTGATCAGGTGTACCAAACCAAGAATGGGGTTCTCATTCCCTTGGACACCAAGCTGCGCCAGGTAAACCACATCTATGAGTCGGACATTATCCAGCTCTCGGTTTACCGGGTAATTCTGTCACACAAGTACAAGGCACCCGTTGCCAAGTACGGCTATGTCCGAACCGTTGTTGAGACAGCGGACGGGGATAGAGTCCGTTACATCAAGACAAACCTTCTCAGCGAAAAAGAAGTGGTCAAGCTGTGGCACCGCTATCAATCCATCCGTTCTGGTCAGGTAAAAACCTCCTGTTCCTGTGGCGGAAAGTTTCACATGTGAAAGTTCTGGATTGAATCAGGGTTGCCCGAATTGGGCAGCTAGGCGGGGTTGCATTTTTGAAAAGTCCTGTACGCTGGTTGGTATAGGAGGTGAATAGTGGCCCAGCTTAAACATAACCGCTTCGTCATGTTGGGGTCCTTGGTAGCGACGGTCGTAGCTGCCGCCAATGGCTTGAGTTTTCTCACCCTTATGGCTGGTGGAATGACCCTTCTCCAGTTCATGGCTTGGAAGCAACAAGATGCTGTCCGGAGCCGGTTTAAAGCTGCGAAGGATGCGTTTGAAGCGTTGAACGTCATTGCGTTCGACAAGCACTGGGTAGGTTCAACCGCGACGGTCGCCAAAGTGTCGAACATGATCACTCCGCCCGAACGACTGGATAAGCCCTGGGCGGTGCAAGTTCTGGCCGTGACCAAAGGTGGGACGTGGTTCGCGGTGGATCTGCAAGTGACCGGCACTGACAAGGTTCAGATGCTTAGCCTCCACCAGCTTAGTGAAAAGGCGGCAAAGACCATGCTGGCCTTCGACCTCGAAGTGTATGAGAAATTTTTCGGAAAACCTGATGTTGCATGAGGACAATGTGATGGAAAAAGTCAAAAGCGTAGATGCCGTGGAGTTCACGGCAGCAGATAAGAAGGCGATGACCCATGCGGCATACGCCCAGTGTTTCTTCATTCTGGCCCAAGTGATGGCATTCCCTTCCCTGGGGGTGGCTGGCGCTATGGTTGCTGCTCTGTGCGGCATGATGCCGTGGTTGACCAAGTTCGCCAAAGAGGCTCCATCGAAAGCCTTTGGCATGGTGATGGCTTCACTCTGCCTTGCTCCTGTGTACGGGAAACTCTGTGAGCTGGTGGTCCACGCGATTCAGGGAGCTTGAGCTTATGGGGGTAGTACGAGTTCCCTACCTCTTGGCTGAGCTGAAAGAACGCGGATGTGCTGATGAATCTGCTCTGGCGCAGGTTATGCAGCCTGGATGCCGAATTGGAGAGGAAGACCTGCGGAAGTTGGCCGCAAATTTAGGGCTTGAAGTGTCCGAGCTGGCACCAGCGCCAGAGAACGCGGCCAACACCCGGTTCAAAGCAAAGCTGAGAGGAGGTTTGGCCTCCTTTCTTTTTGAGTACGACGGCTGTTTCCGACATGCAGAAGGCTCCAGCCATGCAGAAATGTTGGGTATCGAGCAAGAAGACGACATAGGTCTTCCGAGTCGAGCTGCTGACGCCATGCTCCTGGAGAAGACGCTTTACCAGGTAATCGCTCGGGCTAAGTACATGCTCGGCAAAATCGACAGCAAGTTTGTCAGGTCAGAACAAGCAATCGAGTTCCGTGAGCAACTTGCTCCTGGGATCTTCAAACCAGGTTACAGAGGTTTCCGATTCAAGGAGGCTGCCGCTGGTGATTTGCCTACTGTCATGATTGACGGTCGGAAGTTCAACTGCGTTGCCAGCATAGCCAGAGCACATGGACTTGATCCGGTAACGGTGCGTAGGCGCATTGCGGACACCGGGAAGGCCGCAGACAAACTCTCCAATGATGAGTGGAAGCTCATCCTCGCCAAGAAAAAAGGTAAAGGGAAACCCTTCACCTATCTGGACAGGACCTACAGCAACATTGCTCAGTTCTGTCGTGAGCATCAGCTCAACACCAACCTTGTTTACCAGAAAGTCAAAGACCGGGCTGATAGCGCTGATGAAGAGTTCTGGGGACTGATAATCGAAACATGCAAAAGGAAAAACTAATGGCAGAAAACAAAGAGATCCCCTGGGAGAAAGAACTCATTGAGAAGTACATGTTCACCCTGCATAAAGAGCAGGTGAAAGACCGGCGCTGGCGGACCATGTTGCGTGTGCTTCGCGCATCTGGTTTCGTGCTTCTCATGATCGGCTTCATCATTTTGGCATCTAATCCGGGTGGGATGCCGTGGCAAAGCGCCAAGGCAGGAGCCCCTCACACCGCGTATATCAACATCCGTGGTGAAATTGCTGCTGGCACTCTGGCCGATGCTGATCACCTTATCCCGTCCATCCAAGCTGCATTCGACAACCCGAACTCACAAGCTATCGTGCTTCGCATAAACAGCCCTGGCGGTAGCCCGGTTCAAGCAGGACGGATTTATGACGAAGTGAAGGCGCAGCGAGCCCTTCATCCGGAGAAAAAGGTCTACGCCATCATTGATGACATCGGTGCCTCTGGCGGTTACTACATCGCCTCTGCTGCGGATGAAATCTATGCTGACCGCGCCAGCCTTGTCGGTTCTATCGGCGTCATCAGCTCGGGGTTTGGATTCACCGGCTTGATGGACAAGCTCGGCATCGAGCGCCGGGCTATCACTTCCGGAGAGCACAAAGCGCTTCTCGACCCATTCTCCCCTCTTACCTCTGACATGAAGAAATTCTGGGAGGGCGTTCTATCGAAAACCCACCAGCAGTTCATCGAACGAGTGAAGGCTGGGCGGGGTGATCGACTGAAAGACGACCCAGAGGTGTTTTCTGGATTGCTCTGGAACGGGGAGCAGGCCAAAGACATTGGGCTGATTGATGGCCTGGGTAGTTTGAACTCCGTGGCGCGAGACGTCATCCACCAGAGCAACTTGGTGGACTACACACCAACCGAAGACATCATCCGGCGACTGACCCAACGAGCGAAGCTCGAAGCCAGTTCCTTCGTGCAAGAACTCAGCGCTGTGAAAGTTTACTGATAGGAGCAGTTTGATATGACAGAACAAAGTACCAAATCACTACGTCTCGGGGTTGTTGCCGCCATTCTTTTGGGGCTCGTAGGAACCGGGTTCGGGATCTACCAGTTCGTGAAAGAGAAGGATCTGGCGCAAGAGATCGCCAACGTGAAGTCTACGGTCAACCAGGTGAAGGATGCCGAAGGCGTCACCTTCAAAAGCAAGGCAGAGTTTGAAGCTGCTGTGGCCGAAAGCATCAACAAGTTTGTCGCGCAGAAACAACAAGCCGACATCGATCAGAAGTATGCCCAGTTCGAGGCAGCACCTGAGAAGGTCGAAGAAGGCAAACACATCTACGGGGACCTTGGTGCTCGGTTCACGCTGGTGGAGTTCTCCGATATGGAGTGCCCATTCTGCAAGCGATTCCACGACACACCCAAACAAATTGTGGATGCCAGCAAAGGCAATGTGAATTGGCAGTGGAAGCACATGCCTCTCGATTTCCATAACCCGGCAGCTCACAAGGAAGCTCTGGCCGCTGAATGTATTGCTGAGCAGAAGGGCAACCGTGGCTTCTGGGTCTTCGTTAACGACATTTTCCACCATACCCAGGGGAATGGTGGCGGTGTTGCTGACCTGGCCTCTGTTGTCACTGGTGTTGGTGCTGATCTGGATGCGTTCCGGGAGTGCCTCGGCTCAGGAAAGTACGAAGACAAGGTTGAAGCTGACATCCAGAAAGCCAAGAGCTATGGCGTCAACGGGACACCAGCCACTTTTGTAGTGGACAACCATACCGGCAAGAGCCAGCTTCTCGGCGGCGCTCAACCGGCGCAAGCCATCATGGCCGTGATGCGAAAAATGATGATTGAGTCGCAACAAGACGACTCCGCGAACCAATAAAAACTTTCACATGTGAAAGTGGAGTGAGAACTGATGATCAAGATTACAACTAAATTGGGATGCCTTCTGGCGGGGCTGCTTGTCCTGTCGGCTTGCTCAAGCGTCCCTCAGCCAAACAACGAATACGCGAAGGCCTTGGATGATACCAAACAGGTATGCGCTGCCTGTGCCCTGGTTGGTAATGACCTGCTGGTTGCCCTCAACAAGTCATGCGACACCCCAATGACCCCCGAGACTCTTACAAGCGTCATGAACAGTAACCCGATGTTTGCCGCCATGATGGCAATTAACTCCATAGGTGGAACCGACTTCTATCAGGTTTACCGTGATGCGGCCATAGACACCCTGCGGTGCAATGAAATGGACAGTTGGCCTGATCGGACCAAGGTGCGTTTCCAGCAGCCCGACATGCAAAAGGCGCTGGCCTTGAGGGTTTCTGCCAGACAGCAGAAGGCAAATTAACTTTCACATGTGAAAGTCAGGCTCTCCGGGGCCTGATTTCACTATGAGGTGAATCTATGGAGTTACAAGAAGCAAAAGAGGCTCTCGATAGCCTTCATCCACACAAGGCCTCAGCGCCTTTGAGGCTTGTCATCCACCAGCCAGGTGGGATTGGTGGAACCCCTACAGTGGGGGTGAAAGCTATTCACGCAGGCTTTGACTGGGACAGCAACACCATCCTGATCTATCCGGAAGAGCAGCTCACCCGGTTGACGCCGGATGAGGTCGCCGCCATCACGAAGTCAGTATCGAAAGGACAGTCCTGGCATTCATATCAGCAGTTCAAGAAGTATCGGGAGCAGTTGGCCGAAGCCACGGAAGAAATTAATAGGCTCAGAGCTGAGCTGGGCAGGTATCAGAATAACGGGAGGGGGTAATGCTAAAACGCGGAATTATCAATCTCGCTGCTAGTTACATCATTGTTGATGCCCTACTCCGGAATGCAGCAATTTGGATCTTTGGCTTGTCCTTCTCCGTTGGTGGCACTTACGTCACTGGCGAGGCCAGTACATGGGTCGTTTACCTAGCCACTTCTGGTGCCATGACACTCTGTTCTGTCGTAACAGCCTACCTGCTCGTGACCTATCACCGCTGGGGGCTGATGACGGCCAGGGTCTGGTTGCTATTGAGTGCCTGCCTAAACGGCTATGCCGTCTATTTGAGTAGCCACAACATCCAGTTGGTGGTGGCACTGCTTTCCAGCCTGTTTATTGCTTTGTGGATGCTCAAGACCCTTGAGCAACCAGCAGTGAAGGGGACGTACAAGGTAATCGCTGATCTTCACCGTCAGCTATGGGGAATGTTGAAGGGGCAAACACAATGACGACGAATACTCAAAACGCGAACGCCAACCAGGTTCGGTCTTTACGCGACATGCTTGTCCCCGCCCTGTTGTTCTATGTGGTGATGACGGCCATGTTTGTGGGTCTTGACGCATTCATGGATAAACCCACCAGCATGAACCTGCCATTTATGCCGTTCCTTGTCTCGATGGTGAGTTTTACCAGTGACGCACGTCGAGCGTGGGACTGGCGAAACGGGACCAAGGTTGTAGCTGTATTGACTGCGGTAGCCATGCTGTTGGCATTCATCTATCAGCTCGCGGTCGGAGAGATGAATCTCTTAGGGGTTGGTATATACCCGGCCACAGCCATCCTTCTGTTGGCAATCTCCTGGGTGATTCGCGCTATCGGAAAGACAGCACCTTTCCAGTTCCTGGGGAGACACCTGGCGCGGTTTGGTGCATCGAAGTGGGTCCAGCGTACCGCCGCAGTCATTGTGCTCGCGGGAGGCCTTGCCATCACTATCTATGCCTACTGGCTTAACCACGGGAGCTGATGATGATCATTGCAACGAAGAACGGCTTTCTGGTGGCCGCAGAACTAATCAGGGAAGAGGCCGGGTACTGGCTACTACAGCCTCGTGACCAAAAGACGCCGGTCAGGGTGAATAAGCAGGATAACAATAAACGCGCTTTCACGCATATGGGAGACGCCCTTCGCTGGGCCGGTGATCCTGAGCTTGCAAAGCAATTCGATGCCGAGGGGGAAGAACATGCAAATTCGTGACTACATGACAAAGTTGTTTGACGCATTTGGTGATGTGGAGGAAGTCACCCGAGAAATGCTTCTGGAGCAGGCGGAGCTCATTCATACGATCAGCGATAAGTGTCAGAGCACAGGCCTGTTTCTGGATAGTCAGGTTCGTTTCAACCAGTTCGTTCAAGAGATTGAGGCTGACGACAAGGTAGAGGATCGGTTGCTTCATGCTTGGTGCTGGGTAATGGACCGAATAGTGAAGGCTCCAACATCCTTTCACATGGATGGGGCTGTGATTTTGACAATGCCTCTGGTCGCCAGATACCTGCCACCGGTTGAACAGGAGCCGGAAACCATCGTGGTGAATCTCGATGAGGACTACAAGGCTCCTGTAGGCAACCAAACGCTCTGCGAGCTCGTTATGGAACGGAGGCATTGGCCGCAAGGTGCAACCTGTGCGACCCAAGAAGCGGACGGGGGAGTCCTCTACTGGGACGCCCCGGTTGATGTGGTAGAGGAAGGCAGAAAGGTCGCCGGTAAGCACGGCATGATGGCCGAGATCGGATTGAAACATCAGGTTGATGCCTGGTATGCAGATATGGACGAAACACGGCTCGCAACCGATTGGAACACCGCCGTCATTACGCCTCACTGCTTGCTGCTTTCCTATCTGGATGTGCTTCAAAAGAACAAAGTTCCCTTTGATGAAGGTGTGCAGCTCGCTGCCGAATGGGTGAAGCAACTTGGCGGGGAATTTCGTGAAGACACTGAGGAAGCGCCGGAAGCTGAGGCTTCAGTGCTTTCCCTGGGGAGAGCCACGGCTCATTGCTTTAAACCCTATCCGGACACAAAAAATTTCTATTACGAGGCCTAAGCCTCACCCAAACAGGAGGATCAACATGCGATACCAGGTATTTAAAACGAAGGAAGGGGGCCAGCCGGTGTTTACGGCACCGTGGTACTGGTTGGCCTCTGCCATTGCTCACTGGTCATCTCTTAACTGGGATGCCTGTCGAATCGTAGACAGCAAGGTGGATGAAACAAGGCTCTGTTGGGCCAAGGCTCTACCGGCTGGGAAAAAAAAGTAATTTGGATGGAGTGATTATGAGGTTAGGTTTTGTGAAAAATACGGGGGTTTCAGCGTTCCTGGTAGCCATGCTGGTGGTGGCCCCTCAGGTATGGGCAGAAACCTTTACTGCGAAGGTTGTGGGGGTGTCTGACGGTGATACGGTCAAGGTCCTGACTGAACAAAGCTGTGACTCCGGGAAAGATTGCCGGAGCGGCAAAATCCAGTACCGGGTAAGGCTGGCGGAAATCGACACCCCAGAGAAGAAACAACCCTACGGCTCAAAGGCGAAACAGGCGTTGTCCGATCTGGTGTTTGGTCGAATGATTAAAGTCGAGCAAATCGACAAAGACCGTTATGGCCGTCTGGTCGCCAACCTTTATGTCGATGGCAAATGGGTCAATGCCGAAATGGTCCGTTCTGGGAGTGCGTGGGTGTACCGGCAGTACGCCAAAACACCGGAGCTGTTCAAGCTGGAGGCCGAAGCCAAAGCCGATAAGCGAGGTCTCTGGGCATTACCGGAATCGGAGAGAACTCCCCCTTGGGAGTGGCGAAGAAAGCACTAACCACACCCCAGAGTATGCAGGTGTAAACAGTAACCAAGAAAACAAACAGGAATAACGATGAACAAAAGTGAACTGATTATGAAAGTGGCCGAAGACGCTGACATTAGCAAAGCAAAGGCCGAAGCTGCGGTAAATGCGCTGATCAACTCAGTGACAGAGGAGCTTAAAGCGGGTGGGACAGTAGCGCTCACTGGGTTTGGTACTTTCCACGTTAAGGAACGCGCAGCGCGAACCGGGCGGAATCCCCAGACTGGAGAGAACATCCAGATCGCGGCGGCCAACATTCCTGGGTTCAAAGCTGGTAAGGGGTTGAAAGACTCCGTGAACTAGATCTTAATCATGTGACACATGAATAAGGTTTACATAAGGCTCCTTCGTGGGAGCCTTATTCATATCAGACATGAATAAGGGGAAGGGATGAGATTGTCGTCAACTCAAAAAGACGTTTTGTTCATTCTATACGCAATTGAGGCCGGTGGAAAAGCCGAGCCTGTACCAGGTGTAAAAATACTGGAGATGATCAATTCAGCTCGCCAGAGCGGTATTCATGGAACGAACTTCCGAACGTCATGCCACACGCTGGTGGAGAACGGCCTGTTGAACAAGTACCGGAATGCTTCTCTAAAGCTGGCCTTTAGGCTGACCGACGATGGCAGGGAACGTGCAGGAGAGATATACCGAAAACGGCTGGAAGAAGAGCAAGAGAAGTAATACGCCCCATAACGGGGCGTATCGAGTTAAACGGCAAAGCCGTAGTGGGTGCCGTCCGGAAGTTCAACATCGAGGCGTAGCTTGCCACCGGAGGCCTCAACGTACCGCTTAATGGACGACAGCTTGAGATCTCGTCCAGGTTTTTCCATCTCGGAGACTGTCGGCTGTCTCACACCCAGAGATGCAGCAATTTCCCCCTGGGTAAGGTTCATGCGATCACGAAGCTCTGCCAAGTGGATGTTCAGTAACATCTCAGTGGCCGCTTTCTGTGCTTTGGCAACAACCTCAGGCTTTTCTGTTGCCAGCATTTGGTCAAGAGTTCTTGCCATAACGTCACTCCTTCTTCAATTTATCCAAGTGCGCCGCAAACTCACGGTCTGCAATTGGGATCATTACTTCATAAAACCTTTTCTCGTCCCCGGTCTTGTTACCGGCGCAGAGAAGAATCCCCTTACGCTTTGGATCGAACGCAAAGAACGCTCTGATAGGATCTCCTTTGCTTTGGACCCGAAGCTCTTTCATGTTGCTGTAGGATGAACCGTTAACAGTATCCGCGTATGGCCTCGACAGCATGGGGCCTCTATCTCGCAGCACCATCATCGAAGCCAGCACGTTTGCTCTATCGGTATCATCCAGAGCATCGAACCACTCATCAAAGGTGTCGGTTGTCTCGATGACCCACATGATTTCTCCTTACTTAATATAGGTGCAATCCTATATAGATTCAAACCTATAATCAAGAAAAATCGGCGGCGATGGGGGCCGAAATGTCAGTAAGTAGTCATGTGACTAAAATAGGGGGTAGAATAAGCCTCGATATAGTCATGTGACTAAAAGGTGTCCTGAATGAACAACCTACCCCTACTGCTCGATGCAAGAGAAGCCATTGACTACTACCACCAGCATCCAGGCATGACTGATGCAGAAAAGGCCTATGTGGTCGCGTTCCTAAGCGGAGAGGGGCGTTCAAACAGTCAGATCAGAGAGGATCTGGGTATTGAGAAGGTCTATACGGTTACACACCTGAAACGCGCCGGTACGCTATCGGAGGAAGAGCTAACACTCTGGCTCAGAAATCCACGCAAGATCACCCTGGGGCATGTGAGGGCCGTGGCTAAGTTACCTTTCAGCAAGAGAGAAAAGCTCCTGAGGGATCTCCTGCATACCAGGACACCGGTTCATAAATTTGAGGCGATAGCGAAGGGCAAAGAAGTGGACAGGGATGCAGACATTAAGCGCCTGGAGACCCTGATGAGCGATGCTACGGGTAGGCCTATCAAAGTTCGCTATAACCCCGCGAAGCGCTCCGGGGAACTGACGCTGGGATTCTTCACGCTCGATGACCTGGATGACGTGTGCAAGGCTTTGGGGTTTGATCCAAGCGAGCAGATGTAAACCAGAAAACTTTCACATGTGAAAGTCTTGCAAGGTGTCTTTTTATTGTTTACAGTATCATAAAATGAATCTGTAAAGGTGCGCGATGAATGTGCTTCCAACGAAAAGCTGGCCTTGGGCGTTATAACTCAACCAGACCTGAGTGGCTGGCGGCGTACCGAAACGCAAGATGTATGAGAAGCTCAGGTAAAGAACCTGATGCTTCTCTTTCCGGGATAGCTTGGAAGGCGCAACTCATTGTTGCCCATGAAAGAGGCAGAATTGACAGCCTGGCTGTCCCTTTGGATGCCAGATTGATAGCAAAGAACCTCATCGACGAGATCCTTGCTGAGGAGAACTGATGGACGAAAAAATTACCTACGAAGAAATGCTTGAACAACTCGACCAGAAAGGCATCCGCGTCACCAACGGGGCGAGACGGCTTTATGTCGCGTTGAACAACGGAGTCAAAGCTGAGGTGCTGGGTAACTGCGGTCCCGCCACAATCAGCTTGGTTGACGGGATGATTGTTGTGGAAGAGCAGACTCTCCACTAAGGGCAGCAGCATGGGCAAAAAAGTACACATCATTTGTGGAAAGTGCGGCAGTGACGAGATGAACTTTGTCATCAATGAACACTGTCCAGACGATCCCCAGAATGTTGCCAGTATGTCCTGCTCAAATTGTTGCGAACTGACAGGCATAGCCGAGTGGTCGGAATTTAATGGACGTGAGCTGAAAGGTGAAGCCGTCGCCCTATCAACACCGGCAAACGTGAATGCTCTTCTAGGATTGCTTCGCCAGGCGATGGACAGCGTTGAGTATCGCCTCTATGGCGGGGACATGTCATTGAGCGGTAATGATGCTGCCGAACTCATAGACCTCCAGGAGCGAGCTGAGAAGGTCTTGTCTGTTCTTCGGAGTGATCAGCATGAGTGATTTATACGAACCGCTTGAGTTTGTGTTCTGCGGCTTTAGGAAAGGGGACGCTGGGCTATTTATCTCGGTAGCCACTTTGCGCGATGGTGTTTTAGGCCGTGAGATGTATTTCTCAAAGGGAAAAAGCAAAAGGCGCTGGGTTGTCGGTGGCATTTACTCAGGGGCCTCGTTTTCGGACAACGGAGCAAAAGGTCTGGATGATGCTCATTACGTTAAAGCATGGGAAGTGCAAGGCGACAAGATAGAGTGGCAAGCAAAAAGCGAGCAAGCCGAAGCCTTGGCGCGAAGCGAGAAACTTGAAGCCGACGATAGGAAGCGCAATGAACTCGAAGAGCTGATGCTACCCATCAGGAAGCAATATGGGGCATTAACAAAGCGACGTGATAGGGCAGGGGCCGCAGCTCTTGAAGAAGCTGTCCTGAGAGCGCTGAGAGCGCCCATCAGGAAGGCTGAGGAGAAATAACCGTGGAGCCAGTCTTAGCTAAAGCATTCGCCGGTTTTAAAGTCGTAGCTGTAAGTGCCCATCAGATTGGCTTTTCGGCTTTTCTTGCCATTGGTGTTTGCTGGCGCTTTAGGGGTCGCAAGTACGCCATAGAACAGGATACCAACAAGTGCCGCTTGCCACGCGAAAACAGCAACCAGAATCCAAAAAGCAGCAGCCAGAACCGGCAGTTTGTGCAGAAGGTTGAGCACCGACTTGGCCCAAATCACTGCCGGGATAGCCAGCACTGCGTAACCCCAGTTGGTGGCCTCAAGCATAGCCAGGCCAAGAATAACAACAGCCATCAGCGCGATATTCAGTACATGTTTCATGGTCATCTCTCCTTTTCAACTTACACTTTTATCCTATCACAGCATTAAAAAATGCAACTGTGAAAGGGCATTTTTCATTCAAAAAGAGGTGACACTTTGAGTGCAATTATCAGCAAGTGCGGCATGTACAGATACCGTCTGGAAAGGGATGTGCAACCCGAAGGCCTTGTGTTCGGTTATTTTGGTGTAAACGGCTCTACGGCCACGGCCACCGAGGACGATCACACGGTCAGAAAGTGGATAGGGTTTACCAAGGTCAACGGAGGGAGGCGATTCATAGTCGGTAATGCTTTTGCTTTTCGGGCGACCGACGTTCGAGAGCTGGCTACGGCGGTTGATCCTGTCGGGCCTGAAAATGAAATCCACTTGGAAAGGATTATTCGGGATGCTGATGTCTTGGTGCCCTGCTGGGGGAGCCGAACTAAGCTGCCTAAGTCTTTGCATGTTCATTTGGACAGGCTTTTAGAGCAGCTCGTTGCATCTGGGAAGCCGGTATTGGCATTTGGCGTGACTGGTTCGGGGGACCCGAAGCACCCACTAATGCTTGGATATTCGACAAAACTTGTGCCCTGGGGAGGAAAATAATTATGTCGATGCTTGAAGCACGTTACTTCGTGGCAAAGATAAGCGATGCACAGGCCGTGCTCTGCGATGAGGAGCTGGCGACACTGGAAAGGCTGATCCGGAAGGTTGATGATGGCCGCAGAGCAAATGGCAAGAGCTCGCTTACTTGCGTTGTTGTCGAAGAAGATTGGCCGAACTGGCAGCAAACGGTTGACTCTGTACTTTCACTTGCTGACGGGAAAGACAACGATTGGACCAATGCCACACCAGAACAAATCAAGGCCTTTTGGGTCGATGACTCAGTTTGGAAAACTCTGGATGGCCGGGATAAATGGATTGAAGATCTCGACCTGCTGGTGGACGGTTCCCCGGTGGCTTCTGAGTGGGAACCTTTTGGCTTGGAATCAGGGCAGTCTGTCGTCATACGAGGCGGATGGATAGAAGGGAATGCCTTGAGTGATGATGGCGTACCGCTAGTGCAGGCATTCGTCGCTTGGAAACAGGGCCAAGACAACCACTAAAGGAAAATTACTTCGGAAGGGCGGCTATGGCCGCTTTCTTTTTAATATTTACAGCATCACATAATGATACTATGATGTTGTTAATTTACTTGGGGAGGCGCTTATGCTCACTGCTAAATGTATAGGGTGCGGATGCACCGATGATCACGCTTGTGTTGAAAAGGCACTGTTGCAAAGTTAGCGATGAGGCAGCCTTTTGTCTTATTCAAAGGCCTTACATTTCAAAAACTCTGCTTACC